>NZ_JAPCJC010000002.1:93028-424501 GCF_027707805.1 Aeromonas sp. QDB20 | reverse complement strand
ACCACCAATCAGCAGTTGGCCACCTCTCGCCATTCATCCATGAGTGTCGCACTTATTATCTGAATTCCCGGAACACCCTATTTTTGTTAAATTTGACGATAAAAAAACCTCCTCGAGAATAACTAACCAGTCAAACTGGACTTCACCATCACCAAGGTCGACCACCAAAAAAAATGGGCAAGCAAAGAAAAGAGCAAGTGAAAGACAACAAAGTGATGCTAAAACTGCTGTTAAAAACCTCTTTGGCGAAATGAAATTAAAAGATGTTATCTCATATATAGAAAACAATTTGAACTCTGATAAATATAGCAAGGTGGTTATTTACTCCCTCTATGAAAAGCTTGTCAATATATTTGGTGATGTTAACAACTTACATAAAGGAGCGGACATTGTAAGATTGTATGCTGCGTTGGATTCCAAATTTAAACAAGGCAGTTTAAATGCTTAGTCTATCTACACATATTATAAGTTCCTGTGCCCCCTTGGCATCAGATAGACTACTGGATGTTTATCTAAGATCTGAGCTTGACGTCAAATGGTCAACACAATACCGCCTCGCACTACAAGATTTTCAATCCTATCTGCCGGGAAAAATACGCGAGGAAGATATAAAGCCGGCGCTATTGCAATGGTTGGAGTCGACGGAGCAAAAAGCGGATCTGGCTCAACTGCTCAGCAAGCTAAGCGAGCACTATCTCGACTGGTGCGGCGACCGGTTTGAAGTGAAACATGGTGATCTCGATAACTGGCTCTCTCTATTAACGCAGGTTGACTCGGCCTGGATAATAGGTGCCGGTTATGCCCATTTACTCAACCACGGCATTCTCTCTGCCGAGCAGATGATTGAGCTCGCTCGCACCCAGTGTATCAGCGCTTTACCCAAGCGCTTTGATGGCAAGCCTATTGCCGATAATCATGTGCATCTTGGTGGCCACGGCCACCATAGCCTTTCATTGGCCGATTTTGCGCTGAATTATAAATACCCATCCAGAAAAGAACTCGACAATAAAAAATGGCCGAGCCGCCAGGAACATTCACTCTTTAACAGTGGTCATAGAAATAAAAATCATCTACCTGTGCTATTTCATGCTATCTATGCGCAGCTCGTCACGGAGCTGTGGAGTGATAAGCAGAATAAAAATCCACCAGCACGGGTGGACTGGGAACACTTGGATCTTTATCTTGCCAAAGAGCAAACACCAATTATCCGCTATGACATTGCTGATTCTCTTTCCCAGCGCCTGCTGCAAGCTGCGCTGGATGAGAAGAGTACGGGTCGTTGGCTGTTATTAATTATTGCACTGCTCCTTGCCTCCCAAAAACTAAATCAATATGGATTGCTCTCCAGCTTTATTCTCTGTGCCAACATATTAAGAAACTATATGGTGGTCTCCGGTGTCGGACTGGGGGATTTTGTCAGTTTTTTTGGGTTCTCATATAGAAAACCCACTTCAAACACCATAAATTACAAATCATTCAGCCTATTATCCGATCTTCCTGACAATCACTTCAGAGAGTTTAGAGTCGGCCCTGATGACATCATTAAAAACACAGTTTTATGGGCTAAACAGCTATTAAATAACAATATTCATAACCGGGTTCATTTTGTCGCACACTTCTCTCGGCAAAATCCTAAAGAAATCAAAGACCGCAGATATTTATCATCACGCGAATCTTTTTTTCAAAAAACCCGTGATCTGCAGCATTTTTTTCACTCCGTCACTCTGGATTCAGCGCGCATTCCGGTAATCCCCTTTCCCGACAGCACCCGGGTCGATCTTCGGGCACTGCTGCGCGGAATTGATGTTGCGGGAAATGAAAACCACCTTCCTATCGAGGTGTTTGCACCGGCGATCAGAGTACTGAGAAGTGCGCTTTTCCCCCAGCACTATCCGATTGAAAAGCGCTTACGCCAACCCTTTGTGACTCTACATGCGGGAGAAGACTTTGCTCATATTTTAAGCGGAATGAGAACCATCGATGAAGCCGTCACCTTCTGTGATTATCGCCCGGGTGATCGCATTGGCCATGGATTGGCGATTGGCATTAATCCTTACGACTGGGCCAAGCGCCAACATAGTTGCTACCTCCCCATCAGAGAATATCTGGATAATCTCGTCTGGAGTTATCAGCGTGGTCTTGAACTGGGCCATCAGGTATCGACATTTCAAGCCACCTTGCTGCGTATTCAGGAAAAAATCCGGATCTACTCACGGCTTGTTTATAACGAGGAGTACTCCCCAATCCAACTGCATCAAGCATGGCTATTACGACGTAACTGCCCGGATATGGTGAATAAAGAGCATGGTGTCCTTGGGCTGGAAAAGCCGCTCTGGTTACCCGATTGGGCCAAGCTGCAGAAATGCGCAGACCTTGATTTGAGCAAACAGCTCGGTACACCAGAACAAGATATTTGGCGACATTATCTCGATGAAAAACCCGCCAGTAAAAAGGAGGAGTGGGTTCACATCCAATATCATCCAACATTGCCGGTTACCAAAGGCCTTGCCGATATGCCAACCCTTGCTGACTCTCGCAAAGATTATTTGACGGATGAAGATCTGGAGTTTTATGAGGCACTACAAGATCTGATGCTGGAAAAGTTCAGCCAAAACCAGTGGGTGCTTGAGGCCTGCCCGACTTCCAACCTCTATATCGGCCGATTGGAGAGCTACGAAGAGCACCCCATATTCCGCTGGAGCCCGCCGACAACGGAGGCTTTGCAAGCCGGTAACAGCGCAAATCGATTCGGTCTGCGCCGTGGGCCGGTCAGGGTCTGTATCAATACCGATGATGCGGGCCTCATGCCCACAACCCTTGAAAACGAACACAGGATCATCAAGGAGATCGCCATTACTCACTACAAGGTAAGCGATCAAGGTGCTACGACGTGGATAGACTCGATACGACAAACCGGCGTCGATCTTTTCAAATCCAATCACCTCGACTGGATCCAGCAAGGTATTTAATGAAAAAGCCCCGCCAGACTGGCGGGGCTTTTTACATCAACCGAGCGAGGGAGCAGGCTCCCAGGCCGTTTACTGGTTGTGAGTAGCGCGACGGGGACGACGAGCCTGGGCCGGTTTGCCGGCACCATCGGCCGGACGCTGGCCACCCTGGGGCTTGGGCTTGCCGCCGTTGCCAGTGCGATTGCCACCACCGTTACCACCGGCGCCATTGCCGGAGCGACCGGCACCTTGACGCTGGCCCTGGCCTTGCGGACGTGGCGCACGGCGCTGCTCGCTCGGATCGCGCGGCTCTTTGCGCAGCGGCGCACCGATGCCACGGGCGATGTTGTCGAGCGTCTCGCGGGAGGCTTCGAAGCCGGCCACCTGCTCGCAGGGGATGCTCTGCTTGGTCAGCCGCTCGATGGCCTTGATGAGCTTGCCCTCGTCTGCCGCCACCAGGGAGATGGCGTGACCGGCGGCGCCGGCACGGCCGGTACGGCCGATACGGTGCACGTAATCTTCCGCCACGTTTGGCAGCTCGAAGTTGACCACCTGGGGCAGCTTGTCGATGTCGAGGCCGCGGGCAGCGATGTCGGTCGCCACCATGACGCGCACGCTGCCATCCTTGAAGCCGGACAGGGCGCGGGTACGGGCCCCCTGGCTCTTGTTGCCGTGGATGGCGGCGGCGCTGATGCCGTCTTTCTCAAGCTTCTCGGCAACCCGGTTGGCGATGTGCTTGGTACGGGTAAACACCAGCACCTGCTGCCAGTTGTTGCTGGAGATGAGGTGGCTCAGCAGGGCAATCTTGTTGGCCTTGTCGCACGGGTGCACCAGCTGCTCGATGCGCTCGGCGGTGCTGTTGCGCGGGGTCACTTCGATCACCGCCGGGTTGTCCAACAGGCCAGTGGCCAGCTCGCGAATTTCGTCGGCGAAGGTGGCGGAGAAGAGCAGGTTCTGACGCTTTTTCGGCAGCAGAGCCAGGATGCGGCGGATGTCGCGGATAAAGCCCATATCAAGCATGCGGTCCGCTTCGTCCAGCACCAGAATTTCCACTTCGTCGAACTTGACGGCGTTCTGGTTGTAAAGGTCCATCAGGCGGCCCGGGCAGGCCACCAGCACGTCCAGACCACGGCGAGTCGCCATCATCTGCGGGTTGATGCTCACGCCGCCAAATACCACGTGGCTGCGGATCGGCAGGTGCTTGCCGTAGTTGCGCACGCTCTCGCCCACCTGGGCGGCCAGTTCGCGGGTCGGGGTCAGCACCAGGGCACGGATGCGATTCGGGGAGACCTTGCGCTTGCTCTCGGTCAAGCGTTGCAGCATCGGCAGGGTAAAACCTGCGGTCTTGCCGGTCCCGGTCTGGGCTGCCGCCATCAGATCACGGCCAGCCAGTACCGCCGGGATCGCTTGTTGCTGAATGGGAGACGGGGTGTCGTAGCCTTGCTCGGCAACGGCACGCAACAAGGGTTCGGCCAGACCGAGGGAAGTAAAACTCATAGTTACCTGCTAGGGATAGGGGCGCCGGGGATCCGTGATGGGGCTCCTCTGCTGAGCCGATGCCATCTCGCCAGATCCGGGCCTGTTGAGAACACAACGATTTCCCCGGGGAGCAGAGCAAAGGGGAAAGAATAGGGGCGCAGTCTAACGGAGTTATTGAGGAGAAACGAGAAAAATGTGATGTTCCTCCCAGCATGTTTGCCAAAAGCCGGTCACCGTCCCGCCGAGAAAAGCCGTTCAAGAACTCATTCGAATCAGGCTATGCTTGATGCCAGACCATGGCGACGCCGCCGCGGCGATCCTGCAACAAGGAGGTTCAGGTTCATGCGTGTTCATTTTCTGTCTGCCGGCCGGTACTGGCTGTTGCTGCTGATGCTTGCCCTCACTCTGCCGCTGCAGGCCAACACCAGGTTGTCCGTCGCTTGGGGCCACTGGCCACCGTTCAGCTACATCAATGCTCAGGGGACGCTGGATGGGCTGGACGTGAGCCTGACCCGCCAGATCCTGGCCCAGGCGGGGCTTTCGCCCCGCTTTCGCAACCTGCCCTGGGCCCGGGCCCTTCATCTTATAGAGCAGCAGCAACTCGATCTCGCCATGGGGGCGCTCGATACGTCGGAGCGGCGCGCCTTCGCCCGCTTCTCGGCCCCCTATCGGCGCAGCACCTTTGTGCTGCTGAGCAGCGATCCCATCCCCGGTCAGCGTGAACCCTGGCAGGATGTGCAGAGCCTGCAGGGGCTCTGCCAGCAAAGCCAGCTGCGCCTTGGCAAGCTGCGCGGCACCCGGCCGACCCAGCTGATGGCATCCTGCCCGGCCCTGAAACAGGCGAGTGAATACAACAGCGACGATCGGCTGATCGATCTGCTGCTGGCCCGCCGCCTCGACGGCATCATCGTCGAGTGGCAATACGCTCGTTACCGGCTGCAACAGCTGGGGGCCGACGGTTTTATCCACTGCCAGCTGCTGCTCCACCACCAGCCGGTCAGCCTGATGTTTGCCAACAGCGCCATCGATGACGACACCCTGGCCCGGGTCGATGCGGCGATCGCCAACCTGCCGCCGGCAAGCGGCAACCCCACCCTGCCCACCTGCCGGCTCGACAACCCGGCGGCCGACACGTCCCCCGGCCCAATCGCCAATAGGGGATGAATGGCCATCAAAAAGGCGACCCTGAGGTCGCCTTTTCATTTTGTCTGCGGTAGCGCCACCCGATCAGCCGAGTGGTGAACAAGCCGATCAGCGCAGCTGCGGAGTATGCGTCAGCACGCCCTGGTTCTGGGCACGGTGGCGCAGCAGGTGATCCATCAGCACCAGGGCCAGCATCGCCTCGGCGATGGGCACGGCGCGAATGCCGACGCAAGGATCGTGGCGACCCTTGGTGATCATCTCGATGGCCTCGCCTTCGGTATTGATCGTTTTGCCCGGCACCGTGATGCTGGAGGTGGGTTTGAGCGCCATGCTCACCACGATATCCTGACCCGACGAGATGCCGCCCAGAATGCCGCCCGCATGGTTGCTGGCAAAGCCGGCCGGGGTCATCTCGTCGCGATGCTCGGAGCCCTTTTGCTCCACCACCGCGAACCCGTCACCGATCTCCACCCCTTTCACCGCATTGATGCCCATCATGGCGTGAGCGATGTCGGCGTCGAGACGATCGAACACCGGCTCACCCAGACCCACCGGCACATTGCTGGCGATGACCTGCACCTTGGCACCGATGCTGTTGCCCTCTTTCTTCAGATCGCGCATGTATTGGTCGAGCGCTTCCAGCTTGCCCGCATCGGGGAAAAAGAAGGGATTCTGCTCGATCTGCGCGGCGTCGAAGGCTTCGGCCTTGATGGGGCCGAGCTGGGAGAGAAAACCGGTGATCTCGATGCCGTGCACCTGTTTCAGGTACTTCTTGGCAATGGCCCCCGCCGCCACCCGCATGGCGGTTTCACGGGCGGAGGAGCGACCGCCGCCGCGATAGTCGCGCTGGCCGTACTTCTGGTGATAGGTGTAATCGGCGTGGCCCGGACGGAACAAGTCCTTGATGTCGGAGTAGTCCTTGGAGCGCTGATCGGTGTTCTCGATGAGCAGCCCGATGGAGGTGCCTGTGGTCTTGCCCTCGAACACCCCGGAGAGGATCTTCACCTCGTCCGGCTCGCGACGCGGCGTGGTGTAGCGGGAGGTGCCGGGCTTGCGCCGGTCCAGATCCCCCTGCAGATCCGCCTCGCTTATCTCAAGCCCCGGCGGGCAGCCGTCGACCACGGCGCCCAGCGCCAGGCCGTGGCTCTCGCCGAAGGTGGTAACCCGAAAGAGTTGGCCGAAACTGTTCCCTGCCATGCTTGCTCCTGCTTAGCTCTTGTAAATCGCGAAATGGTCCTGGTACTGCACCAGCTCGGCACGGGTCATCACGAACACGCCGTGACCACCGTTCTCGAACTCCACCCAGGTGAAGGGCACGTCAGGGAACTGGGCTTCCAGATGGATCATGCTGTTGCCCACCTCGACCACCAGCACGCCATCGTCTTTCAGGAAATCGGCGGCATTGGCCAGCAGGCGCTTGGTGAGCTTGAGGCCATCGGAGCCGGAGGCCAGCGCCAGCTCGGGTTCGTGGCGAAACTCGTCCGGCAGATCCGACATGTCTTCGGAGTCCACGTAGGGCGGGTTGGAGACGATGAGATCGTACTTGTCGCCGACCGGCAGATCACGGAACAGATCGGAGCGGATCGGAATGACCTGCTGCTCCAAGCCGTGATCGTTGATGTTGCGCTCGGCCACGTTGAGGGCATCGACGCTGATGTCGATGGCATCCACTTCCGCTTCCGGGAACTCGTGGGCCATGATGATGGCGATGCAGCCGGAGCCGGTGCAGAGATCCATGATCCGGGTCGGTTCGTCTTTCAGGAAGGGGGCGAAGCGGTTGGCCACCATCTCGGCGATGGGGGAGCGGGGAATGAGCACCCGCTCGTCCACGTAGAACTCCCAACCGGCATACCAGGCCTTGTTGGTCAGGTAGGGGGCGGGAATGCGCTCCTGCACGCGGCGGATGATGAGCTCGGCGATGCGGTGCCGTTCGCTGGTGGTCAGGCGGGAGTGGCGCATGGCCGGATCCACGTCCGGCGGCAGATGTAGCGCGGGCAGTACCAGCTGCACGGCCTCATCCCAGGCGTTGTCGGTACCATGTCCGTAGAAGATCCCGGCGTCGTTGAAACGACTCATGGCCCAGCGCAACATGTCCTGGATGGTGTGCATCTCGGCAACCACCTCATCGATAAATATCTTGTCCAAATCCACCTCCAAGTCGAGTAATATCCGGCCCGAGAATTCTATACAGCGAGCAAGACGAGTACCTGATGAAAAAAACGCCCTCACCGACAGACGAGGAAACCCTGCTGTTCCGCGATGCGATAAAAGGTACCCGGAAAATCAAGCAAGATACCATAAGGGCCGAGTTACGCCCGGTCAAGCAGAAACGCGAAATGCGTGAGAGCCGCGAATCCCTTGGGGTTGACCACTATTTCAGCGATGAATACCAGCCCCATCTGGAAGAGGATGGACCGACCCGTTACGTGCGCGAAGATGTGTCGAAATTCGAGCTCAAAAAGCTCAAGCGCGGCAGCTATCCGCCGGAGATCTACCTGGACCTGCACGGCATGAACCAGCAGCAGGCCAAACAGGAGCTGGCGGCCCTGCTGACTCTCTGCCGACGCGAGAACATTCACGTCGCCTCCGTGATGCACGGCATCGGCAAACATATCCTCAAGCAGCGCATCCCGAGCTGGCTGGCCCAACACCCCAATGTACAGGCGTTCCATCAGGCCCCCCGCGAGTGGGGCGGTGACAGCGCCATCCTGGTGCTGCTGGATATCGAGGAGTAACGCCTTCGCGCTACCCGCCGGCAACGCCAGCGGTATGAGCCCCACAATCAGGGCGCAATAAAAAACCACCGACGTCTGGCGGTGGTTTTTTATTGGTACTGGCACCTCTCCCCTAGCCTGCCGCCTCCACGTAGCGCTTGAAGTTGTCGAGGATCCCCTGCCAGCCCGCCTGCTGCTGAGCCGGGGTGTGGCTCGTCTCGGCATCGAAGGTCTCCTGCACCCGGGTGCCGCCCGCCTCGCTCGCAAACCGCACATCGACCTCGCGCCCGTCATCCATCAAGAACGAGAGGCGGGTCGGCGCCTCCACCCGGGTAAAGGTGCCGGTGAAATCAAAACCGGCGCTGCCGTCTTTGGCGGCCATGTGATGGCAAAAGCGCCCACCCACCACCAGATCGACCCGGCTGCTGGTGGTGTGCCAGTCGCTGGAGGCCGCATTCCACCTGGCGATGCAGTCTGGATCGTTCCAGGCCCACCAGACCGCCTCTATCTCCTGCTCGATATGTGCCTCGATGCTGATCTTCATCTCGCCCTCCCTGCTTCGTTGCGCTGACCAGACCGCTGCGCCGGATCCGGTGCCGTTTGTAGATGCCCGCAAGTAAAGCCCAATCCGGGCCGACCGGCCAGTTTGCCAGAGCGGGCGCTCTGTGGCCGGCCCCTGCCCGGCTCCCGCCAACCGGGTATCAAAGCGGCCGCACTATACTGAATATCAATATGTTATTCGCCATGGAGGTTGCATGTTCACACAGGGTTCCCACGCCGATATCAAGTCCTCTCTCGATGCCATCGGTGCCGCCGTCGCGGTGTTTTCCCTCGACAAGGACGATCGCTTTACCCTCATCTCCGCCAACGACACCTTTGCCCAGGCCTTCGAGCTGGATGTGCTGGGTTGCATCGGCAAGCGCCTGGGCGAGATGTTTCCCCGCTACATCACCGGCAGCATAGAGCAGCCGATGCACGAGTGTGTGAGCCAGCAGACCGGGCTCGAGAGCGAGCTGCCCATCGACACCCTGTCGCGCACCAGCTGGTGGCGCTTTGTCATCTCCCCCATCATTCCCGAGCAGTCCCGCATCACCCGCATCATGGTCACCGCTATCGACATCACCGCCAAAAAGCAGCTGGAAGAGGCGCTCAAGATGAGCCGCAAGCGCTTCGAGGCGGTGGTCAACTCCGCCTATGACGGCATCATCAGCGTCAGCAGCGAGTCGCGCATCGAACTTATCAACACCGCCGCCTGCGAGATGTTCGGGGTGGACGAAAGCTACCTCGGCAAGCGGCTGGAAACCCTGCTGCCCCAGCGCTTTCGGGCCAACCACGACGGCTATTTCAAGGCCTTCAGCAACTCCCCCATCAACTCGCGCCCCATGCACGCCCGCGCCTCCGTGATGGGGCTGCGCCGCGACGGCAGCGAATTTCCGCTGGAGGTGACCATCGCCAAGATCAACCTGGGCCAGACCACCGAGATGACCGCCATCCTGCGGGACATCTCGGAGCGGGCCAAGCTGGTGGAGGAGCTCAAGGTGGCGGCCACCACGGATCCCCTCACCGGGATCGCCAACCGGCGCCGCTTCGACGAGCTGGTCAAGCTGGAGATGCAGCGCTGCCAGCGCTTCAGTCACACCATGAGCCTGCTGCTGATCGACATCGATCACTTCAAGCAGATCAACGACACCTATGGCCATCAACAGGGCGATCAGGCCATCTTGAGCCTGGTCAAGCGGGTTGCCAAACAGCTGCGGGAGGTGGACATGCTGGGCCGCTGGGGCGGCGAGGAGTTCATCGTGCTGCTGCCGGAAACCTCGCTGGAGCTGGCTTGGGCCAGTGCGGAGCGGATCCGCCTCGCCGTCGAGTCGCAGCTGCATCAGCTGGGCGCAGGCACCGAGGTGCCGCTCACCATCAGCATCGGCATCAGTGCCAGTCTGGGCCCGCAGGATACGGTGGAACGCATGGTGCGCCGGGCCGATACCGCCCTCTATCTGGCCAAGAAACAGGGGCGCAACTGCTCAAGGAAGGCGCTGCCAGATTCCCCCTGATAGGCGATGCCACGCCTGATAGACAATCATCAGGCCTGGCGCCTTCCTCAATTCAAGGTAGCGAGACCATGTTCACTGCCCGGCCGGGCAAAGAGACGCAGCGGCCCGCCAGCGTCGTCACATGCCAGCGACACCTCCAGCAGGGCTCCGTTGGCCAGCTGCCACTCGAAGAAGTCGTCAAATCCCGCCACGGTCAGCGCCCGGATCACCTTGGCCACCACGCCGTGCGCCACCAGCAACACCCGCTCCTGATGGCAACTCTGCGCCAGTTCCGCCAGTCCCTGCCCGACCCGGGCAATGACTTCGTCCAGCGATTCGCCGCCGGGCGGTGCCTCGGCCCAGCGCCGGGTGATGTTGCGGGCCCACAGCGCAGGATAACGCTCCCGCGCCTCTTGCTGGGTCAGCCCCTCGAACACCCCGACATGGCGCTCACGAAACGCGGGGGCGAGCATCACCGGCAACGCCAGCTCGTCCGCCACCAGGGCCGCACTTTGCCGTGCCCGCAGCAAGGGGGAGCTCAGCAGCCGCTGAAACGGGGCCTGCGCCAAGACCAGCATCTTTGCCTGCGCGCTGATCTGGGCCACGCCGGTGTCGCTCAGACCGATATCCAGCGCCCCCTGATAGCGCTCCTCGGCATTGGCCGGGGTTTGCCCGTGGCGCATCACTACCAATTGCATGGTCTGTTCCTTTGATTGCGGCCGATGCTCACGCTACCTCGCCCCATGCTCACGGCTTGGGCGCAAACTGCTCGAACACCTGCTGACCGGTCAGGGTTGGTGTCTCGTTTTTCAGCTCGTAAAAATCGGGCTTCTCGTCGATGAAGATCTGGCTCGCCAATTGGAAAGATTCGTTTTGAAACAGGCCGGCCGGCACTATGTACTCATCCGTTGGCAACAGGTGATAGAAAAGGTGGGTGCCGCAGGTGGGACAAAAGCCCCGTTCCGCCCACTCCGAGGAGCGATAGGCCACCGGGGTGAGCCCGCTAAAGTGCACCTCCTTGCCGCAGTGCACCGCAAACAGCGGGCCGCCCGACCAGCGCCGACAGGTGCTGCAGTGACACACCCCCACCTCCTGGTGATCGCCGGCCGAGACCTCAATCCCGCCACACAAACAATGTCCCTTCATCACTGCTCCTTGCATCTTGTTGTCGCTTGTCGTCGCTGACCTGATCGCGTCATTGCAGCCACTGCCGGATCAGATGAGTACCATGTTGCGCCCTCGTCGGCCACCGTCCCCATCACAAAACCGGCTGCGAGATGACTCACAAAGCCGGCGGCCAGCGCACCTGCAATGCAATCCGGTTGCCTTCCGGGCCCTGAAATTTGGCCGCCTTGATGCCCTCCCCGACCTCTGTCAGCGGTATTTCAACATGCACGGCAATATTGAACATGGGGTTGCTCCCTGATGTTTACTCATTTGCACAGTGATATCCCATGGCGAGATGGCGGCCAATCCTTTTAACTCTTGCATGTCATTTCCCGATAAAATATCGGCTGGGTGAGGCATGCCTGATGGATAAAACAAGGGCCAGTTTAATAAGGCAACACATCATCAATGCTCAGCTGAATAAAGTTCAGCTGGCTTCACCCCAAGATAAAGAACTGAGTCAGCTCGATATAAATGACTGACTTCCAACATCAGCATCTGTGGCTGTCGGTTATTATCCCCCTCATCGGGCCCTCATATAAGTGATAAGGGCCGGAGTATCGCCCTCTCTTGCCAAATTAAATGCAAACTCAATTTTTCCATGTCGGATATGGAACAAGGGGGACAATCTGTCCCCCTACTTGGCTGAATAGATGTATCAATCGTCTCGCGAATTGATCCAGGCCGCTTTGCTTTATTTCGCCGGCACCAGCACCCAGGGATCCCCCTTGCCCGGTTCATTGCCCTGGGTCCACCACTTGGCCTGATAGATGGCCCCCTTGTAGCTCACCTGATTGCCCGCGGTATAGACCTTGCTGGCACTCCAGGCAGGTACATCGCCCACGGGGGGATCGGTCGGGTCAACCGGCGCAGGATCCAGCTTGGCCACTACTCGCACCTTGGGCCAGTTGGCGTGGGAGCCGTAGAAGTTGGTCACACACTTCTCGTAATCTCCTGGCACCAGCGCCGAGTAGGCGGTCTGGAACCCCACCAGTTCACATTCGAACGAGTAGCCGCCTGGCCGATCCGGATAGTATTTCCAGTTGCCGTCCCAGTTGGTGTAGAGCACGTCGGTGGCGCCGTTGAGGTTGAGGCTGCCATAGGGAGTCTGCTGCCAGCAGGTGTTCTTCTCGTCGGCCTTGAGCGGGATCTCGTAATGCTTGGCCAGCCCTTCCCAGTAGCGGATGCGGTTGACCGGCTGACCCTTATCCTTGTTCTGCTCGCCGCACTCGATGCCGCCGTTGATGACGTTGATGGTGGTGCCAAAGCCGTAGCCGATACCGGCGGCGATCTCGCGCTGGGAGGGCACCCAAGTGCGGTCAATCACGTGCAGCATGGCGGGCTTGGGAGCCTGCGGGGTCAGGAAGAACCAGATGGCGGAGGCGAGGTTGAGCCAGGAGTCCGCCACCAGCCCTGGGTTGTTGAGCAGCACAGACGCATCGCCGTCAAACATCGCCTCGGAGAAGGCGCCGTAGTTGAAGTGGTAAGATAGCTGCTTGGCGCCGCGGCCGAAATAACCCTGCCCTGTGCTGCAGGGCCACTTCTTGTTCTGCCAGTCGTTCTGGCCGCAGCCGGTTGTGTAGCCGGTCTGCCCCTCCGACCAGCCCATTTCGCGCACGTGCACCAGCGCCTGTTGCCACTCCTCCAGGGCCAACGGGTTGTCGGAGATATTCTCTTTGGCAATGTGGCCGCCGGTCTCCTGAGCGAAATGGGCAAAAGCGGTGATGATGGATTTTTTGCAGATGGCATCGGCATCACGGCCATCGGTATATTCACCGCAAAAAGCCGGGAATTTACCGACCGCCCGCAAGAAGCGTTCGTAGGTATATTCCGGCGCCGCCATCTGGGTTAAATAATCCCAGTCCGATTCGGTGAATACCCGCTCGACCCGTTTGACGTTATCCGGGTTGCTGGCCGCCCTCGGTTTGATGGCATCGACAATGGTATTGGAACGTGTCGCCAACGCCTTTGCCCAGATCCCGTACATGGGATTGGCCGTCTTGGATTTTTCAACCGCCGCCAGATCCGGTGCGGAAATCACATATCCACCGGCATTTTGTGGATCGGGTTGAATATTCATGGCATGACTTGGCAATGCGCAGGCAGCCGCAACCAGCCAGGCACAATGTGTAGGCTTGAACATAACAGACAGTCCTTATGTCAGAATAACGTCGGGATAAGAGTCGCATCGAGAGTAATATTATCAGCCACTAAATTCACGATGAGAATTAAGAATATTGTTGGAACTGTGAGCCAATTCACTCTGCCGGTCGGCCGCCATAAAATGCATTGTGGACCGATGTTTTTACGCGGCGGCCGGATATATGTAAATAAACCGAAGAAAAATGAAAAAAGAGCGGAAAAGCCGCTCTTTCAACAAAACAAACGCCCCAATCGGCGACATCAGGGTAAACAGCAAGCCGCTGCAACAGACACCGCAACGACGGGACCCGCCGCTTATCTTTCTGGCGTGCGCACCGCGCGGATCAGGATATTGCGGGGGGTCATTGGCTTGTCGCAAAACTCTCCCACCTCCACCCGGTAGCCCTGCTCTTGCAGGAAGAGCGTGCGATCCAGCACCAGCCAGAGCTCCAGCGGACGGCGAAACAGGTGACGCACCAGCTCCATGCGGGCGACATCGCCATAGCGCGCCTCCCCCTTTGCCAGAAACCCGGCGTAGTCGAGGCCGGCCGGCAACAGCAGCCCCTTTCGCTCGGCCGCCCAGCCACAGAAATCCTCGAAGGTGCCGGTCAGCAGGCTCTTTTGCATGTTGGGCACCGGCAGATACTCATCCACCCCGCGCACCTGGCGCTGCAGGCAGTCAAAGGCCAGCCGCCAGGCCACCTCCTGCTCCCGCAGGCGAGCGATGCGGGCGCCGCCGGTGACCGTCTCCTGCAGCGGCAACTTCAGATCGCTCTTGGCAAGCTGCAGCACGCTAGCCTTGGCCGGGCCGGAGAGCGGGCGGTAGTGGCTGGTGCGGATCAGGTGATAACAGCAGGGGGAAAGGGTCACCCCCTTGGCACCGCGCGCCGCCACCTGTTCAATCAGATGGGTGTGCAGCTCGCCGCAGGCGTGCAGCGCCATGGCGTGATGGGCCGGTGCAATCAGCTGGGCGGTCTCATCGGCGAAGGCATCGGCACAGACAAATGCCATCCGGGCGCCGTCGCGGGCGGCCAGCAGGCGCCCCTCTTCGCACAGGGGCGCCTGCAGCTCCAGGCTCAGCACCTCGGCTTGACGGTGCAGGGAGACCAGCCGCCCCAGGTGTCCCTTGCCCGCACACCACTCCAGATAGGGGCCGCGATGGGCGGGTAGGCAGGCGGTGAAGGCTTCAATCTGGGCCTGCTTGCGCCCCGGCATGTACATCGCCATGGTCCGCTCGCACGGGATGGGGTCGCCCGTCAGGGTCGGCAACGCGCTCAGAGCATGCAACGCTGAACCCTGCGGGATCCAGGGGGCCAGCAGCTCGCACAGGGCAGGCATGTCGCCATCGAGCCGCTCAATCTCGGCCAGCGACAGGGCATTGAGCCGCTCAGCCAGCGCCGGCGCCGCCTTGGCAAAGGCGAGGTCAAGGTGATGATAGGGTTGGTATTGCCACCAGTGCCGGGCTTCGCTCAGCAGCCGGTCCAGTTGTTGAAAACGTTGAGCCAGCACGCGCGCCCCTGTTCTGCCGTCAAAATGGAGGCTCATTCTAGCGATCCCGCGCCAAAAAGCACTCTCATCCATGCTGCGCCGGCATGGGTGTGCCGCCATCACCGGGCTTCAGCACGGGCAAAGAGAGCCCCTTCGGCCCATTCCTCCGCCCCGCCATAGCCCTGCGGCGGGGCTTAGCCTGACAAAGAGCGGGGTTTTGTGGTATATTCCGCCCCTTCATTATCTTGGCCTGCCCAGCGCGGGCCATTTTACCAACGTGAATGGAACCAAAACATGACCATCAATGCCATCCTGCAAGCGCGCGCGGGCGCCAAGTGTGAACTGTGCGGTGCCGAGCAGGCGCTGACTGCCTTCGCGGTCCCCCACTCTCCGGCCAGCGATGATGATCACAGCGTTGCCCTGTGCGACACCTGCCGTGGCCAGCTGGAGCAGCCAGAAACTACAGTGGTCAACCACTGGCGTTGCCTGGGTGACAGCATGTGGAGCCAGGTACCTGCGGTACAGGTCATGGCGTGGCGCCAGTTGAAAAGCCTCTCCGCCCAAGGCGAGGTGTGGGCCCAGGACATGCTGGACATGATGTACATGGAAGACGAGACCAAAGCCTGGGCCGAAGCCGGCCTGGCCAGTGAGGATGACGACAGCGTACCGACCGTCGACTCCAACGGCGCCGTACTGGTCGAAGGTGACTCGGTGACCCTGATCAAGGATCTGGACGTCAAGGGGGCGGGTTTCACCGCCAAGCGCGGCACCCTGGTGAAGGGCATCCGCCTCACCAACAACCCGCTGCACATCGAAGGCAAGGTCAACGGCGTGCAGATCGTGCTGGTCGCCGCCTACCTGAAAAAGGCCTGATCGCCCTCACGCACCGATACAAAAGCGCCCCGCGGGGCGCTTTTTTTATGGCTGTCGATTGCCCTGCCATTCCCCTGTTCTGGCTTCGTAGCGTCGCAGCACAAGGCCCTACGCCAGCATGCTGTCTGCCGTTATTTTGAGCGAAAGGTTGGTGTCATCAGCAACCCTGTGGCACTCTGGTGTTTCATGGACTGACCTACCCCCGACACCGCGAGTGTCATCACAGCCAAAAGGAGCACGCCAGATGGCCAAAGTCAGCAAGAAAGAGATCAAGAAGAAGATCGCCACCCGCCTCGAGAAAATTGCCAAGCACGAGAGCAAAATCAAGAAGCTGAAGAAAGCCCTGAAATAAGGGCCAGCAGCATAAAAAAACCGCCTGATGGCGGTTTTTTTATGGCGATATCAGTCGCAAGCCACGTTCAATGGCCATGCTTGCCATCCCCTAGCCAGTACCAATACCTCCTGCTCCAGCCACCGACCCAGCCTGATCAGATACATGAGAGCCTCTGCCAGCGGATTGCCATGCCCGCCGGTCTCAGGCTCAAGTCTCCAGGGCGTCTTACCTCTGCTGATCAGTTGCCCCTCCAGACGCTGAGTCAGCGGGCGGGCATAGTAATGAACATACGCCACCAACGCATCGGGCAACCAGAGCACCAAGGGGCGATGGAGGGCATTGGCCAGTTCAGCAGCGATATCCAATCCCCGCTGATCCAGGTCGCCAAAATGGGCCCAAGGCACAACCGCCGGCAGTAGCGGGATCACTTGCCGCGCCAGTCTGGTATTGCGGCCAGGCACATAAAGCAACAACTCCCCTGCTTGCAACGGGTAATCCACGAAGGCCCCCTTGTTCTCCACCGTGACTATCTGCTGTCCTTGCCACTCGATGCCCTGCAACTTGCAAAGACAACGCTCCGGCAAGACCAGCTCTCCCAATAGCGCCAACTGTGCCGTCATATCATGGCGCTGGCCGCTCTTATCAATGAGTAGCAACGGGCTCATGGTACGCAGCCGGACCACCTCATCCTGTGTCAATGTTATGTCGATAGCATCATTATCTGGACCTATCCCGCTTTTGCTGTCCCCATGCCAAAGGGCATGAAAACTGGCCAGGTTAAGGCGCGCAGGCAGGTTAGCCCCGAGAGCCCGTATGGTGTCACGCCTGTTTGGCATCACTGGTGCCACCTGTGCCAACTGTGCTGCTAGATAAGCTCGCCCAGCATCAGTCAGCACATAACGAGCCCCTCGCCCCACCGGCTTGACTCCGCCCACAGCCTGCAAGAGATCTCGCAATCCGCGGCCATGCTTGCTATCGAGTGAATACCCCTTCTCATCGCTGTCCTCCAGCAAGCGGGCACAGAGACCCTGTACCCTGCGCTCATCAAACAGTGACATCTTCGCCTCCCCATTTCGGTGCCATATGGAAAAGAAGTAGAGTGGATTTTGCTGCCCGCTGCCGTGACCCGACTCGCACCAAGGAAAGATCACGCTCGTAGCCTTTAGGCGCACGAGGTAGTTTTTCCTGCCAAGAACCGTCGGCGCGTTACTGGCAAACCCGGGGCAAAGGGCGCAAGCTGGTTGTCGTGCACGCTGTTCGCGGCCGGGCGGGAGCAGGCCGGCAATATCTTCACAGGGGGCTCTAATGACGCAACCAACCGCACCACTACCCGCCACTTCCTGGCATCTTGCGGACATTCGCGAACTGACACGACTGTCCATTCAGGCCCTGCCTGCGACCATACAGCTCACCGAAGCCGTCCATCAGGCGGTCTTGAGCGGCATGGGCTTCAAAGGGCGGGAGGAAGGAAAGACGGCGGGGATCACCGGGCTGGTCTACAAGGGGGTACATGGCGCCGCCAGCGCGTTGGGCAGCGGCCTCCATACCCTGCTTGCCCATCTGCCGCCAGCCCCGCCCCTGCAGCACATTCCCGACACGCCCAGCCGCGCCGCCCTGCTCGCCACCCTCAATGGCGTGATGGGGGACAAGCTGGTCGAGAGTCACAATGCCCTGGCCACCCCCATGACCCTGCGCTATCTCGGCAATCCCCTGAACTGGCAGAGCCTGCCGGCGCAACTGCCCCCTCGCGGGCGGGTGCTGCTGATGGTGCACGGGCTGTGCATGAACGATCTGCAGTGGCAGACCCGGCATCAGGATGCGCCGGTCAACCACGGTGAGATGCTGGCCAAGGCGCTGGGTTACGTGCCCATCTATGTGCGCTACAACTCGGGCCTCTCCATCGTGCAGAGCGGTCAAGCACTGGCCTGTCAGCTGGAACAACTGGCAGCTCACTGGCCCGGCGGCCTTGGCGAGATCAGCGTGTTGGCCTACAGCATGGGCGGGCTGGTGATCCGCAGCGCCTGTCACAGCGCCGACATGGCCGCCCTGGCATGGCCGGCTCACCTTAAAAATCTGCTGTTTCTCGGCACGCCCCATCATGGCGCGCCGCTCGAATCAGTGGGCCACTGGCTGGAACGACTGCTGCCCGTGACGGCCTACAGCGAGCCGTTCGTCAGACTGGCACAGCTGCGCAGCGCCGGTATCAAGGATCTGCGCCACGGCAAGGTGATGGAGCCGTACCCTGCCCTGAGCCCCCCTCCTTCCCCCTTGATCGATCCTCGTACGCCCTTGCCCCTGCCGGGCGGAGTCCGCTGTTTTGCCATTGCGGCCACCACGGCGGCCAAACGCAGTCTGCTGGCAGACCGGTTGATTGGTGATGGTCTGGTGCCCCTGCGCAGTGCCCTTGGCCTGCATGACGAGGCTCGCCACCAGCTGGCCTTTCTCCCCGCCCATACCATGATTGCCTATCGCACCAGTCACATGGCGCTGCTCGGCAGCCCGCAGGTGGCTCGCCAGCTGCTGCACTGGCTACAGAGCGATAACCAGGAGCAGATCCCATCTGAGGAGCACGAGCCGCAATAGGCCAAAGCAGCCATGCAGGTTCCCCTCGACACAACGAAAAAACCGCCTGATGGCGGTTTTTTATTGTCTGGGTTACATCAGACGGGCGCGGCCAAATACCCGGATTGAACTGCCGGGCTCGGGGGGGATCTCGGCGTGCAGGTGCGATGCCATCCCCATCTCCTCCCCCTGCAAGAGATCGATGATGCCACCGTGGGGCCAGTGCAGGTCCCGCAGGTAACCGGCAAAGGCTGCGGTGGCCGCACCGGTGGCGGGATCTTCATAGACACCGCCATAAGCAAAGGGGTTGCGGGTATGAAACAGCTGCTCGCGGGCGGCATGAACCAGCAAGATGGTGACCAGCCCCTCTTGCTGCATCAGGGCGCGCCCCGCGGCCATCTCGTAGTGCATGGCCGCCAGAGCCGTGCGGCTGTTAAGGGCCAGCACCAGATGATCGGCGCCGCCATGGATAAGGGCCGGCGGAATGCGGGGATCCAGATCAGCCCGGGTATAACCAAACAGCGCCAGCGCGGCGCTCACCAGTTCGGCAGGGGCTGGCTTGCTGCTGGTGGGGGGCGATTGCAGCGCCGCCTGCCACTCCCCTTCCCCATCCAGCCAGCTCGAGACCGAAATGGTGGCCTGATTGAGCTGCAACCCATACTCACCGGGGCCAACCCGACGGCCCAGCGCCACCCCAAGGGCAATGGTGGCATGGCCGCAAAAAGGCACCTCGGCCAGTGGAGAGAAGTAACGCACCCGCCACTGCGGCGCCGCCGTCCCGGCAGGCTCATCGGCAATGGCGAGCGGCGCGGCAAAGGCCGTCTCTGAAAAACCCACCTCGGCGGCGATGCGCTGCATCTCCTCGGTAGCGGGCAGCTGAGCACCAAGCCAGACCCCGGCCGGATTGCCTCCCGTCTCCCCAGAAGAGAAGGCGGCAATACGCACCAACTCGGGTTTCCACTGTGCTGCTGGCTCTGTCATGACTTGCTCCTGACGATGGCTGATAACCCTGGTCTGCCGACTGTGTTTGCACATACCGCAGGCCGCTTTCCATAAGATAGCGAGCCCGCCGTGGCCGGTAAATTAAATGGTACACGGGTGCCGCTTGGGCGCCGCAGAGCCGGGCGACAGCAACTACCTTTGAGGCGTGTCTGTATAAGGTCCTGCAGTGGAGCACCCTATGTATTCTTACACTCTCACCTTCAAGGAGGAGGTCGACAAGCTGACCGCCCCCGAACATGAGATCAGCCTGCACAGCCCCGCCCAGGCCGGTGATTTCATCATCCTCTCCGATGGCAGCCGCCATCAGGTGATGTTCGTCACCCATCGTGCTCACTACAGCAGCCTCTACCTCGACAAGGGGGTTCGAGTGCCGCAGGGCTAATACCGTCAGCCCGTTGCAGATGACCACCGCACAACGCCGGGCTGCGCGTTGAACGCTCGGAGTCTCAGAGCACCTTGATCACCGGCTGGTGCATGATGGCGACCTCGTTCTGATAGACCACCAACTCGCCCGGCGGCATGCCCTGCTCACCCAAAACGGTCACGGCGCACTCGTAGCGGTAAGGGCCGCTGGTGAATTGAAAGGTGTGGTTGCCTCCTGTGCCCTCCACCCTGACGGTGCCATTTTTCAGCACCAGATCCGGCTTGTCGCTGAGTGCCTTGCCCTTGGCCCAGGAGGCGTAGCGATAGCGGCCATCCCCCAACTCGTCGATGCGAATGGTAAATTTCTCGGTCTGCCACATCAGCTCGGGGCGCTTGTACTCCCGCAAGCTGGGATAAAGATCACTTTTCTGTTTGGCGACAAGCTCGGCCTTGCGTTTTGCTGCCTGCGCCGTCTGATGATTGATACCGATCACCTTGCCATCGAAATCCAGCCACACCTCGCCACTGCCCAGCATGATGCCGCGCCAGCCCATGGCCTGCCAATCCTGCCCGGCCCGGGAGCTGGCGATGCTGTTTAAAATGGCGTCATCAAACACCTCGTCGAAACGGGCCACCATCTCGGCCGGGCTCTTGATCGCGGGGATGGGATACTCTCGCTTGAAGGGGTACTTGATCTGGCGGGCCAGCGCCTGCTGATCACGCGCCTTGGCGGCATCGATCATCTTTTGTACCAAGGGCTGATACTCGGCGGCGAGCAGCGGCTCCTCGGCGTGGGCCGGCATCATAGCCAGCAGCCAACCCAGCAGCGACACCAGCACCAGACTCCCCCTGCGAGGCGCCATTTTTCCCGGCGCTTTGCCTTTCCCACCAACAGCCCACTGCACCTTGTTCATTCCATCTCCTTCCGTGGCTTGCAGCCTGCCCTGTCATATCGTCATTCAGGGCGCGGATGCGCTCCCACCGTCTTCGGCTCAGGTCGCTTGCCCAGTTTCAAGCCGGGTCCGGCAACCGGTATTCATAAAAATCTGTCTCGGCATGCTTGGGGTTTGGCCCAAGATAGTGCCACCCACAGCGTCGATAGAAACGCAGCGCACGCAAGTTGAGGCGACTGACTGACAGCACTGCCCGCCGGCAACCGGCCTGCTGCATTGTGTGGGCAACGTGCTGGAGCAGCAATGCGGCCAGGCCCTGTCCGCGCGCCTGCGGCGTCAAATAGATCAGGTGAACATAGCCGCTATCCGGCTCGGGTGAAGAGGTCCGAAATTCCAGCTGCCCTACTATTTCGCCACCGCGCCATACATGCAGATAATGCCACTCCCGGCTGGTCAGCCTCGTCGTCATCCGCTCCCGATAGCCCGCCAGAAACGCGTCAAATCCGTCGTCGCGATGGAAGCTGCACACATAGGCGTCCCGGCGCGCTGCCACACAAAAATCGTAGTCTCGGGCCAGATTGATCCTGTTGAACGCAAGGTTCATTCACCATCCTTGTCATAGCGCTTGCTTGTCATGGTCTGAACCGAGCTCAGGAGCATTGGATGACATCAGTCAAATGCACTCTCAGCATCTCTGATGGTGGAAGATATCAGTTCTTCGAAGATTTCCATTTGTCCGGCAGGAATAAGTTGAGACTGGATCAACCTGCGCTTCTCCGGACCAAAACATCGTTCGGCCACCCAGCCAATCAAATAAACCAAGGAGAGGCAGCCGCCTGCCGTTGCAATATTTCCTTGCACTACCAGGGGAGAGTCTTGCACATCTCCCCCCATCTCCAGCAACCGGGCTTTGGCTGCAGGGTTGGTTGTCAATTTCTTTCCCTTCAGCAAACCCAGTTCATGCAATATGAATGAACCTGCGCATATTGAGCCAATCAGCTGCCGCTGCGGCTCCAGTCGCAACGCGGACATGAACTCATGGTCCTGCAGCGCGGTAGGGATGCCACGCTGCCCGCTGGTGATCAGCACCACATCCTGATCACGGGCTTCCGTCACATGTCCATCCGTCTTTACGTTGATACCCAGTGCAGAGCCATGCTCCGGTTTGGTTCCCAGTATTTTCACCGACCAGCTCTCTTTGCTTCTCCCAAGCAGGTCATACATCAAGAAAAAATCCACATCGGTGAAATCATCAAATAAAACAATACCAACCTTGTACATGGTTACCCCGTCATCCTGTGCAGATAATCAAATGGTTATGTAACGTGCCGCATGAAATATCGCGTCATGTCGCCTTGAGGTGCTTTTTTACCTTCTTCAACGCCATAGTGCGCTTGAGCGGCGAGAGATAATCGATAAACAGATTTCCCAGCAGGTGATCGATCTCATGCTGCATCACGATGGCCAGGAAATCGCTGCTCTTTACCGTGATCGGGGCGCCATGACGATCCACTGCCGACACCACCACTGTGCTGTAACGTTCGACGTCGGCGTAATAATCGGGAACGGACAGACACCCCTCTTGCCCAAGCGCTGGGTCAGTGCCGCTTATCACTTGCGGATTGATCAATACCAGCGGCTGATCCCTGTTCTTTGACAGGTCGATGATGACGATGGCCTCCTTGCGCCCCACTTGCGTGGCGGCGAGACCAATACCATTGTCGGTGGCATAGAGGGTCTCCAGCATGTCATCGATCAGGCCTTGCACGGCCGCAATATCCTCAACCCGCTCGGCCTTGACTCTCAACCTGGGGTCGGGAACCGTTAAAATATCCAGCCTTGCCATCAATACGCTCCCTCAACCATGGGCACCCCATGACTCTTCCCTCGTCACCGGTCGGGACAAGGAGACGAACGCCGGCTCCTCCGCCACCACCTGATAACCGAGGCGCCGATAAAACCGCAGCGCCCCCTGATTGGCGGTAAAACTCGACAGGGTCACCCGGAGTCTCCCCTCACATGCCGCTTCCCGTTGCAGCTGCGCCATGACGGCAGAACCAAGCTGCCGGCCCTGATGGCGAGGGAAGATGATCAGCAGATGGACGTGCAGCGCATCCTCGTATGGCTTGCAGCAGAGCAGGCCGACTCGCTCGCCCTCTACCAGGATCCACGAAAACCAGTGCGGCTCATATTCGCTGGTCAACCGCTCACGCTGCATCTCGTCATCCCAGCCAAACACAGCCTCGACATAGGGAAAGATCCCCTCTTTGACGGCCGCAAAGCGCTGTTCACACTCACTTGGCGGGATCCCTGCCAGTGTTATCTCCATTTCATCCCTCTGATCTGTTCGGCGCCATGACGACCAATGCCCCCATCACAGCCCCCGCGATGGTGACGATGCTGCGGGGGTTGGCCCCAATATTGATTTTCATTTGGGTATCTTACTAAACAATCTGGAGATGAAAAGGTTGCAGGTACAAACAGGTGGCATAAGTGTGATGAGACGTCCCTCGTCGGAGGATGCAGGAAAACAAATCAAGGGGAAGATGACGGGGGATAGCGTCCGGTGCGGCACCGGGCATGGGAAGAAATCGGGCCAACCTTGGGCCCGATGGGTTTAAGGGAGGCTCACCTCCTCCATAAAAATCAGCCGCAGCGGCTCTGCCAGCAGAACCTCGGCCTGGACGGCAAAGGCCTGGAAATAGTCCGTCTGGCAGTGACTATCCAGCGCGGCCTGATCGACGAACGCTTCGCGCATATAGAAGGTGCCCGGCTCCTCCTGCAATTCAAACAACACGTAATCCAGGTTGCCCAGCTCGCGCCGCGTCGGCGCAATGAGCTTGAGCAGCTCGCGGCGCAGTTGCTCTCTCATGCCGGTGCGAGCCTTCAGCACGGCGATAGACACCAGTTTGTCTGTCTCTTTTTTCATCCATCCTTCTCCGTTTTACATCGTCAACACACTAGAGAGTGCAGCCTGGACAGCTATTTATAGTGCCGGATGCACCCCCATCAGAAGTTGCCCAGTGTAGGCAGGACGGTGGGGGCCATATAGGGGGGCAGAATGAACACAGTGTTCACCACGCCGTGCACAGAGGAACAAACGAGCGGGAGGGATCATTGCGCAAAGGGTGTCAACGTTACCCGCCAGGAGGCGGCACGGCTTGCAACCCCCTAGCTAAGGGCTAAGGGTCTGCAGACCAGGATTCAACATCAAGGCAATAGGTGGTGAAAGGGTGTTCGCCCTGGCGTGTTTTCCTCACCCAGATGGCCCGTCTGGCGAGGGAGCGGTAAGGCGGGCGGGTATCCAGCAGGTGAAAGAGGATCGTCCGATGGCCAAGCTCCCTCGCCCACCCCATCATCTCGTTGAAAATCGCCACGCCGCTTCCCCAGCCGGCCCTGGCGAGCACAATGGCAAGCTCCACCCCCTCGTCATCGGGCTGGATGCCGCACCACCCCACCAGGGTGCCGTCGAGGAAGATGGCACGCACGCGGCAGCCTGGCCGGGCGTCGACTCCCAGCTTGTACGCCATCCAGTCGCACACCCCGGCCACATCGAAAAGCGGGTGAGGGATCAGGTGCTTTCGCAGCGTCTCGTCGTTGAGCAGCGGCAGAAAATCCTCTGCCCTGACAGCAGAAAAGGGGCTGAACACCATGGAAGTCTCTCTCATTGCGCGAAGAGGCGCCCCTAGTAGGGGCGGCCATCCTTGTGTCTGGCTGACCAAGCGCCATCGGCACCCTGTACCAGGGCCAGATCGTCATCGGGATAGTCGACTGTGTCCCCTGGCAGCCTGTCCCCCACCTCGAGATAGACGGCGTCCACTTCACCGTGGTTGAGCAACTGGTGGGCCAGGCCGCTGCCGCCCTTGAAGCCGATGCACTCCCCCGGCGACATCCGGTACTCCTCCTCCCCGTGGCGCAGGGTGGGATTGCCCGAGAGCACATAGACGAACTCGTCCTGCAGGCCGTGATGGTGCTTGAGCGCCGAGATGGCCCCCGGTGCCAGGGTCGTCAGATTGACCCCGAAATTGGCGAGGCCGAAATGATCCCCCAGCCTGCGCCGGGTGCGGTGCTTGACCAAGGAGGCAAAGGGCTCCGGATAAAGGGACTTTGCCTTGTGCTCGGGGATGGCCGCTGCCTGAATGGCGCGCTTGTCAGTCATGTTCTGATCCTCCCTGTGAATGACGTCTCTCTTTATAGCCTGCTCCTTAGCGGAGAAACATGGGCAGGGGGTTGAAGGGGGGTCTCACACACCATGCCATGCCCGGTTGCAGCAAACGCCGGTGAAATCCTCCCCTGTCACCCCTTTGAAGGGAGACATGATCGCCTCCACCCACGGCAAGGGGTGTTCCATATGCATTCAACCTCCCCTGCTACTGCCCGATACCCGCCTGACCGATTGCCGCCAGATGGCAAAAACTCCCTGATTTTCGTTTGGCTATCTTAATGGCACACCGGAAAATGGGAAGTCGTGTTGGCAACATCACCAATGGAATGAAGAAGATGGCCCGCGATCACTGGGAAGCGCCCTCTTCCAGCGGCCCGGGTATGGAGGGGTACCAGTACATGCAGACCCGGTGACTAGAGCACCTCAATCCTGACCTTGATAAGCCCGGATCGGGGATTGCCGATGGCGCTGAAGGCCGCCTTGGAGAGATCGATGATGCGCCCGCGCGGGAAATTGCCCCTGTCGTTGACCCTGACCACCACGCTCTTGCCGTTGGCGAGGTTGGTGACCCGCACCATGGCGCCGAAGGGCAACTCCATGTGGGCGGCGGTGTTGGCGTGGCGCTGATAAGGCTCGCCGCTGGCGGTGCGCTTGTTGTGGTAGCGATCGGCGTAGTAGGAGGCGAGTCCCGTCTCGCTATAGCCGCGCCAGCTGCCGCCATGGCTCTCGTCATAGCGACTGCTGCAGGCGGCCAGCAGCACGGTGAGCGACAGCAGCAGCCCCTTTCGCAAAAATTGCCCCTTTTCAACCATGTGCCTTGTCCTTGCTCCCCTGCGGGGTTGTCGTGCCAATGAAGCGGTAGTGGGCGTGAGCAAACCGGCGTGGTGCCGGCCTGCCATGGCCGCGCCGCTACTTTGCCATAGTTTCCAAACAAAACGGGAGGCCAAGCCTCCCGTTTTCATACCTCGTCCGTCAGCCTCTGTCAGGCGATGAGCTTGTCGTCGGCGAAGCCAAAGCCGCGCAGACCCACCACATGCACGTGTTCGTGCTTGCCCTGCACCTTGCGGATGAGCTTGTAGGTGGTGCCCTTCTCGGGGCTGATGTTCTCGGGCGCGGCGATAAGCAGCTGCATGTCCTGCCGCTCGCACAGCTCGAACAGGGTGGCGATGGATTTGCCATCAAGCCGCGCCGCTTCGTCGAGGAACAGCAGGCGGCAGGGGGCGATGTCCTTGCCGCGCAGACGGCGGGACTCCTCCTCCCAGCTGATCAGCACCATCAACAGGATGGCCTGACCGGTACCGATCGCCTCGCCGGTGGAGAGCGCGCCGCTCTCGGCCCGCAGCCAGCCATCGGCGCCGCGCTGCACCTCGATCTCCAGCTCCAGATAGTTGCGATAGTCGAGCAGCACGTCGCCCATCACCTGATAGCTGCGATCCCCCTGCTCCACTTGCGGGTTGAGGCGCTGGAACAGCTTGGCCATCGCCTCGGAGAAGCTGAGCTCCTTGTCGGCGAACAGATCGTTGTGCATGGCGGTTTGATCGGCCAGCGCGGTCAGCAGACGGGTGTGGGCCTCGCGGATATTGACGTTGAGGCGCACCCCGCGCACCAGACCGAAGGCAATGTTCTGCAAGCCCTGGTTGAGCACCCGGATGCGGTTCTGCTCGCGGCGGATGATGTTGGTGATCTTGGCCGCCACCTCGTGGGAGGAGAGCGACAGATGGGTTTCCCGCTGCTTGAGCTCGTCGGCCAGACGGGCCAGCTCGATCTCCATCTCCTCGATGGCCTCCACCGGATCATCGGAGCGGATGATGTCGTTGCGGATGCGATCTTTCAGGTAACGGTAGACCTGCACGTAGAAGGCCACCTTCTGCTCGGTGCTGCGGTTGCCTTCCGACAGTCGCAGCGCATCGCGCAGGGCCTCGTCATGGGCCACCGCCACCCGCAGGGCGCCGAGGGCCTTGTCTGACATGGAGCGCAGCTCATCGCTGTCAAGGTAGGCCAGCTCGCGCTTGTTGAGGCGCTTCTCGACGTCGGTCTCCCGCGCCAGCCGCACCACCCGCGACCAGCTCGCCTTGTGACCCACCAGGGATTTGCGAGCGCCGTAGTAATCCTTGCCCTCCAGCTTGAGACGGCCGCCAAGGGATTCGATCTCGCGCTTGGTCACCTGCAGCTGGGCCTCGGCGCTGGTGCGACGGGAGCGGGTACGGATCAGCAGCTCTTCGATCTCTTTCTTGTGGGCGCGCGCCTTCTCTTCCATGTCGTCAGAGAGGGTCAGCCCCATGGCCGCCAGCTCCTGCTCGAACTCGGTCAGGGTCTGGCGCTTGGCCTCGACGCTGGAGTTGAGCGCGGTGCGCAGCTGCAACGCCTCGGTGTGACGCTGGGCAATCTGCTTGTGCTGCTCGCCAGCGGTGCGGGCGGCAAGCTCGGCCGCCTTGAGCTTCTCTTTGAGTCGCTCGCTCATCTCGGAGGCCTTGCCCAGCAGGTCTTGTGCATCCTGATAGGCAAAGTGCGGCAGGCGGGCCACCAGCTGATCGAGGGCGTAGCAACGGCGCTTCTGCTCGGCCAGCAATTCGTTGGCCTCGTCAAACGCCGCCTGTAGGGCAGAGAGATCCTGCGGATCCTGACGCAGCACCTGCACCATGGTTTCCAGCTTCTCGAGCGACTTGCCGTGCTTGGCGATAAAGGCTTCGGCCTGTTTCAACGCTTCCACATCGGCGTGAGCCGCCTCGAGGCGGGCAGCCAGCTCTGTCTCGGCAAACAGGTGGGCAAAGGGCAGCATCCCCTGCACCAGCTGGATATGGCGGGTCAGCTGGGCGGCGGCCGCTTTGGCCTCGGTCAGCTGCTTGTTGCATTCGGCGATGGTCTCTTGCAGCTTGCGCTGCTCGGCCTGTTTGGCCTGCACTTCCGCTTCCGGGTCGGGGCGGAAGGCGATATCCAGATGCTGGCCGATAAAGTCGCGGAAGTGACCGTAGAGGCGGTGGTACTTCTGCTGCTCGAAGGCGGCCTTGGCGTAACCCTCGATCAGCTCTTCGCGCTCAAGGTCGAGTTGTTCGATCCGCTTTTCCCGGGCGGCGCGGCCAAACAGCGGCAGCTCGGGGTAGCGGGAGAAACGCACCTGACGCTTGCTGGTGCGCACCAGCACGGCGTCACCCAGCTCGTCGGCCTCCACCAGATCCTCGTCAAAGGAGTCGGGGTTGCCCTGGATGAGGTAGATATCCTCCGGGCAATCTTCCAGCTTTTTCAGCCGCTCGATGGCGCCTTCGAGATCGAGCACCACCAGGGCGCTGCGAGCCGGGCCATAGAGTGCGGAGTAGTAAGGGGCATCGTCGATGGAGATGTCGTCGTAGACATCGGAGAGCAGCACGCCCCCCACCTGTTCGGCGATGCGGGCAAGACGGGGATCCGCCTCACCGGCCCCCAGCTGCAGGTTGCGAATTTGCAGCTCCAGCGCCTGTTTCTGCGCCGCGATGCGGTTGCTCTCCTGCTCGAACTCGCGCTCCTTGTCGAGCACGCTCTGCATGCCGGAAGAAAGTTCTTCGGCGGTGGCGAGCGCCAGCCCACTCTGCTCGCGCAGCTGCTCAAGTTTTTCTAAGGATTTCAGCCAGCGCGGGGCCAGCTTGGTGAGCTCCGCGATATCGCGGCCAAGCTGAGTGCCCTGATGCTCGAGGCTGGCACGGCGCTGATTGACCTCGGCCTGTTGCTCGGCCAGCTCCTCCTGACGGGTGCGCTGGGCTTCGAGGAAGATCTCCAGCTCATCGCTGCTGGCAATCAGCTGGCCAGAGGCCTGCTGCAGCTCGTCACGCAGCTTGAAGAGACTCTTCTGGCTTTCGCTCTCTTTCTCGAGGCGAGCCAGCGCGGCGCGCAGCCCCTGCCCCTGGGCGATGCGAGCCTTGTCTTCGATGTGACGCTTGAGCAGCGCCTGTGCGGTGGGCCAGGCGGCCTCGCGCACTGTCTCGGGGGCGATGCTCAAAAGCAGCGCCAGCGCAGCTTCGTGCTCGGCCACCGCCGCCTTGGCCAGCGCCAGCTGCTGCTCGGCCCCCAGCACCCGGCTGGTGAGGCTCTGCTCGGCGGCGCGGAACTGGTGCAGGGTGTCGCTCGCCTGTTCGGCGGTCAGCCCCGGCAGCTCGCACTGCTCGCGGGCGTTTTCCAGGGCCTGCACCGCCTGACGGTACTGGATGGCGCGGGTCTGCTGGATATCCAGCGCCTGCTGGTAGTCGGCCAGCTGGGTCTTGAGGCTGTCTACTTCTGCCTGGGCCAGCTCCTTGCGCTCTTCCACCTCCAGCAACTGGCCGTGGATCTCCTCCACCACCGCCTGTTGCTGTTCGAGTTTGTCAGAGAGATCCGCCAGATCGGCGCGATACATCTCGATCTTCTTTTGCAGTGCCACGGCAGCCAGCACCTTGGCCAGGTGCTCGGCGGCTGACTCCAGCTCGTCGGTCAGCAGCTTCTCGCGGTTGGTGAGCTGCTCCACCTCGTCGGCCAGATAGATGGCACGCTGCTTCTCTTCGGCCAGCAGGCGACGCTTGCCTGCCAGCTCCTGGCGGGCCTTGAGGGCCAGCTCGGAGAGACGGTTCTTCTCGGCGGCGTTGCGCACATAATCCGCCGCCACATAGTGGGTGGTCTCGGTAATGAGGTTCTTGAACAGATCCCGCTGGCCCTGAGTCTCTTTAATAGCCTCAAGGGTGCGGCGGTTCTCGTAGATGGCCGCCTCCATGTCCTGGAACGCCTTGCGCACCCCGGAGTTTTCCGGCAGCAGGTATTCGCGCAAGGAGCGGCTGATGGACGAAGAGATACCGCCGTAGAGGGAGGCCTCGATCAGACGGTAGAACTTGCCGCGATCTTTTTGATCACGCAGCTTCTTCGGGGTGATGCCGAACTCGAACATGAAGTTGTGATAGTCGGTCACCGTATTGAACTTGGCGACCTTGATGGCGCCAAGCTCGGCCGCCGCCCCTTTCAGATCGGCGAAGGCACGTACCCGGCCCTTGCCGTCGTCGAGCTTCTCCAGCAGCAGATCGGTGGGCGCCAGATTCTCCGGCACATCCACCAGTGCAAACGGGGTGATGTTGACCTTGTTGTCACGGTTGGCCACCTGCTCCAGGTGCACGCCGACCCAGATCCGCTGCTCGCGGCTGTTCATCACTTCCAGCACCGAGTAGCAGTGACCGCGCTGCAGCTTGCCGTAGAGCCCCTTGTCACGGGACGCGCTGGATGAGCCTGCCTCCGTGGTGTTGCGAAAGTGAAGCAGGGACTGGTCGGGGATGAGGGCAGCGATAAAGGCCGCCATGGTGGTGGACTTGCCCGCACCGTTGCCGCCGGAGAGGGTGGTGACCAGCTGGTCGAGATCGAAGGTCCGGGCGAAGAAGCCGTTCCAGTTGACCATGGTCAGGGATTTGAACTTGCCTCGCACCTTTATACCTCCAGATCCAGTTGTTCTTCATCGAGGTCCGCCTCGATGTCATCAAACAGCGAGTCGCTGCTCGGCATTTCGTCGTCGTGGAAGATGGCCTCCCCCTCCTGGATCATCCGCAGCTGCACCGCGCGCGGATCCTCATCGGAGCGCACGTCCGCGGCGAAGCGGAACACTGACTCGTTGACCCGGAATTTGTCGCTGTTGCCAAGGGCGGTGATCATGCCAAGGCGACGCAGGCGGCGCATGGAGGTACGGATCTTCTCCAGCAGTTTCTTCTTGTCCAGATCGGTGCCACCGGAGCGGCTGTTGACCATCCGCAGCAGCTGCTTCTCGTCGGCCAGGCTCAGCACCTCCTCCTGCAGCTCGCCCATGGCGAACACTCCTTCCGAGGCGAGCCGATCCGGGCTCAGGTAGAGGTAGCAGAGTACCTTGCCCACCAGCATGTCGAGCTCGGAGAGGACTGTGGTGCCAATGTCGGCGCTCGGGCGCGGGCGCAGGTAGAAGAAGCCTTCCGGCGCCTTGATGAGTTCCACCTGATAGCGGCCGTAGAAGATCTCCAGCTCCTGGTGGTATTCCACCAGCGCCGAGTGCTGCTCGAACTCGTCGGCACTGATGTGGCGGCCGGAGCGCAAGGCAGTGTCGATGCGCGGAAACAAGGGGTTGGCAATCGCCTCTGCGAGCCGCTGCGGCAAGGGAAATTCAGTATTGATCAATGACATAGGCCTGAACCTTGGATCCAGCTTGGTTAATGGGTTTCCATGCGGGCTGACGATGCAGCTGGTGCTCGCCGCTGGCATGGCCCAGGCGCACGGCCTGGTCGATCAGAAGACGCGCCACATCGAAGTGGGCATGGGCCGGGTAGTCCAGCAGGTATTCGCGCAGCACATCGGCCAAGTCCAGCTGCTGGCCCTGCTCGGGGTAGCGGGCCAGATAGCGCTCGATCCGCTCGGCCAGCTCCTGGTTGATGTCCACCATCTCCATGTACTCCATCTCGAGGGGCACCTCGCCGGTCACCTCCTCGTCGTGGATGGCGATGGTCTCGTCGCGCAGCTCCAGCAGGCGGGGCTCTTCGGCCACCCGCAGCTGCCAGTTGTGCTGATCGAAATTGCGGATGGATTCCCGCAGCCGCTGGCTGAAGGCGCGGTTCTTGTCCATGTCGATGGCGTTGCGGATGAACTTGTGGACGTGCCTGTCGTAGCGGGCCCACAGCTCGATACACTGCTGGCCCCAGCTGGTGATGACGTCAAGGCGCCCCTGCAGGGCGTGAGTCAGCTCCTCGACGTGGAACAGATCCTCGCGCCCCTGGGCTGCTTCCTGAATGTTGAGCAGGCCCGCCTGCAGACGGTGGCCGGCGGCGTCCAGGGTATCCTGCAGCTCGCGCAGGGTCTGGCCGGTCTCGTGCAGCAGTTTTTCGCAGCTGTGGATGGCATCGACCCAGTTCTGGGTCAGCAGGGCCGCGATCTCGCTTTTGACCTGATTCTGCTGCTCATCCATGGCGCGCTGGGTGAGATCGATGCGTCCCAGCGTCTCTTCCAGGGAGAAGGTGAGCCGTGGCAGCACCTCGGCATCCCACTGCTCGCGGGTATTGGTCTCGAGCGCCGCCTTGCGGGCGGTGTCGAGCTCGGCCGCCAGGTGCTCGAGCAGGATGGAGAGCTTGATGGAGTCGACCTGGCGCTGATCCATGAAGAAGTCGACGATGCTCATGCCAAGACGCGACAGGCGATAGAGGCTCTCCCCCGCCACCATGTCGGTGTTGAAACGCGACAGCAGCTGCTGGCGAATGAGATCGTTGATGGCGTTGTTGGCGCGACCGGTGAGGGTCTCGTCCATCTGGCCGAAGGCGTTGCTGACGTAGCCGAAGGCATCGTGCAGGGCCGCTTCCGACAAGTCCGACTCATCTTCGGACAGGGTCTTGATTGCAATCAGAAAGGCCAGCCGGTCGGTGGGCAGGCTCAACGCCAGCCCCTCCTGCCTGACCCATCCCACCATCTCTGGCAGGGTACGGGATGTACTCATCATGACGTTGTCATCTCGTTGTTGTATTGGGCGCAAAGCCTTGCGCGCGGCTACATCCGGTAGCATCGAAAAAAGGGGCTCAGCCAGCGGGTTTCTGCGCCATCACGTGGATATAGCGCCCCAGGGAGATAAACGGCTCCTGCCGGCAATATTGCTGCTCCATGGCCAGCAGATCGTCGAACTTCTCCAGCTGATCCTGCTTGTGGCGCATGTAATCGTGGATCACCCGCACCCCGGTCTTGCCGATTATCTTGAGCCCGCCCCGGCCAATCCAGTCATACACCTGCTCCGGCAGCTGGGGATTGGTGGGGGTCAGCGCCGTCTGCCGTTTCTTGCGAAGACCCAGGCGCACATAATCGAAATTGCCCACCACCAGGCTCTGGAACAGCAGGCCGTGGCGGTTGTAGAAAAGCAGCGACAGTATGCCCCCGGCATTGACGAAAGGGAACAGACCGAGCAAGGTCTGGCGCGGCTCGGCGAGCCACTCCAGCACCGCGTGACAGAGCACCAGATCGAAGGTGCCGGTCACGTGTGCTTTAAGATCCTGAATGGGGCAATGGATGAGACGAATTCTGTCTTCCAGCCCCTTCTCGGCGATCTGGCTGCGGGCCAGTGCCAGCATCTCGGCGGAGAGATCGCACAGCTCCACCTGATGGCCCATGGCCGCCAGCTTCTGGGCAAAGTAGCCAAAGCCGCCGCCCGCATCCAGGATGCGCAGGGGCCGGTTGCCAAGGCGGGCCAGGCAGGCTTCGATGTCGCTCCACACCACTGTGGTGCGGATGCGCCCCTTGGTGGAGTCATAAATGTTGCGGGCGAACTTGTCGGCCCGCCCGTCGAAACTCTGATCGTGCTTCAAGGAGAAACTCAACTTTTGCGCCACAGGCTTGTGGCCATCCCAAAAAAGAGAGGTATTCTGTCACATCCCGAATTTGCTGAAAACTCAAGGAACTCTCTGCCGTGTTTGTGCTTAAAAAGTGGCTAGGTCAGCTGCTGATGCCGCTCCCCTTCTCCGTCACCCTGCTGTTGCTGGCGCTGCTGCTGCTCTGGTTCACCCGTTTTCAGAAAACCGGCAAGCTGCTGGCGACCCTGGCCCTGCTCATCGTCGCCCTGATGGGGATGCGGCCAGTGAGCTACCAGCTGGCCCGCCCTCTGGAGCAGACCTTCCCCCCCTTCGAGGTGAGCCAGCATCCGGACATCCAGGCCATCGTCGTGCTCGGCAACGGCCATGTGAGCGACCCGGCCGTCCCTGAGCGCAGCTGGCAAAACAACATCGCCCTGGCCCGCACCCTGGAGGGGGTACGGCTGGCCCAGGCCTATCCCCAAGCGGAGCTCATCTTCTCGGGCTATGTGTCGGGGGATCCCCTCTCGAACGCCGAGGTCAACGCCCGCATGGCGGCAAGCCTCGGCATCCCTCGCTCGCGGATGACGTTGTTTGAAAACAACAAAGACACCCACGACGAGGCGGTCAGCATCAGCCGCCACCTGCAGGGCAAGCGGGTGGCGCTGGTGAGTTCGGCCACCCACCTGCCGCGGGCCATGGCGCTCTATCAGGGTCAGGGACTCAATGCCGTACCGGCTCCCACCGACTACACCGCCAAGCAGAGCCAGGTGGTGCAACCCCTCTACAGCTACCTACCCAAGGGGCGCTATCTGATGTATTCCGAGGCTGCCATTCACGAATGGATTGGGGTATGGTGGGCCCGTCTGCGGGGTCAGGTCACCGATTGAGCGATCGAGCCTTTCATTCCTGATTTGGATCAGGAAAGCGAAAAAAAATTACGTCATTTGCCGCCGGGTCAGCTATCTTGGGCTCGGTTCAATTCATATAATGTCGCGCAATCAAATGCCTAGGAGATATAGAAGATGAGACAGCACCTGGTAATGGGTAACTGGAAACTGAACGGCACCAAGGCTTCCGTCGAAGCACTGATCAAAGGACTGACCCCGGCGGCTGCCGCTCATCCTTCTGTACAAGTCGCCGTCTGCCCGCCGGTTATCTTTTTGGGTCTGGTTGAGCAGCTGACCGCCGGCAGCAAGATTGCCTACGGTGCCCAGAACGCCGACGTTCACGAGTCTGGCGCCTTCACCGGCGAAAACGCTCCGTCCATGCTCAAAGCCTTCGGTTGCACCTACTCCCTGGTCGGCCACAGCGAGCGTCGTACCCTGCACGCAGAGACCGACGATGTGGTTGCTGCCAAGTACGAAGCCATCCAGAAAGGCGGCCTGATCCCCGTGCTGTGCATCGGTGAGACTCTGGCCCAGTTCGAAGCCGGCACCACCAACTCCGTGGTCGAAACCCAGCTCAAAGCCGTGATCGATCGTTGCGGTATCGCCTCCTTCGAGAACGCCGTCGTGGCTTACGAGCCGGTATGGGCCATCGGCACCGGCAAGACCGCTACCCCGGAAATCGCGCAGGCCGTGCACGCTCACATCCGCCAGTACCTGGCCGGGTTTGATGCCGCCGTGGCTGCCAAGGTACAGATCCTGTACGGCGGCTCCGTGACCGGTGCTACCGCTGCCGACCTGTTCGGTCAGCCGGACATCGACGGCGGCCTGGTGGGCGGTGCGTCCCTGAAAGTGGACGACTTCTCCCAGATCATCGCTGGCGCGGCCAAGTAATCGGCTGCCATGGAGGGGGCGCTTGCCCCCTCCTGCGTATCGCTTTTCCTATGGCAGCCAGCGCATCCCATATGAAAGCCGATATAGTAAAAGTGGCTTGTCTCATTTAACCCTTTCGTATTCGACAACTCAGATCCAGAGGCACTCATGACCAAACAAATCAAACGTATTGGTGTTTTGACCAGTGGTGGCGACGCACCGGGTATGAACGCAGCCATTCGCGCCGTGGTGCGCGCCGGCCTGCATCATGGCCTGGAAGTCTACGGCATCTATGATGGCTACCTCGGTCTGCACCAGGACCGTATCGTCAAGCTGGAGCGCCACAGTGTCTCCGACGTGGTCAACCGTGGCGGTACCTTCCTCGGCTCCGCCCGTTTCCCGGCCTTCAAAGATCCGAAAGTGCGCGCCGAAGCGATCGAGAACCTGAAAAAACACGGCATCGACGCCCTGGTGGTGATCGGCGGTGACGGCTCCTACATGGGTGCCAAGAAGCTGACCGAAGAGGGTTTCCCCTGCATCGGCCTGCCGGGCACCATCGACAACGACATCGCCGGTACCGACTTCACCATCGGCTTTGACACCGCCCTCAACGTGGTCGTCGACGCCATCGACCGTCTGCGCGACACCTGCAGCTCCCACCACCGCATCTCCGTGGTCGAGATCATGGGCCGCCACTGCGGCGACCTGGCCATGTCTGCCGCCGTCGCCGGCGGTGCCGAGTACGTGATCGTGCCGGAAGTGGCCTTCGACAAAGAGAAGCTGCTGCAACAGATCAAGGAAGGGGAAGCCAAAGGCAAGCGCCACGCCATCATCACCATCTGTGAGCATGTCACCGACGTGAACGCCCTGGCCAAGGACATCGAGGCCATGACAGGTCGCGAAACTCGCGCCACCATCCTGGGCCACATCCAGCGCGGTGGCTCCCCGACCGCCCGCGATCGCATCATGTCCAGCCGCATGGGCGCCTTCGCCGTCGAACAGCTGCTGGCCGGTCAGGGTGGTCGCTGCGTCGGTATTCAAGGCAACGAGATGGTGCACCACGACATCATCGACTGCATCGAGAACCTGAAGCGTCCCTTCAACCAGGAGCTCTACGATCTCTCCACCACCCTGTTCTAAGCCCCGCTTGTTCAGGCTGTTGTGACAAAAAACCCTCCGCTGGAGGGTTTTTTATTGGCGCGGGCTACCTGCCGGCACGCCCGCTCCCATTCCACCCTCTGGCATGTCTGCCGTTATCCCCACCCATGGCTCCCTGCCTTCCCCTCGCCTCTTCAGGCCGCCCGGTCAGGGCGATGCAGCCAGCAAACCTCCCCACCTGCCATTGGCTCGCAGCGAAACCAGGGCCATCGCGCTGTGCAGTCAGCTCACCCTCCATGCCATCAAGTGGCCATGTACCTGCCATCAGCAGCCCCCATCAAGCCGCCAACATGCCGTGAAAAGAGTCGAACAGGATCGGTTCAATGGTTGCACGACTGTCATCAATCACAAGATTTCTGCAAATTTGCGAGCGTGCCGCCGCCAGAAGGTGGCGTCACGACAGGGAAAAATCCCCGGTGCACGACAAGAAATGCTGGGGGTAGGGAAAATGGGGCTGACAGCAGTCCAAACCATGCCAGACTCACTCCATCGCCAGCAAAACTGTCTGCTTTTGCCGACAAAATTTTAAAAAACCAAAAAAAGCCTCATATAAGACCCTGAGTGGGACACAACAAGAATAAAGATAATGCATTGATTTAATTAAATAAAAACAACATCAAATCCTAGTGCATGCCCAACACCCATCTTGAAGCTGATAAAACAGCCTTAGATTTATAAAAATGACGCTTTCGAGCGCTACGCGACAACTATGGCCACATAAATACACTTTACTATTGTTTTACTGCGCAATTGTGGTATCTTGGTTCCATCATCAGTCAGCCAAGGGAGACAATAATATGAAAGAGTTTGTGGTTACTGCCGTTTTCACCGTGTTTTTCACTCTGGTTGCCGTCTCTCTGCCGTCGCTGTCACAGCTTTGAGCCGGTTGGTTGCCCACTTCGTGATCCGCATGGGCAACGACAGGCACCAGTGCGCTGGTTAATTCACCGCATTCAGTCATTTTTGGTCGTTTCATCGAAAATGAGTGCAGACAAGGTGGTTAGCACCAGTCGGTGTATATAAACAGAGCTGTCGTGCCAAGGCAGCGTAAACAGGGGGAGCCAGTGGCTCCCCCTGTTGCATTTGTGTCTGCGGGATTTACTCTTGCCCCCCTGCCCGTCACAATATCCGCTGGATTCGCCATGCAGGAATTACCATGACACAGGATGCGCTAAGCCATTGGCGTCGTGATCTTCATCGTCTGCCCGAAGCGGCCTGGTGTGAATTTCGTACCAGCTCCCTCATCGCTCACCACCTCAATGAACTCGGTTTCTCCATCATGCTGGGTGACAAGCTGCTGGCCAGCAACCTCATCATGGGACGCAACATAGACGTGCAGGCCCAGAAGGAGCGAGCCCTGCGCCAGGGCGCCCATCCGGACTGGCTGGGCCGGATCGAAGAGATAACGGGGGTGATGGGACTGTGGGACAGCGGCCGACCGGGCCCGACCCTGGCCTTTCGCTTCGACATCGATGCGGTGGAGGTCGAGGAGAGCCAGGATGAGCTGCATCCCCCCAGCCAGGAGGGGTGGCACTCGCGCAACCCCGGCTGGATGCACGCCTGCGCCCATGATGGCCATACCGCCATCGGGCTGGTGCTGGCCAAGCGGATCGCCGCCCTCGCCGATCGACTGAACGGCCGTATCAAACTGTTCTTCCAACCCGCCGAAGAGGGGTGTCGCGGCGGCAAGGCGCTGGCCGCCGGTGGCCAGCTCGATGACGTGGATGCCCTGCTGGCGCTGCACATCGGCATTCACGCCAACAGCGGCGAGCTGGTGGTCAATCCCACCGAATTTCTCTGCTCCACCAAGTTCGACGTGGAGTTCATGGGGCGCGCCGCCCATGCGGGGCTCGAGCCCAACGCCGGCAGCAATGCGCTGGCGGCGGCCTGCATGGCCACCACCGCCATGCTCGGCATCGCCCGCCATCGCGATGGCATGACCCGCATCAACGTGGGCCAGCTCCATGCGGGCAGTGGCCGCAACGTGATCCCGGGCCATGCCCTGCTGCAGGGAGAGACCCGGGGCGCCACACCGGCCCTCAACGACTACATGTTCAGCCAGGTGCAGCAGATGGTGGAAGGGGCGGCCATGATGCAGGGTGCCACCTACCTCATTCGCAAGCAGGGAGAGGCCATCGGCATCGACAACAGCCCGGCCCTGCTTGAGGAGATCATCCCGCTCGCCCAGGCGCTCAAGCTGGAGACCATTCACACCCGCCGCTTCGGCGCCAGCGAGGATGCGGGCTTTCTTATCGAGCGGGTGCAACGTAACGGTGGCCAAGCGGCCTACCTGATCCTGGGGGCCAATCTGGCGGCGCCCCATCATCACCCGGAGTTCGACTTCGACGAAGCTGTGCTGGCCCCCGGCGTGGCACTGCTGGAGTCCTGGTTGCTGGCCCGCCTCGCCCGCTAGCAAGAGCCGGATACAAACAAGGCAGCCCGTGGGCTGCCTTGTTTTTTTCACTTCCCCTGCGCAGCAGAGGCAGATGGCGTTCCTATTCGCCCAGCACGATGGCCGAGAGGTGGGCGAAGTGGTGGATCTCGTGGGTCGCCTCGCTCGGACCATCCTGACGGGCCGGGTTGTACCAGCAGGTCGCCAGCCCCTGGGCCGCGGCACCGGCAATATCGGTCTTGGGGTTGTCCCCCACCATCAGCACCCGCGCCGGACTCGGCTGTCCCATCAGTGCCAGCGCGTGCTGGAAGATGGCCGGCGCCGGCTTGGTCACCTGCACCTCGTCCGAGATCACCAGCGGTTCGAACCAGGCCTGCCAGCCCAGCTTGTCGAGGCGCCCGCGCTGGGGCAGGCTGAAACCGTTGGTGATGATCCCCATCTTCACCTTGCTCTTCAGCGCCTGCAGAGTCTCCTCTACCCCCTCCAGCGGCACGCTCAAGGCGATGATCTGCCGCAGGAAGGTGTCATTCATCGCCATCGGCGCCACGTCCACCTGCTCGGCAAAGAGGGAGAAACGGGTCTGTTGCAGGTGGACGGCATCGATCTCGCCAGAGTTGTACTGCTGCCAGAGCCGGTGGTTGAGGGCATGGTACTCCGCCATCTTGGGCGGAGTCGGCGTCACGCCGTAAATGTGCAGTGTCTGCTCCAGCGCCTGAGCGACCGGGAAATCGACCAGGGTTTCATCCAGATCGAACAACACCCAGTCATAACTTGGTTCTTTCACGGGATCCCTTACTGTTCTGGTTGATCAAGTTCATTGCGCCGCCCCAGCGGGCCGGCCAGCAGTTCCAGCGTCAATCTGACCCCGAAACCGGTCACCTCGCTGCTGACTACGCCATTGCCGCCCTTGTTGCGAAAACCACTCAAGTCGAGGTGCAGCCAGGGGGTCTGGGCAGGCACGAAGCGGCTGAGGAAGCGGGCCGCATCGATGTGATCCGGCGAGGCGCCGGGCGCACACTGTAACAGATCGGCCCACTCGCTATCGAGGTTGTCGTCGTAATCCTCATCCAGCGGGAAGGGCCAGACTCGCTCACCGCTGCGCTGACCCAGGCTGATCAGCTCGCTCAGCCACTGGGGCCGGTTGGTGAAGGCGCCACTGTAGCGGCTGCCGAGCGCCCGCTTGCAGGCCCCGGTCAGGGTGGCGTAGTCGATCAGCAGATCCGGGTTGTCCTGCACCGCCATGCTGAGGGTGTCAGCCAGCACCATGCGTCCCTCGGCATCGGTATCCACCACCTCAATGGTGGTGCCATTGAGGGCGGTCACCACCTCCCCCGGCCGGTAGGCGAGCGGGCCTATGTGGTTCTCGGCGATGGCGAGCCAGCAGTGCACCTCGTAGGGCAGCCTGGCCCGGCTGATGGCGTGAAGCGTGCCCAGCGCCACCGCACTGCCCCCCATGTCCAGATGCATGCCGTACATGCTGCCGGAGACCTTGAGGTTGTAGCCGCCCGAGTCGTGACAGATCCCCTTGCCCACCAGGGCCACTCGCCGCACCGCATTGGGTGGGCAGTAGCTCAACTTGACCATGGCGGCCTGGTTGTCTTCCGAGCCGCGTGCCACCGCGATGAAGGCACCGGCCCCCTGCTCGGCCAGCTGGGCCTGATCGTACTCATGCCACTGCCACCCCTCGCTCTGGGCCAGCTGACGTACCCATTCGCGGTAGCTGCGGGCGGTCAGATCGGAAGCGGGCGACACCGCCAGATGGCGGGCGATGCCGTTGCCCTCGGCCTCGGCATAGATCCGCGCCAGATCCAGCACGCAATTGGGAGAGAGCGCAATCTGCTGATAGCGCCAGGGATCTTCGCTGCGATGCTTGTGGCTTGGCAGCGGCACGTTGGCCGCCAGCAGGGTGGCCAGCGCCAGTTCAGCCAGGAGAGTGGTGTCGGCCTCGTCAAACCCCTCCAGGTGCAGCCCCAGGCGCTCAATCTTGAGGCCGGCCAGCGGCGCAACCCAGCTGCGCACCTGCTTGTAGAGGGCATGATCGCGAGAGGGACGAGCCGGCAGGAAGACCAGCAGTTGCAGGGTATTGTGCAGCACCAGGCTGTAGGGGGCTTTCTGCCCCAGTGCGATCTGGGCGCTGACGGCGGCAAGCTCGGGCAGGGCCAGCAAGCTCTCGCGCCGCTCTTCGGCACAGATCAGCAGGTTGGCGGCCAGGCCATTGGTGAGGACGGCAGCAAGGCTGGCGTCGTGAATGTCAATCTGCGGCGGCAGATAAGTAAATGGTTGCATCATCGGGCAAGGCCCTCGTCCATGAAGAGATACCAGAGATGATACCCAACAAAGCGGGGTCACAGCCAGATTGCACTTGAAAATCAATATCAAGCGTGAAGGCGACACGAAGCAAAAAGACCGCGAAGGCGGCTGGATGACAAGCTGGGGATTGGCGTAATAGAGAAAGGAAGTTGGTTGCGGGGGCCGGATTTGAACCGACGACCTTCGGGTTATGAGCCCGACGAGCTACCGAGCTGCTCCACCCCGCNCACAAATAGTTGGTTGCGGGGGCCGGATTTGAACCGACGACCTTCGGGTTATGAGCCCGACGAGCTACCGAGCTGCTCCACCCCGCGTCCGTATTTTTTCGTTCAGGCTGAGCAGTAGCCTGTTCGAATTCTCTTGTTTATCAACACATTGTGAAACAAGGTTGATGCAAGAACTCAGATGGTTGCGGGGGCCAGATTTGAACTGACGACCTTCGGGTTATGAGCCCGACGAGCTACCGGGCTGCTCCACCCCGCGTCTGAGGTCGCCAATAATAGGCGCCGGCGCTCAGATTGCAAGTAAATATCCTAAAAAAACTTCATTCGTAGATTAAACCGGCATAAATCGCAGGAATTTGCAACAGAGCGCGGTTTTTTCAGGCAGGCAGCTTGTGGGCCAAGCTGGCGCACTACACTCAGATGGTTTGTAACTCCTCGTTTTGGGTAGGTTTATCATGCGCATCTCCGCCGGTCATTGCCGTCAATTGGGGGCCACACCCGAGCACGACGGCGTCAACTTCGCCATCTGGGCCCGTCTTGCCAGCCGGGTCGAACTGCTGCTGTTTGCCAGCGCCGACGATGCCACGCCGGAAGTGATCCCCCTCTCCCCCCGCCTCAACCGCACCGCCTACTACTGGCACATCCATATAGAGGGGATCGGGCTGGGTCAGCGCTACGCCTATCGCATCCAGGGCCCCTGGCGCCCCTACTACGGCACCCGCTTCGATGCCGACAAGGTGCTGCTGGACCCTTATGGTCGCAGCATCGAGCTGGGCGCCAACTACGATCGCTGGGCGGCGGCCCGCCCCGGCAGCAACCTGGCCTGCTGCGCCAAGAACCGGGTAGTGGATACCCGAAACTACGACTGGGAGGGGGACAAGCTGCCTGCCCACTCCCTCTCCCGCTCGGTGATCTACGAGCTGCACCTGGGGGGCTTTACCAAGTCACCGGACTCGGGGGTCGACCCCGCCCTGCGTGGCACCTACCTCGGCCTTATCGAGAAGATCCCCTACCTGCAATCCCTCGGCGTCACCGCAGTCGAGCTGCTGCCGGTGTTCCAGTTCGATCCCCAGGATGCCCCCAGGGGGCTCTCCAACTACTGGGGCTACAGCCCCATGTCGTTCTTCGCCCCCCACGCCCAGTACGCCAGCGGCGAGGATCCCCTCACCGAGTTTCGCGACATGGTCAAAGCGCTGCACCGCGCCAACATCGAGGTGATCCTGGACGTGGTCTACAACCACACCGCCGAGGGGGGCGACGATGGCCCCACCTTCTCGTTTCGCGGCATCGACAACGAGGCTTACTACATTCTCGATGCCAATCAGAAGGACACCAACTACTCGGGCTGCGGCAACACCTTCAACGGTGCCCACCCGGTGGTGCTGCGCATGATCATGGACAGCCTCCACTTCTGGCGACAGGAGATGCACGTGGACGGTTTTCGTTTCGACCTGGCGGCCATCCTGTCGCGGGACGAATCGGGCCAGCCCCAGGCCAATGCGCCGACCCTGCGCACCATCGATACGGATCCCCGCATCGCCGACATCAAGCTCATCGCCGAGGCCTGGGATGCGGGGGGCCTCTATCAGGTGGGCAGCCTGGCCGGCGCCCGCTGGCGCGAGTGGAACGGCCAGTTCAGGGACGACGTGCGCCGCTTCCTGCGCGGGGATGACAACGCAGTGATGGCGTTCGTGGAGCGGCTGTGCGGCAGCCCGGACATCTACCACTATCACCACGCCGATCCGGAGAAGAGCATCAACTTCGTCACCTGCCACGACGGCTTCACCCTGTGGGACTGGACCAGCTACAACGGCAAACACAACGAGGCCAACGGCGAGCAGAACCGGGATGGCTGCGATCACAACTTCAGCTGGAACCACGGCCAGGAGGGGCCGAGCGAGGATCCCCAGATCAACGCCCTGCGCACTCGTCAGGCCAAGAACATGATGGTGGCCACCCTGCTATCGGTGGGATCCCCCATGCTGCTGATGGGGGACGAGGTGCTGCGCAGCCAGCACGGCAACAACAACGGTTACTGCCAGGACAACGACACCTGCTGGATGCACTGGCAGCCCGATGCCAGGGGGCAGGAGATGTTCCGCTTCATGAAGGAGCTGATCCAATATCGCAAGCACCTGTTCCAGCGCCCGGAGCAGGAGAGCATGCCGCTGTCGCTGACCGAGATCCTGCGCCACAGCGAGATCTGCTGGCACGGGGTCAACGCCGCCCAGCCGGACTTCGGCCCCCACTCCCACGCCATCGCCATGTCAGCCCTGTCGAGCGAAACCCGGCTGGCCCTCTACGTGCTGTTCAACGCCTACTGGGAGCCGCTCACCTTCAACCTGCCAAGCCCCCCCAAGGGGGTCGGTGGCTACTGGCGCCGGATCCTGGATACCGCCCTGCCCTCGCCCGAGGACATCAGCACCTTCGGCATGCCGCTCGAAGGGTTGACCCGGGAGTACCTGGCCCAGCCGCGCAGCAGCTGCCTCTTCATCTGCGGCGCCGACGACTTCTACTAGAGGCCGCACACCAGGGCCGCAAACAGCCAGCAAAAAGCCCACCCCGGTTGCCCGGGGTGGGCTTTTTCATGATGCCGGTCGGTCAGGCCAGCTGGTGCAGCACGCTGGTCGCCGCGATCTGGGCGATGATGAGGCCGCACAGGGCGGTGGAGACCACCACCGGCGCCGTCTCCTGCTGGCGATAGAGCGGGCTGAACCAGAGCAGCAGGGCGGCGATCAGCAGGGCCGCCTGGGTCAGTACGCCGGGGATCAGGGCGTCGAGGCCGGCGCCGCTCCCCTGCCAGCCCACCAGCACCGCCAGCCAGAGCAGGCTCAGGATGGCGGCCACCAGCCCGGCCAGCGGCAACAGGGTGTTGAACGCCTGCAGACGGTGACGGGCCCGCAGCAGCATCAGATGGGCGAAGGCCGCCCCCAGCAGCACCATCTGCAGCAGGCCGCCAAGCCAGCCCTGGATCTGCAGCAAACCGATGCCATAGACCAGCAGCGGCACCGCCGGCAGCCAGAACAGAGTGGCCGGGATGGCGCGCTTGCCCTCCAGCCTGGACTGGGCCAGCGACAGCACCACTCCCAGGATCAGGGCTGCGCCGCCACTCCAGATCAGCCAGTCGGCCGCCTTGGCCTCCACCGCCAGCATCAGGGAGAGGCCGGTGATCACCCAGACCGAGAAGATCTGGGTGGTGATCCGCGAGCGCTGGCCCGGGCAGAGATCACCGCGCCAGAGCACCAGGCCCAGGGCGATGAGGGCCCCCAGCGCCATCAGGCCGGTCAGGGGAAAGAGCCAAAAAGAGAGTTGGACGAACATGACGCCTCCAGCAGCAAGAATTCAGAACGCGCCGATGGCGCCGGATGAAGGGGCCGAGTATACCCAAAGCCGCCGTCATCCCCAATCCCTGCCGCGCATCAGCCTACGACGAAGGGCTCAGCTCTGGCCGCGGGCCAGCGCCACCACCCGGGCGAACATCTGGCGCAGCACCGGCGGGATGTGCTCGCCGCCGAGCCGCTCCGCCTCCTCCACCACCGCCAGCGCCATGCCAGGCTTGCTGCGATGATGAATCGCCTTGTTGATAATGCGCCCGGCGTTGAGGGTCGAGCGCCCCCCGACGCCAGCTTCACGCCGGAATACCGCCTCGAAGCCGTTGTGGTAGAGGTAGTGCTCTATGTCCGCCGCCGGCAACTGGGTCAGCCTGTCCCGCTCCCGCTCCCCCTTGAGCAGGGAGCGCGCCGAGGTGGCGTATTTGACCCCCGCCTCGTCGCCGTCGGTGAGCAGATGCCACTCGATGCCAAAGTCGCGCGCCACCTTGATAAGGGGTGACTGACCACACTGGGCGAACTCGATGATCCGCACCCCCTCCGCCCGCAGGCTGTAGCCGCAGATCTGGGCGAGCTCGGAGAGCAGCCAGATCTCGGTCTCCCCCTCCACCAGCAGCCAGCAGCGGGCAAACATCGACATGGGGCGGTTGATGCGCACGTGGAAGGCAATCTTGCGCAGATCGTCGCTGCTGTAGCGCTCGCCCCCCAATTGATGACAGAGGATGTCCTGCTGGCGGCGCACCAGCCGGCGGATCTGGTTGAGGGGCAGCGAGGAGAGCAGATCCCCCGAATTGGTGGTGAGCAGCTTCTGCCCCGGCAGCTGTTCCAGCAGGCCCCAGGCCAGCGCCAGCATGGTGGGGTGCAGGCGGCTCTCCGGATCTTCCAGGATCATGATGGGGCGCGCCCCCTGCTCCAGCTCCCGGTTGCCCCGCGCCTGCAGCAGGGTGGCCGCCATGCCCGCCATCGCCAGTTGCAGCGCCCGGTTGTCGGCATTGCGCAGCAGCGCCTGCAGATTGCCGGGATTGCGCAGGGTCATGGGGCGGTTGACGATCTCCCGCTGGCTGCGCGGCTTGTTCTTGATGGGGGCCAGCGCGTTGAAGTAGTGATCCATCAGCTGGCGTACCGCCTGCAGCGCCTCCTTGAGCTCGGGCTCGCCGATGCGCTGGGGCTCATCGATCAGCTTGTCGGCCAGCTCGCTCAGCCGCAGCTCGGAGAGATCCCCCCACTGCAGGGTCTCCACCCCGTTGCGGGCGGTACGGGCATCTCGCAGCCGGAACACCGGGTTCATGGTGATGAGCAGACAGACCAGCTCGTGGGCATTGTCGATGGCCAGGCTCTTGCCGATGCCATCGAGAAAGTCGTGGGTGGTGGTGACGGAGCCGTCGCTCTGCAGCTCGGCGCTGGCGCGGTAGTGAATGCGGTGAAACTTGTCCTTGTGCTTGATCCAGGCGGCGCCGAGGCGGGCCAGTCGCTGGGAATGCAGGCACATCTGGGGCCTGTGCTCGCTGAAGGTGAGCACCAGTTGCAGGTGGCGGGCCGGCTCGAGCTCGGGATCTTCGGGCTGATGGAAGTCATCGCTGCTGAACTGGTAGGGCTCGGCATCCTGGCCTAGCAGACACCAGAGGGCGCGCAACAGGCTGGACTTGCCCCAGGCGTTCTCGCCGATGAGCACTGTGGTGTGGTCCAGCCCGAGCGAGAGGCGATTTATTCCGCGAAAACCTTTGACTTCAATGCGTTCCAGAAACATGCGGCCATATCCAGTCCATCCTGATGGCGCAATAGTGGCAAAGTTGTCGGGAAAATCCTATCGGGTCGTGGCGATTTTCAGCGGGAACTGTGAGGAACGAGCGGTTCGGGGACGGGGGCGCCGGCAAGTCGGCCCTGGGGGGCGTTCCAGTGGCTGAACCAGAGGTGGCGGGTGCGAGTCTGACGTTTGCGATGATTCAAGGGCATCTCCTGTGCGGGTTGAAGGAACGAGGCTCCCCCTCGTTGCCAACCAATCTGCCGCTTATCTGTGACAGGAGGATGACAGCTGGCTGCGCCACTGACCCGGGGTGAGACCAAACGCCTCGCGAAAGCGGTTGCCAAGGTGGGCCTGGGACGAGAAACCGCACTGGATGGCGATGCTGGCCAGGGAGTCGGCGCCGGCCAGCAGCTGCTTGGCCCGCTTGAGCCGCAGCCCCAGCAGGTAGCGGTGGGGCGGGCAGCCCAGGCTCTGGCCGAACATGCGGGCGAAGTGGTATTCGCTCAGACCCGCCTCCTGCGCCAGCTCGGCCAGGGTGACAGGCTCCGCCAGATGGGCCAGCAGGTACTCCTGCACCCGCCGGATCACCGCCGGTGCCAGCCCGCCGCGCACCTCGGGCAGCGGCGGCGCCTCCCGGGTGTGGTGGCGATAGGCGTGCAGCATCAGCATCCAGGCGCCGTGAGAGAGCGCCATCCTGTCCACCTGGTGCTGCCAGTCCAGCTGCATCAGCTGGCCCTGCACCAGGCTGGCGGCCAGCGGATCGTCGATGAAGGTCTTGTCCTCCAGCAGCAGGTGGCGCCCCTCCTTGTCGCACACCTCTTCGGCGATGCGAGTCAGGTGGGCCGGGGTGAAGTAGAGGTGGAAGAAGCGAAACTCCTCGCGCACCAGCCACTCGGACCTGTGGTGATCCGGCATGATGCACACCTTGCCGGTACCGCCGTGACCGCCCGGGCCGTCCAGCCGCTCGGTCTGCTCGCCCCCCTGCAGGTAGACGCTCAGGGTATGGTGGCCCGGCTTGTGATAGCGGGTCTGATCGTAACAGTTGCGCCAGCTGGCGACGCCAAGGCCAGGTTCCAGCCAGCAGGCGTTCTCCAGTCGCGCGCCCGTGCTGACCAGTGCATCGAATACTCCCGCCGGCTTAGTCTGCAGCACCCGCTCTGTTCCTCTTGTTGCTTGCCTGATGGCCCCTGTGCGCCATCTTAACGCGGCGCGGCGGCAAAGGCTGCGGCTGCCCGTAAAAAACCGCAAGATGGTGTAAGCCCGCCGCCACCGCCCGCTGCATGCTGATCCCATGTCGTACTCATCTCACCGGATACCCCATGAACCTGATGCTCTATCTTGCCACCGTCCTTATCTGGGGCAGCACCTGGATCGCCATCGCCTGGCAGCTCGGCCCCATCCCCATCGAGGTTTCGGTGCTCTATCGTTTCGCCCTGGCGGCGCTGGCGCTGTTTGCCCTGCTCACGGTGAGCGGCAAGTTCCCGCGCCTGCCCTGGGCGGGCCAGCGTTATGCCGCCCTGCTCGGCGCCCTGCTTTTTTCCACCAACTTTCTCTGCTTCTACCACGCCACCCTCTATATCCCGAGCGGCATGTCGGCGGTGATCTTCGCCAGCGCCAGCATCTTCAACGGCCTCAACCTCTGGCTGTTCGAGGGTAAAAGACCCGGCCTGCGCTGGTTGCAAGGATCCTTGCTGGGGCTTGTCGGCACCCTGTTGCTGTTCTGGCCCGTGCTGGCGGATGCGCAACTGGGTGCAAACGGCTGGAAGGGGCTGCTGTTTGCCTGCGGTGGCACCCTCTGCTTCTCGCTCGGCAACCTGGTCTCGGCCCGCGGCCAGCGCCAGGGCTATCACGTGCTGCAGATGGTGCCCTGGGGCATGGTCTACGGCGTGGGGCTGCTGCTGGGCTGGGTCACCCTGCTCGGTCAGTCGCTGACGCTGCCCACCGATCCGCGCTACCTGGCGGCCATGGTCTATCTGGCCATCTTCGGCTCCGTCATCGCCTTCACCGCCTACCTCACCCTGGTGGGGCGCATCGGCCCCAGCAAGGCGGCCTACGCCACCGTGCTGTTCCCTCTGGTGGCGCTGACCCTGTCCACCTTCTACGAGGGGTTCGTCTGGCAGCCGGTGTCGGTGGTCGGCGTGGTGGTGAGCCTCATCGGCAACCTGGTGATCTTCGCCCCGCCCGTCAAGGCGTGGCGCTGGCCGCTGGCACGGGCTACAAACGGTACTTGCCCCTGATGCCACCAGCCCCTAAGGTAACCGCTTTCAACAGACGAGGACGGGAGAGAGCATGTTACTGGAAGGGCTGGAGACACTCTGCCTGCTGGCGAGCGAGGGCACCATGGCCAAGGTGGCCAGCCGCCTCTATATCAGCCAGTCGGCGGTCAGCAAGCGCATCGCCCAGCTGGAACAGCGCCTTGGCAAGAAGCTCATCGAGCCGGATGGACGCCACACCCGCCTCACCCCCCAGGCCAGGGAGCTGCTCACCCGGGTGGCCCCGAGCCTGGCCGAGATGAAGGGGGTGCTGACGGACAGCCAGATCCTCACCGACCAGACCCCCCTGCCCGTCGCCTGCTCCGAGACCCTGCTGGCGGGCTACCTCGCCCGCTTCATGCACGACTACCTCGAGCAGGATCCCCATATCGCCCTCTCCACCCACCACACGCCGGTGATCCTGGCCCGGGTGCGCGGCGGCGACGCCCTGCTCGGCATCTGCGCCGGGCGCCTGCCCCCCGGCCACGGCCTGTGCACCGAGCGGCTGCTGGAGGAGCCCTTCTATCTGGTGGGGAACGCGGCGTCCGAGCACCAAGAAGAGAGTGCCGAGCGGCTGCAACCCATCCTCACCATGGATCTGGACAACCCCTCCAACCGCTATCTGCGTGAGCCGCTGGCGGCCCTTGGCCTGACCCCGGCCATGGAGCTCGACTCCTACCTGGCGCTGATCGAGCTGGCCAAGGCGGGGATAGGCCCCGTGCTGCTGCCGGCCGGCCTGCTGGCCCTGGTGGGCGAGCAAGGGGCGCAGGCCCGTCCCCTGCCGGGGCTGGGGCGCCCGCTCCACCTGGTCTACCGGCCAAACAGCCTCAAGCGCGAGCGCATTGCCCGCCTGGTGCAGGCCCTGCAGGCCCATTTCCGGCAGCTGACGGCGCAGGGCTGAAAAACAAGAGGGCCCGATCCAGCGGATCGGGCCCTCTCTATGATCCCTTGTGCAAGGCGTCAGCCCAGCCAGGCAAAGAGCTCGGGATACTGGCTCCACACCAGCTTGACGGACATCAAGAGGGAGACGGTCACCAGCAGCGGCTTGATGAGCTTGACCCCCTTCTTGAGCACCAGCTTGGAGCCCATGCGGGCCCCGATGAACTGCCCCAGCGCCATGCACAGGCCGACGCTCCACACCACCTTGCCCCCCAGGGTGAAGAATAGCAGGGAGGCGATGTTGGAGGTGAAGTTGAGCAGCTTGGTGTGAGCGGTGGCCCGCGCCATGCCAAAGCCCGCCAAAGCCACGAAGCCGATGGCAAAGAACGAGCCTGTGCCCGGCCCGAAGAAGCCGTCATAGAAACCCACGCCACCGCCCACCAGCAGGGCGAATGCCATGGGAGTGAGGCGGCGCTGGCTCTCCGCATCGCTCACCCGGGGGGAGAAGTAGAAGTAGCAGGCAAACGCCATCAGCAGGAAGGGCAGCAGCCGCTCCAGGATGGCGGCATCTATGGTCTGCACCGCCAGGGTGCCGATGGCCGCGCCGATGAAGGTGCAGATGACCGCCGGCCAGATGATGGCCCACTCCAGCAGCCCCTTGCGGGCATAAAACCAGGTGGCGGAGAAGGAGCCGAAACTGCTCTGCAGCTTGTTGGTGCCAAGCACCAGGGCCGGCGGCATGCCGGTGGCGAGCAGGGCGGGCACCGTCAGCAGGCCCCCGCCGCCGGCAATGGCATCGATGAAGCCGGCCACCAGGGCCACGCCAAACAGGGCAAGCAGGGTAAAGAGTTCCAGTTCCATCCATCGCCTCGCGAAATTGACCGGGGCCCGCAAGGGCCCGCACAGCGCAGGCTCGCCATGAGCCTGATAAACACCGCAGGTCGCTATCCTAATGGGGCTTGGCTCATGACGCCAACGAAACGGTGGCAGGCAATTGATTCCTGATTTTCATCAGTCAACCGCCCCATGAAGTGGCTGGCACGCGTGCGGTCCCCTCGCCCGCCTTGATCAGGCCGCGTCGGGCGCGCAGCAGGTCACTCCATCGGCCTTGAGGTCGGCCAGCGCCTGCTGCAGATGGGCCTCATCCTCGCCGGGAGCCCGGCTGACCCGGCCCACCATGTAGCGGCTGCTGAAGAGATTGAACCACAGCTGCAGCGCCTGCCCCGCCGCCAGCTCGCCGGCCACTTCCAGCACGCAGGCTGCCACCTCGGCGGTGCAGAGGTGCTCGTCGCAGTGGGCCACTCGCATGCCATAGGTGGAGAGCGCATCCGGCTTGATGGAGAGCACCGGAAAACCGTCCAGATAGGGGCTCTTGTTGAACATCTTGCGCGCCTCGGGCCAGGTGCCGTCCAGCAGGATGAAGAGCGGCTTCTTGCCGGGAACCGGGGTCACCACAGAAGTGAGCCGGGCCGGCTCCTTCTCGCAGGCGGGAAACACCACATAGGGTTGCCAGGCGGGATCCGCCAGCAGGGCCAGCAGCTCGGGATGGGGCTGGGTGCGCGACCAGAGAAACGCCCAGGTGGTCTGCGGCAGCACATCGGCGATGAGGCGCCCGGTATTGGAGGGCTTCATCGGTTCGCTGTCGTACATCAGCAGGCAGAAGCCGGCCTCGGCCTTGAGCTCGGGGCGCCACTCGCAGGCACACCAGTCGTGGCGCAGCTGGCAGGCTTCGCAGCGCGGCACGCTGCCGCCACGGGCGAGAAAGGGTCGGGTCGAGACGCTCTTGCGCCAGATGCGCAGGCGATTGACGGCGTGATCGGGGATTGGCTTCATGGAACGCGGCTCTGACGGTGCCTGTGGCGGGACAAAAGGGGGCAGATTGTAACGGCGCGCCCTCTGCGCAGCAAGGCCCCCCATCTGGGGCAAGCCGGGATGCTGCGCCTCTTTGATACTTGGTCGTCAATCCATGCACCCACGCATGGGACACAGGAGGACGACGATGGCAGAACAAGACATTGCCCGCGAGCACGCCCTGGCCGAAGGCACTACCTTCACCTGGCACGAGCTCTATCTCCCCGATGCCGAGGCCGGGATCCGTTTCTACACCGAGGTGCTCGGCTGGGAGAGCCAGACCATGGCGATGGAAGGCGGCGACTACCCCATGCTGGTTGCCAATGGCAGGCCGATCGCCGGCGTGCAGGCTACCCGGGGCAATCCCGAGATGGCCGGCATACCACCCCACTGGGCAACCTATATCGCGGTGGATGACGTAGATGCCAGGGTGCTCAGGGTCAACCAGCACGGCGGCAACGTGGTGGTGCCCGCCATGAACATCCCGGGGGTCGGGCGCATGGCCCTGATTGCGGATCCGCAAGGGGCGCACATCTGGCTGTTCACCCCCGACCCCATGTGATATCCCACCGCAACAACGACAGAGGGGCCCGCGGGCCCCTCTGTCGCGTTCGGCAAGCCATCAGACCGCCTTGCGCAGGATCTGCTCCAGATAGTGCGCGAAGCTGTGGCCGTGATGCTCCAGCAGTTTCGGGAACATGGAGATGGAGGTCATGCCCGGGAAGGTGTTGATCTCGTTCAGCAGGATCTCCCCCTCTTCGGTCAGGAAGAAGTCGATGCGCGACAGGTGAGTCAGTTTGAGCTGACGGAACGCCTTGAGGGCGTACTCGTGGATGGCATCGGCCTGGGCCTGGGTCAGCCCCTCGGCACGCAGCGCGGTCTCGGTGTGGCTGGCGCTGCTGTACTTCTCTTCATAGGTGTAGAACTTGTCCTGCGGCACGCAGATCTCGCCCGGGTAGGTAGCCACCAGCTCGTCACCGTACTGGTAGACCGCCACTTCCAGCTCGCGGGGCTTGACCGCTTTTTCGATCAGTACCTGCTCGGAGTAACCGAAGGCATCGGCAATGCCCTTCACCAGATCCGCTTCGTTGCTGGCGGAGTAGCAGCCGACGGAAGAGCCCTGGGAGGCTGCCTTGATGAAGACCTTGCCCCACTTGGCCAGCGCCGCTTTCGCCTCGGTCAGGCTCGCCTCGCCCTGCTCGGTCAGGAACAGATAAGGGGTGTTGGGGATGCCGAGGGCGGTGAGCCACAGCTTGGTGGTGATCTTGTTGAAGCACACCTTGCTCGCCTCGGCGTCGCAGCCCAGATAAGGCAGGCCGGCCAGCTCGAGGAAGGATTGCAGATCGCCGGTCTCACCCGGGTAGCCGTGGATGCAGGGCACCACGTAATCCACCGGACGGGCCACGCTGTCGAAAGAGAGCAGCTTGTCCAGCCCCAGCTTGCACTCGCGGCCGTCGGCGCTGAGCCAGCGGTCGGCAAACATCTCGACCCGGGTCACTTCCACGCCGGGCAGGAGAGATAGCTGTTTTTCGAGGAAATTGGCACTGCGCAGCGAGACTTCGTGTTCGGAGCCACCGCCGCCACACAGCAGCAAGACATGGATGTTCTTCATTAGATGTGATCCCTTGGGAAAAGCGGCTTCGCCATCACCATTTAAAACCCAACCGCATTAAAACCGGACGAAGCCAGATACGAAGATAAGTGCGGGCCAGTGTAGCAAGGGAGATCGAGCCTTGTCAGCCGATGGGCGCCCCATCCGCCGACAAGAGCCATAAAAATTCCCGCCTGTGTCAGAAATTGGATGAAAAGAGCTCAGCGCGGCGGATCGAGCCGACCATTGCCGCTGCCGTTGACCCGAAACCAGCCGGCGATGCTGTAGCGCTCCTGGTTGGCGGGCAGCACCTCGTGGGGGAACTCTTCGGATAGAAACAGCACCAGTCGCCCGCCCCGGGGGGAGACGTCCATCAGAAACTGCTCGTCGTCACCGTACATGCGCAGCACCCCGCCCGCCTCTGGCTGCCAGTCGTTGTTCAAGTAAAACACCGAGGTGAGGCGGCGGTTGGAGCGCCCGGCGAAGGCGTCGCGATGGGTGGCATAGAAGTCACCGCTGCGGTAGCGGGCAAAGTGGGCCTCGTAGTCGAACAACCCCAGCATCAGCATCCGGTTGGCGGCCAGGCGCAGCGCCTCCATCCGGGCCAGGTAGTCGGTCACCGGCGCGCCGAGGGAGGCGTCGAGCCAGTGGATCTGATCCCGGCGAATGTCGCGGTTGTCCTGATGCAGGGTATCGCGGCCGATCCCCGCCGGTCGCCACTCGTCCGGCAGACAGGCCCTGAGGGCATCCACCTCGGCGGCGGTTAAAAAATCATCCACTATCACCCATCCCCGGGTGTATATGGCGTCCATGACGGCTTGATAGTCCAAGATTGACTCGCAACAAGTGGAAAGAGGGCGCTTTTTAGCGACTTCCCGGCCAAGACACAAACCGGTTTGCTTCTCTTGAGAAGTCCCACCATCAATACGCCATCCGGGCCGCCAAGACCCCCATTATCTCGGCGCGATTGCCACTCTGTGATCCGGCGCACTCAATCTGCTCCCACCAAGGGAGCACTCCGGCTTGCTCCCCGCCGCCGCCCCCGTTAACGTGGTGCAATGTGCCCTGAATGGGCCCACTCAAAGGAGTCTTTTATGTCTTTGCCCGAACTCACCCTGCAACGCCTCGACGGCAGCGAACTGCCGCTCGCTTCCCTCGCGGGCCAGGTCATTCTGGTGGTCAACGTGGCCAGCCGCTGCGGCTTTACCCCTCAATACACGGGGCTGGAGGCACTCTATCGGGAGCTGGGGCCCGAGGGGCTGGTCATCCTGGGCTTCCCCTGCGATCAGTTCGGCCACCAGGAGCCGGGCGATGCCGAGGAGATCGCCCGTTTCTGCTCCCTCGACTATCCGGTCAGCTTCCCCATCATGGCCAAGTGCGAGGTCAACGGCGAACAGGCCCACCCCTTCTATCAGTGGCTCAAGAAGGAGAAGCCGGGTCTGCTGGGGCTGGAGAACGTCAAGTGGAACTTCACCAAGTTCCTGATCGACCGGGACGGCCAGGTGGTGGATCGCTTTGCCCCCACCACCAAACCGGAAAACCTGGTCGCCCCCATCCGCGATCTGCTCTGATTGCCTGAACCTGCCTAATTGAGCGGCCGGTGCGACAGCTACTGCGCAGCGGCCGCGCTTTTGCTATATTACGCCCCCGTTATCACTTTCATCCCGTGGCCGGCCCCGTGCGCCGGTCACCCGCTGAGCCCAAGGCTCACCAGAGGAGTCTCTCTCGAACATGTCATTCAACGAACTGGGTCTGTCCCCGCACATCCTGCGGGCCGTCAAGGAGCTGGGTTACGAACAGCCAACCCCCATCCAGCAGCAAGCCATTCCCGCCATTCTGGCCGGGCAGGACGTGCTCGGCGGCGCCCAGACAGGCACAGGCAAGACGGCCGGCTTCACCCTGCCCATGCTGCAGCGGCTGCTGGCCAACCATGGCCGTGGCCGTCGTCAGGTGCGCGCCCTGGTGCTCACCCCGACCCGCGAGCTGGCCGCCCAGGTGGGCGAGAGCATCATCAAATATGCCCACCACCTGCCGTTTCGCACCCTGATCGCCTACGGCGGTGTCAGCATCAAACCCAATCTGGACGCCATCAAGCTCGGCATCGACATCCTGGTGGCCACCCCGGGCCGCTTGCTGGACCTGCTGACCCAGGGCGCCCTGACCCTGACCGAGCTGGAAGTGCTGGTGCTGGATGAGGCGGATCGCATGCTCGACATGGGCTTCATCCACGACATCCGCCGCATCATGAAGGCCCTGCCCACCGAGCGGCAGACCCTGCTCTTCTCCGCCACCTTCTCGGACGACATCAAGGCGCTGGCGGATGACCTGCTGAGCGACCCGGCCCTGATCGAGGTCGACCCCAGCAACACCGCCGCCGAACAGGTGACCCAGCGCATCATCCAGGTCGACCGGGAACGGCGTCGCGAGCTGCTCTCCCACATGATCGGTCGCGGCAACTGGCAGCGGGTGCTGGTGTTCGTACGCACCAAGCAGATTGCCGACAGGCTCGCCCAGCAGATGCAAAAGGATGGCCTGGATACCGTCGCCATTCACGGCGACAAGAGCCAGGGTGCCCGCAACCGGGCGCTGGCGGATTTTCGCGAGGGCAAGGTGCGAGTGCTGGTGGCGACCGACATCGCCGCCCGAGGTCTGGACATCGATCAGCTGCCCCACGTGATCAACTTCGAGCTGCCCCAGATGGCGGAGGATTACATCCACCGCATCGGCCGCACCGGCCGCGCCGGTCGTGGCGGCGAGGCCATCTCGCTGGTGAGCCAGGACGAGCTGGGTCAGCTCAAGGCCATCGAGGCGCTGATCGGCCAATCCCTCTCCGTCGAGATCCTGGACGGCTATGAGCCAAGCGGCAAACCGAGCCGGCAGACCCTGCCCGGCAGCAAGCCGGTGCAAAACCCGCCGCGCGCCCGTGGCGCCGCCAATGCCAAGGGTGGCAAGGGCAAGCCCGCCGCCGGCAAAGGCAAGGGGGATGGTGCCAAGAAACCCGCCCCGGCGCGCAAGCGGGAAGTGGTGGGCGAGGATATCGGCTTTGCCCCCATGCGCCGCCTGCCGAAGGCCCAGCGCGGCGACTATCAGGACAACTCCAACGAGGAGTAAGACACAGTCCTGAACCCGTCATAACAAAAAACCGCCTGAGGGCGGTTTTTTTCATGATGGCGTCACTGGCCTGTCAGTGCCCTCTGTCGCAATGGACATGTGCAGCAACGGATATGGCCTGCCCTGCCCGTCCAGCGCCGAGCGGCCCACCACCGCGAAGCCCAGGTGGCGATAAAAACCGAGCGCCTGCTCATTTTGCTCGTTGACGTCCACCCGGGTCGCCCCCAGCCGGGCGATGGCATCGGCCACCAGCAGGCGACCCACCCCGCCCCCACGCAGCGCAGGGTCGATGAAGAGCATCTCGATGTTGCCCTCCTGTACCCCGCAAAAGCCGGCGATCCCCTGCTCGCTGCGGGCGCAGGTGAGGGCCACGGCGTCAAAGTAGTGTGCCAGGATGAGCTCGCGCAGGGTGGCTATCTCCTTCTCCGGCAAAAAGTGGTGAGTGGCGCGCACCGACGCCTCCCACAGCGCGATCAGGACCTGATAATCCCCGCGCGATACCTGCTCCAGTCTCATATCGTGCTCACTCAATCGCTTGATTGTTCGGGGTCTGCCGAGCCGACGCCATGGCGTCGACCTGCTTGAGGACAAACCCCTTCTCGATGCCGGCCTTGAAGCCCAGCTTTTCATAGAGACGGTGGGCTTCATCGCGCCCCTCCCCCGACAGCAGCATCACCTTGTAGCAATCCTGCTGCCAGGCAAGCTCAAGCGCATGGCTCAGCAACTGCCGGCTGATGCCCCGGCGCCGAAACGCAGAGGCCGTCACCACGTGCTCTATGATGCCAAACGGCCGGCCACTGTTGGTCAGGGTCGCGACCACGCCAAGCTGGCAGGTGGCCGCCAGCTGGCCATCCACCTCCGCCACCAGCAGGTGAAGGTGCGGCTGGGTCAGCAGGGCCGTCAGTGCCGTGCGGGCAGCATCCGGTGCAAGCGCGGTGTCATGGGGGCGCAACTCCCGATAGAGTACCAGCAGGCCGGCCATATCCTGCAGAGTACAGCGCCTTATGAGCGTCATCCTTCCTTCTCCTTGAACCATGGCGACACGTCGTCACCCTGGACGAGGGTCGCAAACCTCGGGGGCACCATCCCTGCAAATCGGCAAACGCGCATCAGCGGGTCTTGACCGCTTGCAGCAGCACCGACAGATCCGGCCCAAACTGACGGGTGCGAATGGCCTCACGGATATCACTTTCGCTATAACGGCTGGCCGGATAGAGCAGCACGCAAGCGGTGTCGCCGGGCTTGAGAAAGTGGGTTTCGCCAAACGGGGTATAGCGGGTGGCCCCGATGCTGATGAGGGCATGGGCCGGGCGCCCGGCCTGGGCCAGCAGCCCCTGGATGTGCTCTGCCGGCCCCTCGTCCTGCTGATGGTTGAACTTGTCGATGGCCCACGTCAGCAGCTGGCCGTGGAAGTAGCTGTAATCCACCGCCGCGCTGTCGACCCCGTAGGGGTGCAGCTCACCGTCCCGCTCCAGATAGCAGGCGATGCGGTAGTCATCGAGCTCGCAGCCGGCGGCGAAATGGGACAGGGGCAGCAACGCGGGGGCCAGCCCCTTGCTCTCTTCACCCCAGTTCTTCTTCTCGCTGATCTTTTTGGCGTTGGGACGGCGGATGGAGCAGTCGTTGTAGGCGCCAAAGGCGCGCGGATGGATGGCCACCACCTGCTCCCCCGCGTACTCCAGCTCGCACCAGAGCGCCACTTCCGGCTCTATCTGCACTTTCTCATCGCCGCTCACCGCCGCTTCCGGCAAGAAGATGGCATCGCCGCTCAAGGGGAAGACGCCGAGCTGGCCGGGGTGGCCCGGCACGTAGAAGGGGAACAGCGCCTTGGGGGCGCTGGTGTCGCGCACCACCACCGCCACGAAATCCGAGGCCTCGCCGGCCTGCTCCAGATGACCGGCGAAATTGCCCGCCACCCCGAGTCCGATAAACTTGCTCTCTGCTGTCACTTGCATCTTGCTCACCTGCATCTTGCCAAAGCGAAGGCAGCGGCCCGGCACGGGGCGGCTGCCGCAAACGTGGCGAGGATTAAAACACAAGGGTCTGCCATCGCCCAGCCTGCACGCCCCATCCTGTGCGCCAGCGCGAACTTTTGCCGGCCGCTCGGCGAGCTTGTGAGCAACCGCCATGCCCGAACTGGCTCGACCATGTGCGGCGCCCACCCTTGATCACGGCAATATGCGGCGCATTGATCAACCCTGCGCCCCGGAAACAGATCGTTTCCACATCCTGCCGCCTTGCCCCTTGGGCCAGCCCACCAACTTTGCTAGGCTGCCCGCCATGCCAATCCGCAACACTCAAGGATGCCTGTCGATGTCAGCGCAGCACTTTCAGGGCCGCTTCGAGGTCGAGTTCAAATACAGGCTCAGCGATGTCGCGGCCTTCACCACGGCCCTCGCCGCCCTCAATCCCGAGGTGATGCTGGAGCGCAACCAGGAGCAGGACACCTACTTCGACACCCCGGACCGCAGCCTGAGCGCGGCGGGCAAGAGCCTGCTGATCCGCGCCATGCAGCCCTCCGGCATCCGGCTCTGGATCGTGAAGGGGCCCGAACCCGATCGCTGTGAGGCGGTCAACATCACCGACGCCGGCAAGGCCATCAGCATGCTGCACACCCTGGGTTACCAGCCGATACTGACCCTTCGCAAAGTGCGCAGCATCTATTTCGTCGGCCCCTTCCATGTCACCCTGGATCACCTGGCAGAACTCGGCGATTTTGCCGAGCTGGCCATCATGACCGATGACGAGGCCCTGCTGCCGGGCTATCGCCAGCAACTGCTGGCCCTAGCCGCCCAGCTCGGGCTGGATCCAGAACGGCTGGAAACCCGCTCCTACCGCACCCTGTGCGAACAAGCCACCACCCCATCACCAATCACCAGAGAGACGTTCATGATCGACAAACTCGCCTGGCTGACCTTCAAGGATCAGCAACTGCTCTGTGCCCGCTCCCACGGCAAACACATCTACTACATTCCCGGCGGCAAGCGCGAAGCGGGAGAGAGCGACGAGGCGGCGCTGATGCGCGAAATCGAGGAGGAGCTGGCCGTGGCCCTCAAGCCCGACACCCTGGCGTTTGCCTGCGAGTTCAGCGCCCAGGCCGACGGCAAGCCAGAGGGGGTCAACGTCAGGCTGCGCTGCTACACCGGCGAGGCTGACGGCAAGCCCGTCGCCTCGGCGGAGATCGCCGAGCTGCGCTGGCTCGACAGCCGCCATCTGGCCGAGATCTCCCCGGTTTCCCGGCTGCTGTTTGCCTGGCTGGTCGAACAGAAGCTTATGCGCTAGGGGAAACTGCCCGGGTGGCGTGATCGGGCGCACCCGACGAATGGCAACGACTTGAAAGTGGCGGCGGAAACGGCGAGTCTAGCCAGTCATCCTGCCGCCGGTCCCGTTGGCGGCAGGCGCCGCGGCAGACCGGGCCGGCGGCGTGAACTTCGTTGACAAGGACTTCTGATGGACATAGTTGAGGTTGATACCACCCAGGGCATCAAGCCTGCCCTCATCACTTTGCTGCAAGACAGCGTGGCCAGTGGGGCCTCGGTGGGCTTCCTGCCGCCGCTGACCGAAGAGCAGGGGCTCGTCTATTGGCAGGGCATAGAGACGGAGCTGGCCGCGGGCAGCCGCCGGCTCTGGGTCGCTTTTGAGCAACACCAGCTGGTCGGTGCCCTCCAGCTCTCGCTGTGCACCAAGGCCAATGGCCGTCACCGCGCCGAGGTGGAAAAACTGATGGTGCACAGTCTCCACCGTGGCAAGGGGGTCGGCCGTGCCCTGATGGCCAGCATGGAGCAAGGGGCCAGAGAGGCCGGCCGTAGCCTGCTGGTGCTCGACACCCGGGTGGGTGATGCCGCCTCCCGCCTCTATCGCCAGCTGGGCTATCAGGAGGCGGGCCAGATCCCCGCCTTTGCCCGCAGTGCCGATGGCACCCTGGCGGCCACCCTCTTCTTCTACAAGCAGCTCTGAGGCTCGCACCACACCTCCACTGAACTGCCGCGCCCTCCCTATGGAGGGCGTGCAGTTTTTCCCTGCATTTTGCCCTTCCAAAACAATCAAATCGGTCAGATGGATTAATTCCGATCCAACTTCAGCCCCATTTGAGCGCCATTTTTCCTTCACCTCACGCCAGACGAGGCGTATGGTGTGGCAGAAAGACCCGTTTGCATACCAATCGGATGCCGCTCACTGCCTTGAGGAATACTGCATGCCTATCCTGCCTCGTACCGTCACCTCCCCCAAAAAGTTCATCATCGGCCACGATCTGCTGCCCCAACTCCATGATCACGTAAAAGATTTCGGCGACAATGCCCTGCTCGTCAGCGACGAATTCATTCTGGAGCGAGTGCGAGAGGAGGCGCTCGCCGGCTTGCTGCAGGCAGGCCTGAAGGGAGCGGTCGAGAAGTTCAACTACGAATGCACCGACATCGAGATCCGCCGTCTGTGTGATCTGGCCGAACAACAGGGGGCCAATGTCATCGTCGGCATCGGCGGCGGCAAGACTCTGGATGTCGCCAAGGCGGTCGCCTTCTACCTGCGCCGCCCCGTGGTGCTGTTTCCCACCATCGCCTCCACCGATGCCCCCTGCACCGCCCTCGCGGTGATCTACAACCCGGCGGGCGAGTTCGAGCGCTATCTGTTCCTGCCCCAGAACCCGGATGTGGTGATCGCCGACACCGCCATCATAGCGGCGGCCCCTGCCCGCTTCTTCGCCGCCGGTGTGGGCGATGCGCTCGCCACCTACTTCGAGGCCCGTGCCTGTTACCGGGCGGACGGTATCAATCTCGTGGGCAAGCGCCCCTCCCGCACCGGTCTCGGGCTGGCCCGGCTCTGCTACGAGCTGCTGGGGGAGAACATCGAGCTGGCGATGGACGCGGTGCGCCACCATGTCACTACCCCGGCGCTGGAGCAGACCATCGAAGCCACCATCTATCTGAGCGGCGTGGGCGCCGAAGCGGGCGGCCTGGCGGCGGCTCATGCGGTCAACAACGGCATGTCGGTGGTGGCGGATCTGCACCGGGCCCAGCACGGCGAGAAGGTGGTGTTTGGCCTGCTCACCCAGCTGGTACTCGAGCGCGCGCCCCAGGTCGAGCTGGACGAGGTGATGCGCATCATCCAGCTGGCCGGCCTGCCCATGACCCTGCAGGAGATGGGGCTGAGCCGTTTCGTGGAGAGCGAGTGGCGCCAGGTGGCCAAACTTGCCTGCGATCCCCTCGACACCATGGGCAACATGCCGATGAGCGTCAGCGAGCAGGATGTCTACCACGCCATGATCGCGGCCAACGCCATGGCCGAGCGCTACCGGGCCCGCCACCCACGCGCCTGATCAGCACTCAAGCAAAGCCGTGATCACGCCGACAAGGCCGGCCCCAGCGGCCGGCCTTGTCATTCCCTGCCCGACCTGCTGCAATGGCCCCTTTATCCTTGGGACAAGGAGTCACCATGATATTGGAAGTCGCCCCTCTGCAGGTCATCCCCGGTCAGGCTGCCGCCTTCGAGCTGGCATTCTCCCGGGCCCAGCGCATCATCAGCACCATGCCGGGCTACGGCGGACACCAGCTCCAGCGCTCGCTGACCGATCCCCACCGCTATCTGCTGCTGGTCCACTGGCAGCGCCTCGAAGATCACACCCAGGGCTTTCGTGGCTCACCCCAGTACCAGCAGTGGAAGGCCCTGCTCCATCACTTCTACGATCCCTTCCCCACGGTCGAGCACTACCAGCAGGTAGTATTCGATGAGGCAGAGCAGCGGGAACAGGGCAACGGCCAGATCTGAACCGGATGCCCGGCGTCAGGACCAAGGTGACGGCTGAGGCGGCATTGCCTCGCTCGGTGTGCAAGCAGATAAGCGGCGCAGCGGGGAGCTGGTAACTGATAGATGAGGAAGAGTGATCAGGGGGCCAAGCTGGGCGCGGATCATCCGCGCCCAGGCCCTCCCCCTGATGGCCAGATCAGGCCAACCGTTCGGCCCGCGCCTTGATCATAGGGGAGGCAAAGGCCTCCTGGGCCGCGATCAGCTGCAACTCATAGGCATCGGCCTGCCAGGTGTGCAGCAGTACCGTATCCACCGCCGCATTGGTGCGCTCGAACGCGCTGACGGCATCGTAACCCGCCTGCAGATTGGCCAGCATCAGCGCGCTGATGAGGTCCCCCACGCCCACCGGCTGGCGGGCAAACTCGTAGAGCGGGCGGTCGATCAGATAATCTCCCTCGGTGGTGGCCAGCAGCATCTCGAAACGACCCGGCTCGCGAGCGGCGCGTCCAAGATGCTTGACCAGCACCATCTTCACCCCGCGCGCCAGCAGCTGATGAGCGGCGGCCCGCGTCTGCGCCAAATCCGTCAGATGGACGTCGCACAGGGTCTCCAGCTCCAGCAGATTGGGGGCCATGATGTCGGCCGCCGGCAGCGCCTGCTCGGTCAAGAAACGGGTCACCCCAGGAGCGACGATGCACCCTTTCTCCGGGTGACCCATCACGGGATCGCAGAAATAGATGGCGGCAGGATTGGCGGCCTTGACCGCGGCCACTACCGCTAGGATCTCGTCTCCCTGCTCCGCCGAGCCCAGATAACCGCTCAGCACGGCGTCACAGTGGGCCAGCACCTCGATATTCGAGAGCCCTTCGCACAGGGCGCTGATATGTCCTGCGGGCATCGCCATTCCCTGCCAACCGGCCATATATTGGGTGTGGTTGGAGAACTGCACCGTGTTGATGGGCCATACCTCCATACCAAGACGGCGCATGGGAAACACGGCAGCGCTGTTGCCGGCACAGCCGAACACCACGTGGGACTGGATAGAGAGAATGCGTTTCATCAACATCACCGCAGAGAAGAGTCAGGGGAAAGGCGCAATATATCGGATGAAGATATTGATCTTCCACCCTTGATCAGCACAAACCCTTATTTGGTCGGCAAAATCCTCGATGACGCGCTGCTTGCCACCACCATCACCGGCCCCTTCTTCGCTGGCATGCCGTAGTTTGCAACCGCGAGCATGGCTGTAATGGCCTGATAAAGTGATACAAGGCTCTTGTTTGATGGCATATGAGATTAACAAGTGAGCTTTTTGTGCGCAGAGCCATGTAATGGCGAGTAAACCGGCAGATACCTGTGGCAGCCTTGTCCGTCAGCCAGCAAGGCAGCAAGGCAGCAAGGCAGCAAGGCAGCAAGGCAGCAAGGCAGCAAGGCAGCAAGGCAGCAAGGCAGCAAGGCAATTGTGGAAGGAGGCAACGGCGTCGGTGCAAGTGAAGGTATCACCAGCCGACCAAACACCGGAGCGGGCTGATCGGCCCGATCCGGTTTATCAGGGGCGAGCGAAGTGGTAGACCCAACCCTCGTCCAGAGCCATATCGGCGGGCGGAGCCACCAGAGCCGGCAACAGGGAGACGCTCCCCTTGGCGGCGTATTGCAGCGCCATCAGGGCGCAGATGGCGGCATCGTAGCGATCGGTCCCCGCCGTCACATCGGCCGGCAGATGCGCCAGCAGCTCGGCGCGCACCGACGATGCCTTGCCCCCTACCTTGGCAAGGGCGGGATAGACCTCCAGCACGGCGCGATCGGCCTGCGCTTGCTGCCTGGGCACCAGTTGCAAGTCGGCCAATCGGGGCAGCATGGCGAGCGCCAGGGTCGCGTTGTTGCCGAGCCGGTCGAAAGTGGCCGAGAGCGGCTTCTTGCCGTATTGCTCATGGAGCCAGCGTTCGCAGTCCCGGTAGGCATAAGGGTTGTCTATCTCGCGCTGGGGCACGGCGCACTCGGTCGCCCTCCCCGCCAGCAGCTCGCTCAAAGCGCGAGGAAACGCCAATGGCGCGTCGATCCCCAGCGCCAGCTGCGGGCAGGCCAACACCTGCAGCAGGTGGATCTCGTCGTGCAATGCCGGGCGCAGCAAGGCATCCAGATCCGGCGCAACCCGTGAGCTCAGTCGAAACAGGGGTGATACCCCAAACCAGTGCAGCCGCTGTTCACGCGCCTGCCACCCCACCACGGCCACCGCCTGGGCGCTGCCCTGCCAGCCTCTTACGTCCCAGCCGATGCCGATGGCATCCATGTGTTCCATTGTCATGCCAGTGTCACCTCTGCACGCTATCAATGCAGCACAGGGTAATGGCTGGAGCCCCTAAAGCAAGGTTGGCGGCGCGACTTAGAAGGATTTCTTGAAATTGATCAGTGGCAAGATGGGGAAAACCCCGTTCTCGGCGTAGTTGGCGAGGCCAATCTGCAGACCGTCCAGGTGCTTGGTGGCGTTGATGAACCCCAGCTGGAAGGTGGTGCGCTCGGCATAGTTGACGAAGCCGACGTTGGCCAGGGCATTGCCCTTGGCGATGTTGACGGCCCCCCAGTTGAGGCCCTGCACATTGTTGGTCAGGTTGACGAAGCCAAGGTTGACGCCCTTGTCCTGACCCTCGTGCCAGTTGACCGCGTTGATCGCCACCCCGCCAAACTGGTGGCGTACCCGGCTGGCGCCGAGAAAGATGCCAAGCTGCAGACCGGTGAATTGATCCACGTCGGAAAGGGCGAAGACAGGCAGATCGATCCCCTTCACCTGACCGGTGCGACCATAGAGAACAGAGGCTCTGGCCCCCTCGACCTGATGGGACGCGGGCAGATTGACGCCGGGCAAGGAGAGCTGAACAGGGGTACTGGCGTGGGCAACGCCGCCACCAAAGGTCGCAGCCCCCAGGGCAAGCAGCAGGCGAGCAGGTTTCATCGATGCATTCCTCAAGACTCAGGGAGTGGCGTCAGCCTACCAGCCCCGCGGCCTGGGAACGAGACCAAACGGACGTGGCTGCGTCACCCCTCGTCTGAGTCGGGCCAATCAAACTGGACAGACCAGAATCAATGTTTAGCCCAAAATTAACATTTATATGATTTACATCAAGCCTCATTTGATAACACAATGCTTAAACGTACGTTTGAACAGAGCAAATGATACGTAACGACTTAAGGATGTAGTCGCACAGTTGTAACCCAACCCGGGCCATCGGCCCTTTTGCAATACCTTCTGCCAACCACGGAGACGCGCGATGAATATGGACGTAATCAAGACCTTTACCGAGCAGATGCAAGGCTTTGCCGCCCCCCTCACCCGTTACAACCAGCTGCTGGCCAGCAACATCGAACAGCTGACCCGGCTGCAGCTGGCGTCCGCCAACGCCTATGCCGAGCTGGGACTGAACCAGCTGCAGGCCGCCGGCAAGGTGCAGGATGCCCAGAGCCTGGCGGCCCTCGGCACCGTCCAGCTGGAGACCGCCAGCCAGCTCTCCCGCCAGATGCTGGACGACATCCAGAAGCTCAATACCCTCGGCCAGCAGTTCAAGGACGACCTCGACGCCCTGGCTGCCGACGGCATCAAAAAGAGCACGGGCAAGGCCTGATATCCCCCTGGCTGCCCGCGACGGGCAGCCACATCTCCCCATGCTCCGTCACGACAGGCTCGCCCTGCGCCGGGGATGGGTGAAGGAGAGAACATGAGCCAATCATCTTACGGCCCGCTGTTCGAGGCCCTGGCCCACTACAACGACAAGCTGCTGGACATGGCCAAGGCGCAGACCGAGCGTACCGCCCAGGCCCTGCTGCAGACCAATCTCGACGACCTCGGCCAGGTGCTGGAGCAGGGTAGCCAGCAGCCCTGGCAACTGATCAATGCCCAGATGAACTGGTGGCAGGATCAGCTCAAGCTGATGCAGCACACCCTGCTCAAAAGCGCAGGCCAGCAGAGCGAACCGCTCATCGCCCCGGAGCGCAGCGATCGCCGCTTCAAGGCCGACGCCTGGAGCGAGCAGCCCATTTATGACTACCTCAAACAATCCTATCTGCTGACCGCCAAGCACCTGCTGGCTTCGGTGGATGCCCTCGAGGGGGTGCCCCAGAAGAGCCGGGAGCGGTTGCGTTTTTTTACCCGCCAGTACATCAACGCCATGGCGCCAAGCAACTTTCTGGCCACCAACCCGGAGCTGCTCAAGCTGACCCTGGAGTCTGACGGCCAGAATCTGGTGCGCGGGCTGGCGCTGCTGGCCGAAGATCTCGAGCGCAGCGCCGATCAACTCAACATCCGGCTGACCGACGAGTCCGCCTTTGAGCTGGGGCGGGATCTGGCGCTGACGCCGGGCCGGGTGGTGCAGCGCACCGAGCTGTATGAGCTCATTCAGTACAGCCCGACCACGGAAACGGTGGCCAGGACGCCGGTACTGATCGTGCCGCCCTTCATCAACAAGTACTACATCCTGGACATGCGGCCCCAGAACTCCCTAGTGGCCTGGCTGGTCGCCCAGGGCCAGACGATGTTCATGATCTCCTGGCGCAACCCGGGTCCGGCCCAGGCCGACATCGATCTCGACGACTACGTGGTGGACGGGGTCATCGCCGCGCTGGATGGTGTGGAGGCGGCCACCGGCGAACGCGAAGTGCACGGCATCGGTTACTGCATCGGCGGCACCGCCCTCTCCTTGGCCATGGGCTGGCTGGCCGCCAGGCGCCAGAAGCAGCGGGTTCGCTCCGCCACCCTGTTCACCACCCTGCTCGACTTCTCCCAACCGGGGGAACTTGGCATCTTCATCCACGAGCCCATCATTGCGGCGCTGGAAGCCCAGAACGAGGCCAAGGGCATCATGGACGGGCGCCAGCTGGCGGTCTCCTTCAGCCTGCTGCGGGAGAACAGCCTCTACTGGAATTACTACATCGACAGCTACCTCAAGGGGCAGAGTCCGGTGGCGTTCGATCTGCTGCACTGGAACAGCGACAGCACCAACGTGGCAGGCAAGACCCACAGCAGCCTGCTGCGCCGGCTCTATCTGGAGAACCAGCTGGTGAAGGGAGAGCTCAAGATCCGCCACACCCGCATCGATCTCGGCAAGGTGAAGACCCCGGTGCTGCTGGTCTCGGCCATGGACGATCACATCGCCCTCTGGCAAGGGACCTGGCAGGGCATGAAGCTGTTCGGTGGCGAGCAGCACTTCATCCTGGCTGAATCGGGCCACATCGCCGGCATCGTCAATCCACCGGACGCCAACAAGTACGGCTTCTGGCAGAACGACGCCGAGGCCGCCAGCCCCGAGGTGTGGCTTGCCGGCGCAAGCCACACCTCCGGCTCCTGGTGGCCGCAGATGGCCGCCTTCATCCAGAGCCGGGAAGAGGATCCCGTCCCCCTCCCTGCCCGCATCCCGAGCGAAGGGCTGGAAGCGGCGCCCGGCAGCTACGTCAAGGTTCGGCTCAACCCGGTCTTTGCACAGACCCCCGAGGAGGAGCCCGCATGAGCACACTCCCCTTCGAGGTGGGCCAAAAGGCCAGACTGACCAAGCGGTTCGGGGCGGCAGAGGTCGAGGTGTTTGCCGGGTTGTCGGAGGATTTCAATCCGCTGCACCTGGATCCCGCCTTCGCCGCTACCACGCCGTTCGAGCGCCCCATCGTGCACGGCATGCTGCTGGCCAGCCTCTTCTCGGGGCTGCTGGGCCAGCAACTGCCGGGCAAGGGCACCGTCTACCTCGGTCAGAGCCTCGCCTTCAAGCAGCCGGTGTTTGTGGGGGATGAGGTGACGGCAGAGGTGGAGATCATCGCCCTGCGCAGCGACAAGCCCATCATCACCCTGGCCACCCGCATCCTGACGGCCACCGGCGCCATCGCCGTCAGCGGTGAAGCCGTGGTGAAGTTCGGCTGAAAAGGGTTTGCCCCATGATCTCAGTCAGCCCGGCCACAGCCGGGCTGACTGCTATGGTGTGTGCCCCAAAAATGGTCTTGCAAGCCACAATTGCCTGCAGACAGATGCCCTTGCCCTTTCCTTGACGGCCCGAACTGCCTAGAATAATCGCCCTGCTGTTTCAGCCATTCATCCACTAGAGGATTTCCCATGGAGACGTTTCTGCTCGAAGGCCACCCCTTCGTTGCCTTGTGCGACCTTATCAAACATCAGGGTTGGGCCGATTGTGGCGGTGCGGCCAAGGCGCTGGTCGCCGAAGGGCTGGTAGAGGTGGACGGTCAGGTCGAGACCCGCAAACGCTGCAAGATCGTGGCCGAGCAAGTAGTCAACTTCAATGGCATGAAAGTGGTCGTGAAAGAAGGCGTCAGCCCCGAGATCCTCTGATCCCGACGCTCTGCCACGCAAGTGCTACCGAGCAAGTGGTCAACTTCAACGACATGAAGGTCGTGGTGAAAGAAGGCATCAGCCCCGAGATCCTCTGATCTCGCTTGCATAAGGGCGCCGACGCGCCCTTTGGTATTCAGCTGGCCTTGATCGACAGGGTCAGCACGAAGCGTGCCATCGCCTCATCTCCGTTCAGTGACGGACAGGTGGCCACCACCTGGATGGGACGGTTGATGCGCTGACCGCTGGCCAGCGACTCGTCGATCATGGCGTCGATCTCCTCCCCAGCCGCGCAGTCAAACTGCACGTCCCCCTCGGGCCGTTTCAGAAACTCCCCCTGCACATCCTTGAAGGCGAAGTGCACCTTTTTGCGCCGCTGCCGCCCCTTCTCCATCACCAGCAGACCGCCAACCAGATCGGCACCGGTTGCCAGCGCGCCGAAGTACATGCTGCCCAGGTGGTTGCGGGTGCGCCAGCCAAGCGGAATGCGAATGCGCAGCGCCTTGGCGCTCATCTCTTCGATGACGGGGGCACAAAAACCGATGACGGGGATGTAGCGCCAGGCAAAGAGCCGTAGTGCCAGGTTGGCCTTCAAACGTTGCAAATCCATATGCGAACTGATCCGATGAGTTGATGTAAACAGCATGTTGCCAGCATGACTGGCGTTCGACAAGGACGCGGATCACGCTTGCCACCTTTTCACCACCCAAAAAAAGAGGGAACCGCACGGGTTCCCTCTGCTCATTCCTGTGGCGGTCGCTCAGGCCCGCTTCTCTTCCAGCCAGGCTCCCTGGCTCTGCATCTCGAACAACTGGGCATAATGGCCACCCAGCGCCATCAGCTCGCCATGGGTACCCCGCTCGTTCACCTGACCGCGAGAGAGCAGCAGGATCTCGTCCGCATCGACGATGGTCGAGAGGCGGTGGGCGATGGCGATGGTGGTACGGCCGCGCCGTGCCGCCGCCAGCGCCGAAGAGAGGGCCAGCTCGGTCTGGGAGTCCACGCTGGCGGTCGCCTCGTCCAGAATGAGGATACGCGGATCCCCCACCAGGGCGCGGGCAAAGGAGAGCAGCTGGCGCTGGCCGGCGGAGAGGTTCTTGCCCCCCTCCTCCATCAGGGTGTTCAAGCCCTCCGGCAGGCTCAGCACGAACTCGGCCAGCTGCACCTCGGTCAGCGCCTGCCAGAGGCGCGCCTCGTCGATGCCGTCGCGACCGAGCCGCAGGTTTTCCGCCAAGGTACCGACGAAGATAAAAGGATCTTGCTGGACCAGCCCGATGCTGCGGCGCACCGCCGAGAGCGACAGGCTCGCCATCGGATGATCATCGAAGCGAATGGTGCCCTGATCCAGCGGGTAGAAGCCCATCAGCAGGCTGATGATGGTGGACTTGCCGCTGCCGGTGTGACCCACCAGCGCCAGCATCTGGCCCGGTTTGGCGGTAAAGCTCACATCCCGCAGCACCTGTTGCTCGCCATCGTAGGAGAAACTCACCCGCTCGAAGCTCACCTGCCCCTGAAGCGGCCGCATCTCGCCCTCGGTGCTCTCGCGCGCTTCATCGAGCAGGGCAAAGACCCGCTCCCCGGCCACCATGGCCTGCTGCAACTGGTTGAGCTGGTTGGTCATCTCGATAAGCGGCTCGATCATCCGCCCCAGATAGCTGATGAAGGCGTAGAGCACCCCCACCTGGATGGCGCCATCCGCACTCAGCCCCTCACGGGCAAACAGCGCCAACAGGCCAATCAGCACCATCATGTAGAAGAGATCGATGAGCGGGCGCAGCAGGATGCCGTTGATCTTGAGGCTCTTGAGCCGCGCCGCCCAGTGCTGCTGATTCACCTCGGCAAAGGCGTTGGCGAAATGGCGCTCCTGCACCATGGCCTGAATGACCGGCATCCCCTGCAGCGACTCGTTGAGACGGCTGTTGATGTCGGAGAGCAGGCTGCGGGTCGCCCGCACCACAGGCACGCTCAGTTTCTGATAAAGCCACATTACTCCGCCCACTGCCGGCAACAGACAGGCGCACACCAGCATCAGCCGCAGATCCAGCAGCGCCATGGAGATGAGGATGCCGCACAAGAGCACCACCTTCTGCACCAGCAGCCCGATCACCTGCACATAGAGGTTCATGATCGCCTCGGTGTCGTTGGTGATGCGCGAGATGAGCGAGCCGGAGCGATGCTGGTCAAAGTAACGGGCCGGCAGCCGGATGGCGGTGGCAAACACCTGCTCGCGCAGCCGCTGCACCACCGCCTGGGCGATGCGGTTGAAGCGCAGGGACTGCAGGTAGAAACCGGCCGCAGACAATACCTGCAAGCCGAGATAGCCGGCTGCGATGGCCGCGATGGCGGGCCACACCAGCTGGCGTGGCGCCAGATAGTCGTCGATGAACAGCTTGATGAGCAAGGGACCGGCCACTTCGGCGCCGGTGGCCAACAGCAGGCAGATCCCCGCCTGAATGAGCCAGCGCGGGTAACGGGCGCAGTACCCGAGCAGTCGTTTGATGGTCGGGTTCACAGGCGCTCCTCCACGTCTTGTTTCAGCCGCTGATGATGAGACTCCAGGCCGACATACCAGCACTCAGGCTCTGCGCCATACCGAGTGAAGGCACTCTTGATGAGTGGACTCACAGGCTCTCCTCCACGTCTTGCTCGAGACGCTGGTAACGCACCATGTCGGCATACCAGCCGTTGTAGGCCATCAGGGCGCCGTGGCGACCCCGCTCACTGACATGACCCTGATCCAGCACCAGGATCTCGTCGGCCTGCTCCACCGCCGTCATCCGGTGGCTGACCAGGATCAGGGTACGCTTGTGGGCCTTGAGAGCGTGCAGGATCTGCTGCTCGGTGTGGGCATCCACCGCCGAGAGGGCATCGTCTAGCACCAGGATGGGCGCCTCCAGCAACAGGGCACGGGCGATGGCGAGCCGCTGTTTCTGGCCGCCGGAGAGGGTCACCCCCTTCTCCCCCACTTCGGTCTCATAGCCTTTGGGGAAACGGTTGATGTCGTCGTGCACGCAGGCGATGCGCGCCACCTGCTCAATCTCCTCCCGGCTGGCATCGGGACGGCCGAGGGCGATGTTGGCGGCAATGGTGGTGGAGAAAAGAAACGGCTCCTGCGGCACATAGGCAAACTGGCCGCGCAGCTCACCCAGCGCCAGTTGCGAGATGGGCACCTCTCCCATGCGGATCTCCCCCGTAGTGGGGTTGGCCAGTCGCATCAACAGCTTGAGCAGAGAACTCTTGCCCGCGCCGGTACGCCCGACGACTCCGAGCATGCCACCGGCTTGCAGGGTGAAATCCACATTGCGCAGCAGAGTGCGCAGCTCGAGCTGGTAGCTGAGCGCCACGGCGCGCAGCGGAAAGGCCGAGGCCAGCGCCACCGGCTGGGCCGGCTCTTCGATGTCGCTACGCTCGCCGAGCAGGCTTTCGATCCGTGAATAGGCGGCGCTGCCACGCTCGATGATGTTGAACAACCAGGCGATGGCGAACATGGGCCAGATCAGCTGACCGAGGTACATGGTGAAGCTGGTGAGCTCCCCCAGGGTCAACTCGTCACGCAGCACCAGAGCGCTGCCGCCGGCCACCGCCAGAAAGTAGGAGCAGCCGATGCACAGGTAAATCACGGGATCGAACTTGGCATCGATGCGGGCCACCGCCATGTTGCAGGCACCCGCCTCCCGGGTCAGCTCGGCAAAACCGCGATCTTCGAGCGACTCTACCGCATAGGACTTGAGCACCCGCACGCCGGATAGCGCCTCCTGGGTCTTGTTGTTGAGCCGCGAGAAGGCACCCTGCGCCGCCTTGAACTCCTTGTAGATCTGGGTGCCGAAGCGGTTCATGAAGAACGCCATCACCGGCAACGGCAACAGGGAGAGCAGAGTCAGCTGCCAGGAGTACTGGCTGCACATGATGGAGAGCACCAGCACCCCGACGATGATGGAGTCCACCAGGGTCAACACCCCTTCCCCGGCGGTCATCTCCACCGCCTGGATGTCGTTGGTGGCATGGGCCATCAGATCGCCGGTTCGGTGACGCTGATAAAAGTCCGGGCTCATGCGGGTGAAGTGGCTGAACAGCCGGTTGCGCAGCACATAAGCCAGCCGGTAGGAGGCACCAAACAGCATGACCCGCCACACGTAGCGCAGCAGATAGATGAGCAGACCCAGGCCGAACAAGCCGGCCAGATAACCGGTCAGGGTGGTACTGTCCAGCGACCCTTTGGCGATACCATCCACCACCCAGCCCACCACCTTGGGCGGGATCACGGTCAACAGGGCCACCATCATCAACAGCGAGATGGCAACCAGGTAACGCTGCCACTGCTCCTTGAAGAACCAGCCCAGCCTTGCAAATACGCTCACGTAGATATCCTTTGTCGCGGCAGGCCGAGGCTGCCGCCCGTCATGGAAAGCCCAATGCAATCGCCCCCGGCTGGGGGCGATACGAGGAGGTCATGATAGCCTGAAGCAGAAGGCTTGAGAATTATTGCTATTTCACTTATTACAACAAACGATCATCGCGCTGTTCAAAGGCACCATACGATGCTTCATGCTGTTCTCCGGTCAGCAGGAAGTGAGACACCTCCTCCCGGGTCAGACTGAAGACCTGCTGCAACTGCTCCAGATCCTGCTCGGTGAGCTCTTCCTGCTGGCGCAGTCGCCACTCCAGCTCACCGGCGAGGATCTGCAGGCGGGAGGCGGAGATGTTGGCGGAAACCCCCTTGAGGGTATGCAGCAACCGGCAGGCGATGTCGGGCTGCTGGCGACGCAGGGCGGAGCGGATCTCCCACAGATCGTCCTTGTGCTCCGACATGAACAGCTTGAAGAGGATCTGCAGCGCCTCCTTGTCCTGCTCCAGCCGTCTAAGGGCATCCTCCAGATCCAGCACCCCCATCAGATCAGGCGGCTTCACCTCCAGCGGCACCAGCCGCTCGCCGCTGGCGCTCTTCACCCACTGCAACAGGTTGTTGTAGAGATCGAGCTTGCTGACCGGCTTGGTGACATAGCCATTCATCCCCACGCCGAGACAGCGTTCCCTGTCTCCCGGCATGGCGCTGGCCGTCAGGGCGATGATGGGCACATCGTGCTTGTCGACCATCTTGCGGATTTGACGGGTGGCATCCAACCCGTCCAGCACCGGCATCTGCAAGTCCATCAGGATCACGTCGAACGGCTGCTCGGCCACCCGCTCGACCGCCTCCCGGCCGTTGCCCACCACGGTCACCAGGGCATCGACCCGGCGCAGATATTCGATGATGAGCTGCTGGTTGACCCTATTGTCCTCCGCCAGCAGCACCCGGATGCCTTGCAGCAGCTCGCGAAAATGCTGCTGATCGCCCTGCACCTCGGCCTGGCGGAACTGCTGATCGTGTGAACTGCCGTTGAGCAGCTCGTCCACCTTGGCCAGCAGGGCATTTTCGGTCATCGGCTTGGGCAGAAAATGGGTCAGCCCCATGCTCTCCATCCGCCCGTGCAGTCCCTCTTTGGCCCAGGCACTGGTCATCAGGATGGGCAGCCGGCGCCACTGGCTGTGCTGATACATCTCGAGCGCCAGATCCAGCCCATCCTCCTGCCCCATGCGCCAGTCGAGAATGGCCAGCCGGACGTTCTGCCCCTCTTCCCGCAGCACCTGCCGCGCCCGCGAGAGGCTGTTGACCGCCATCACCCTGGCCCCGGCCCGGCCCAGGATATCCTTGGCCAGGTCAAGCACCAGCTCGTTGTCATCCATCACCAGCACCAGCGGCTGATTCTCAAAGAAGACCCGCCGCCCGGAGACGCCGTACACCGCCTTGGTCATGGGGATCTCGAACTGGAACACCGAGCCCGCACCCGGTTTGCTCTGCACCGTGATCCGTCCTCCCATCAGCTCCACCAGCCGCTGGGAGATGTTGAGGCCAAGCCCGGAGCCGCCATATTTGCGAGTGTTGCCCGCCTCCAGCTGGGTGAAGGGCTGGAACAGCTGGGCCTGTTTCTCCTCGGCAATGCCGATGCCGGTGTCGCGCACGCTGAAACGCACCTGCATGGGATGGGGGTTGACTAGGGTGATGGACACCTCCACTTCGCCCCGCTCGGTAAACTTGATGGCGTTGTTGACCAGATTGACCAGCACCTGACCGAGACGCAGCGGGTCGCCACGCAGAAAGTCGGGCACCGCCGGCGACTTGTTGATGATGACCTCGACATGCTTGCGCTCGGCCAGATCGGCGAACATGCCCGCCAGCGAGTCGATCTGCTCGCTGAGATCGAAGTCGATCTCCTCCAGCGTCAGCTTGCCGGACTCCACCTTGGTCAGATCCAGAATGTCGTTGATGAGCAGCAGCAAAGTATCCGATGAAGATTTGATCTTGCTGAGATAATCCCGTTGCTGTTGGTCCAGCTCGGTCTGCAGCGCCAGCGAGCTGAAGCCGATGATGGCGTTCATGGGGGTGCGGATCTCGTGGCTCATGTTGGCCAGAAAGTCGCTCTTGGCCTGGGCCAGCAAACCGGTCTGACGCGACAACTCGCTCAGCTTCTGGTTGCGCCGCCACAGGGTCACCGCCACCAGTCCGAAGCAGAGCATGGCCCCCCCCAGCACCATCAGATAGAAGCGACTCTTGAGGGAGGAGGCCTGCTCCATCTTGCTCTGTTTCCAGCGCGACAATCCCTCCAGTTCATGCATGTCGATGACCTGGTTGCGCAGCACGTGATACGCCACGACCTGATGGCTGACATCCTCGCTCAGCTGGGCCAACCCGACCACTTCGGGATAGGCGGGATAGGCCGTCTTGAGACGGCGCTGCAGGGCCTGTAACTGCTGTTGCTCGCCCTTGTCCCAGCTGCGTTTGAGGTAATTGCTGAGCTGGGCCAGCTCGGTCAGATCGATGGCCAGCGGAGCGTCCGCCGGCAGGGTTGACAGCAAGCCGTTCAGCTGCTTTTGAAAGGGCTGCTCTATGTACTCGATCGCCATCTCCATGGAGTAGAGCTTGGCGAGATCAAGCAGATAGCTGTCGATATCGTGCAACAACGATTGAGAGTGGGGATTGTCGGCCGAGTCGGGGTCGTTGCGCACCTGGCGTACGAAACTGTCGAGGTTGCTCGACAGCTGATTGAGACGCTGCTGTACATTGCCGTCGTTGGCCTTCTCGCGCCCCAGCAGATAGACGGTATCGGTATTGACCCGGTTGAGGATCAACTCCGCCGCCACGCTGAGCTCCGAGGCTTTCTGCTGCTGGCTGAGCAGTTGCCAGCAATAGCCGGAAAACGCCAGCAGCGATACGATGATCAGGCTAAGTACAACACGATTGACCCGTGTCACATTATTCATCCCGTCTCGATTCTCATGTCATGGCCATGCATCCACCGACATCACGTCGCTACGGGATCACTGGCTGTGAAAGATAATTGACTGCTATGTTACCGTTACTCTGCCCTGACAGTGCAATAAAGATGTTGCAGGGCTTATGCATACAGGAATCAATTATGTCATTTATCACTACCTATTGTAGCCATTGCTTCACCAGGAACCGCCTGCCCGAGGAGAAGGTGGATTCAAACGCGAAGTGTGGTCGCTGCAAGAGCGGACTGTTCGCCACCACCCCGGTCACCGGTCAGGAGCAGCAATTCGATACCCTGATCCAGTCCGACATCCCGGTCGTGGTCGACTTCTGGGCCAGCTGGTGTGGACCATGCCTTCAATTTTCACCTGTTTTTCAACAAGTTGCCAGTGAGCTTGAGCCAAAAATCCGCTTCGTCAAGGTCGATACCGAGCAACAGGCCGCCATCGCGGCCCGCTACGCCATTCGCAGTATTCCCACCCTGATGGTATTCAAGCAGGGCAAGATGCTGGCTCAGCGCAGCGGCTCCCTGCCCCCCAGTCTGTTCAAGGAGTGGCTTGCCTCCTTCCTGAACAGCCACAAATGATACCAATTTGTTTAATTTGTGTTTTATTTATGTTTTAACTTGTCTTGACTCTGTGAGTCTCGGCATGCTTTGACCAGATCCCCCTGTTTCAAACGGGGGGATGAATGTAATCTCGGCAACACAACAACAACCATAAATTAACCGAGAGAACGATATGCACACATCTGCAGTACCCTCTACTACCCCATCACGCTGGCTGGACGTCAAATCCGGGATCGTCATCCTGGATGTCCTGCTGCTCTGTGCCATGCTCGCCTGGCTGCCGTTTGACCCCAACGTCAACAAGGGGCTGGGGATACTGGTCTTCATCGCCATTCTCTGGCTGACCGAAGCAGTCAACATCACCATCACGGCCCTCTCCATCCCGGTACTTGCCACCCTGCTCGGGGTGTTTGACATGAGCAAGTCCCTGACGGATTTCGCCAACCCGGTGCTGTTTCTCTTCTTCGGCGGCTTCGCACTGGCTGCAGCCCTCTCCAAACAAGGGCTGGATACCCAGATCGCCGCCAAGGTGATGCAACTTGCCAAGGGTCACCTTGGCTGGGCCGCCATCGTGCTCTTCACCATCACGGCCGCCCTCTCCATGTGGATCAGCAACACCGCCACCGCCGCCATGATGATGCCGCTGGCCCTCGGCATGCTCAAAGGCATCGACGCCCACAAGGAGCGTCGCACCCTGGTCTTCGTCCTGCTGGGGGTCGCCTACAGCGCCAGCATCGGCGGCATCGGCACCCTGGTGGGCAGCCCGCCCAACGCCATCGCGGCCGCCCAGATGGGGCTGGGTTTCACCGACTGGATGAAGTTTGGCATCCCGGTTGTGCTCATCTTCATGCCGGTGGGCATCGGCCTGCTGTATATGGTGACGCGCCCCGACCTCTCCCATCAGGTCAGCACCGAGAAGGTGACCATCCAGTGGACCGGTCAACGCAAGATCACCCTGCTCATCTTCCTGACCACGGTACTGCTGTGGATCGGCTCCCAACCCATCGCCAAGGCAATGGGGGGCATTCCCCAGTTCGATACCCTGATCGCCATGGGCGCCATCGTGGCCATTGCCATCAGCCGGGTGGCCAGCTGGGATGACATCAACCAGAACACCGACTGGGGCGTGCTGATGCTGTTCGGCGGTGGCCTCACCTTAAGCGCCATCCTGAAGCAGACCGGCGCCAACGCCTTCCTGGCGGAACACCTCTCCAACGGTCTGGCCACCATGCCTATCTTCATCATTCTGCTCTGCCTGGCCGCATTCGTGGTGTTCCTGACCGAACTGGTCTCCAACACCGCCACCGCCGCCCTGTTGGTGCCGCTGTTTGCCGGGGTCGCCGAGGCGCTGGGTGTCTCCCCCATCGTCGTTTCCGTGCTGATCGCCGTCGGCGCCTCCTGCGCCTTCATGCTGCCGGTGGCCACCCCGCCCAACGCCATCGTGTTCGCCAGCGGTTACATCAAACAACGTGAGATGATGCGGGCCGGCCTGGTGCTGAACCTGGTCTTCACCGTCATTCTGACCATGCTCGCCTACTTCATGGGCGACATACTGCACTGAGACATATTCACTGATATGCCGAATACCAAGGCCCCTGACGGGGCCTTTTTTATTGTCTCACTTGCCTGCCGATTCTCGAGTGCACACCTTTTTCTCCCGCCCTCAGCCCCCCCCTCATTCGATGTCACACGTCCTCAAATAGCAGAACTGTATGCAGAGGGTGGCAATGGGCAGTCGGGCAGTCGGGCAGTCGGGCAGTCGGGCAGTCGGGCAGTTGGGCAGTTGGGCAGTTGGGCTGTTGGGCAGTTGGGCAGTTGGGCAGTTGGGCAGTTGGGCAGTTGGGCAGTTTGCTTTTGTCCCGCGTTCACACAACCAACACCGCCCACACCCAATAAAAAACCCCCGCATGGCGGGGGTTTGGGTTTGCTCTCTTGTCAGCCGATGCTGCAGGGCTTCAGGTTCCAGATCCGATCCACATAGTCCTGGATGGAACGGTCGGAGTTGAACTTGCCCATGGTGGCCGAGTTGATGATGGCCTTCTTGGCCCACAGTGCCGGATCCCGATACCAGGTATCGATCAGCTTGTGTGCTTCCGAGTAGGAAGCAAAATCGGCCAGCGTCAGGTAGGGATCCCCCCCTTCCAGCAAGGAGCGCTTGATGGAGGAGAGCTCACCCGGACGACCCGGCGTGAAGTAGTCGGTATCAAACCAGTCCAGCACGGCTTTGAGCTCGGAGTTGGCGTAGTAGAAGTCATACGGGTTGTAACCGCGCCCCTTCAGTGCCTTCACCTCGTCCACGTTCAGACCGAAGATGGCACAGTTCTCGGCCCCCGCCTCTTCCGCGATCTCGATGTTGGCGCCGTCCAGGGTACCTATGGTGATGGCACCGTTCAGGGCCATCTTCATGTTGCCGGTACCAGAGGCTTCATAACCGGCAGTGGAGATCTGCTCGGAGACGTCGGCCGCCGGGATCAGCTTCTCGGCCAGGCTCACCCGGTAGTTCGGCATGAACACCACTTTCAGCTTGCCCTGAATGCGGGTGTCATTGTTGACCCGCTCCGCCAGCTTGTTGATGGCGTAGATGATGTCCTTGGCCAGCTTGTAACCGGGCGCCGCCTTGGAGCCGAAGATGAATACCCGCGGATGCATGTCGTAGTCGGGGTTGGCCAGCAGACGACGATAGAGCGCCATGATGTGGATGAGGTTCAGTTGCTGGCGCTTGTACTCGTGCAGACGCTTGATCTGGACGTCGAAGATCGCCTCGGCACTGACCTCGATACCGGTTTCCGCCTTGATGACCTTGACCAGCTTCTCCTTGTTGTGGCGCTTGATGGTCATGAACTGCTTCTGGAAGGCCTTGTCGTCGGCAAACTTGGTGACGCTGCGCAGCTTGTCCAGTTGCAGCGGCCACTCCTTGCCCACCACTTCGTTGTAGAGTTCGGCCAGTTCCGGGTTGCAGGCCAGCAGCCAGCGACGCGGAGTCACGCCGTTGGTGACGTTGCACATTTTCTCTGGCCACAGCTCGGCATACTCGGGGAAGAGATCTTCCTTCACCAGCTTGGAGTGGATCTCGGCCACGCCGTTCACCTTGGAGGAGCCGATGACACACAGGTTGCCCATACGCACCTTGCGCACCGCTCCCTCTTCGATAATGGAGAGCTTGGCCTTGATGGCGTCGTTGCCCGGCCACTTGGGCTCCACCAGCTCGCCCAGGAAACGGGCGTTGATTTCGTAAATGATCTCGAGATGGCGCGGCAGCACCTTCTCGAACAGGCTGACCGACCACTTCTCCAGTGCTTCCGGCAGCAGGGTGTGGTTGGTGTAGGAGAACACCTGGTAGCTGATGGCCCAGGCCGCTTCCCAGGTCAGCCCCTCTTCGTCCACCAGCACCCGCATCAGTTCGGGGATGGCGACGGTGGGGTGGGTATCGTTGAGCTGAATGGCGATCTGGGCGGCAAAGTTGCTGAAATCGGCGCCATGCACCCGCTTGTAGCGACGCATGATGTCCTTGATGGAGCAGGCACAGAAGAAGTACTGCTGGATCAGGCGCAGCTCTTTGCCCGCGTCGGTCTCGTCGTTCGGATAGAGCACCTTGGAGATGGTCTCGGCCTGGGCTTTTTCCGCCTGGGAGTCGATATAACCACCGGCGTTGAACACGTCCCAGTCAAAAAACTCGGAGGCGCGAGACTCCCACAGGCGCAGGATGTTGACGGTATGACCGCCAAAACCGACTACCGGAATATCCCAGGGCACCCCTTTGATCTTGCGACCGGCGTGCCACACCTTCTTGAGGCCGCCGTTGTCACCAAAGACGGTCTCCACGTAACCGTAGAGCGGGATCTCCTGCACCGATTCCGGGCGGCAGATCTCCCAGGGGTTGCCATATTCGCGCCAGGAGTCCGGACGCTCAATCTGACGGCCATCCTGAATTTCCTGACGGAACAGACCGTGCTCGTAGTGGATGCCATAGCCGACCGCCGGGTAGTTCAGGGTCGCCAGCGAATCGATGAAGCAGGCGGCCAGACGGCCCAGGCCGCCGTTGCCGAGTGCCATGTCGGGCTCTTGTTCACACAGATCGGTCAGTTCCAGACCGAGTTCGCCCAACGCCTCTTCGCAAATCTTGTACAGGGAGAGGTTGTGCAGGTTGTTGGAGGTCAGGCGCCCCATCAGGAATTCAGCAGAGAGATAGTGAATTGCACGAGTATCTTTCTTGAAGTGAGTCTGCTGAGTGCGGGTCAGGCGCTCGTACACCTGTTCGTTGACGGCGGCTGCGGTCGCTTTCCACCACGCTTCTGGCGAGGCTTTCTGTTCGCTTGTACCCAAGGTAGAACGCAGGTGACGCACGATACTCGCCTTGAGCTGATCTTTATCCAGTTGGAGATCCTGGTCTGTCTTCTTCTTGGTAGCCATAAACCATTTCCTTCGTTACAGAATAATAAATTGTTATCCCATCAGGGACCGGTGCTGTTGTTATCTGAGAATATGTTCCGGCGTGGGCATACTAGCTAAAGCCGCAGCTTGAAAAGTTAACGCAAGTCACACTTTAACGTATAAAAATGACAGTTCAAGTTTGAAAACCCTTTCCTGAAACCTGCAAATACAAACCCATCATTTCCTTTAAAATCAAAATCTTAAGTCTATATCGCAAATATAAATTCATGAATAGGTTTTCAACGATTGCCAAGCGCTGAAAATCCATGAAAATAACTGAAAATTCAGCGCACATTGAAAACGATTTCAATGTGCGCCATTCATGAAAAAATAGAACAGTGCCATTCGGGGAGTGTTCGCCGCTCAACCGTGGGCCTTGAACTGGTTGCTCATGGGATCGTAGTGGTAGCCAATCTGCAACAGGCGAGTGGCAAGCTGGTCTTCCGTCATGTCGTAATAGGCCAGCAATTCCTCCAGCCCGTCGCACTCCAGCCGCAGCTTCTCATTGATGATCCCGAGCAGGATATTGGCATCCAGTCGTTGCAAGGTGCTGACGTCCATCCTCATCTCTCCTCTGTACAGGACATACTGTATAACCATGGGCGCCCCTGCCCGCTTTGTCCATAGCCTGAAAAACACCCACTTAAAGATTGAAGTTTATATACTTTAAAATCAATTGGTTAACTTCTTTCATTACCGTTCAGATCACATTTTTGGCCACAAACGGCTTGTCACTGCTGCGAACAACAACTACTGTATACACATACAGCATGGTTATTCATACAGGAAAGCATATGAGCCAGCCCATGAGCCACACCCTTGTCTCCGTCGCCAGCATGAGCAGCCCCTGGCCCACCCGCCATCAGGGCAAGCAGGACGAATATCGCCACTCTGCGAGCCTCACCCGGGAGCCGCCGCTGCTCGATGAGCTGGTGCGCTTGAGCCAGGGTGACACGGGCTGGATCCTGCTCATTGCGCCACCCGGTCTGCCCGTGGCCAAGCAGTTGCAGGCACAGGGGATCAATCCGGCTCGGGTACTGGTGGTACACAGCCCCAAGATCAAGAACTGGCAATCCACGCTGGAGCAGAGTCTGGGCAACGGCCGCTGCGCCGCCGTGCTGACCTGGCTGCCGGAACAGGTCACGCTGGATCGGGCCAAGCTGAGCACGCTGGGGCAACGCTGTGGTGTATTGACCCGTTTCTTCGAGCCAGTCGCCTCCTCTCCCGCTCATGGTGGCTCGCTGGTCTATGGCGGACAGGATGTTTATCTCAATCACTGACCCCCAACCGTGTGAGGAGATGGGTTGTTCAGGTAGATTGATGATGACTTTTTAATTGGGTGATGAATCGTTTGCCAATCACCGATTAATAAAAGCCCTTGCTACCAGACAACAGTGGCAAGGGTGAATAGGCGCCAGCCAACTGGCGGACGTGGGATCCAGCGTTGACAGCCTTGTGCACCACGCACAGAGAGCGTCAGTTGGCAGTTGGCAGTTGGCAGTTGGCAGTTGGCAGTTGGCAGTTGGCAGTTGGCAGTTGGCAGTTGGCAGTTGGCAGTTGGCAGTTGGCAGTTGGCAGTTGGCAGTTGGCAGTTGGCAGTTGGCAGTTGGCAGTTGGCAGTTGGCAGTTGGCAGTTGGCAGTTAAAATTCGCACGACAGACACGCAGACGAAAAGAAAAGGCGACCCTGGGGTCGCCTTCGTTTTGTTTGTTATGGCTGAGGCTGCATGACGGCCACATCCATGGCAGTCGCGCATCGCGCCCATGCACTCAGGGCATAATGACCCGGCTCCATACCGTAGGTGAACAGCCCTCAGGCATCTTCAACTCACGCCAGCTTGCCATCGAGCTCGGCAATCTTGGCAGACCAGTAGGCCGGCCCAGTCTCGTGGATATTGTTGCCCTGGGAGTCGACCGCCACGGTCACCGGCATGTCCTCGACTTCGAACTCATAGATGGCTTCCATGCCCAGATCGGCGAAGGCCACCACCCGCGCCTTCTTGATGGCCTTCGCCACCAGATAGGCGGCACCACCGACGGCCATCAGATAGACGGCCTGGTGCTGTTTGATGCTCTCGACCGTCTTGGGGCCCCGCTCGGACTTGCCGATCATGCCGATGAGGCCGGTTTCCCCCAGCATCATGTCGGTAAACTTGTCCATCCGGGTGGAGGTGGTCGGGCCGGCCGGGCCGACCACCTCGTCACGCACGGCATCGACCGGGCCCACGTAATAGATGAAGCGGTTGGTGAAATCGACCCCTTCCGGCAGCCCCTCACCTTTTTTCAACATGTCGGCAATGCGCTTGTGAGCGGCATCGCGACCGGTGAGGATCTTGCCGGAGAGCAGCACGGTATCCCCGCTCTTCCAGCTGGCAAGCTCTGCCTTGGTGATGCCGTCGACATTGACCCGGCGCACGTTGCCGCCGGCCGAGCGGGTGATCTCCGGCCAATCTTCCAGTTTCGGCGGGGTCAGCTCGGCCGGGCCGGAACCATCCAGCTCGAAATGGACATGGCGGGTGGCCGCGCAGTTGGGGATCATCACCACCGGCTTGGAGGCGGCATGGGTCGGCGCAGATTTCACCTTCACGTCCAGCACGGTCGTGAGGCCGCCGAGGCCCTGGGCACCGATGCCGAGCTTGTTGACCTTGTCGTAGAGCTCGACCCGCAGCTTCTCCTCTGTGGTCTCGGGACCACGGGCGATCAGCTCCTGGATGTCGATGTGCTCCATCAGCGCTTCCTTGGCCAGCACGGCCGCCTTCTCGGCGGTACCACCGATGCCGATGCCCAGCATGCCGGGCGGACACCAGCCGGCCCCCATGGTCGGCACTGTCTTGAGCACCCACTCGACGACGTCGTCGGAGGGGTTGAGCATCACCATCTTGGATTTGTTCTCGGAGCCGCCGCCCTTGGCCGCGATGCTCACTTCCACCTTGTTGCCCGGGATCATGTCGATGTGTACCACGGCCGGGGCGTTGTCTTTGGTGTTCTTGCGGCTGCCGGCGGGGTCGGCCAGCACGGAGGCGCGCAGCGGGTTGTCCGGATTGGTGTAGGCGCGGCGCGTCCCTTCATCCACCATCTCCTGCACCGTCATGCCGCTGTCCCACTGCACCTGCATGCCGATCTTGACGAAGCAGGTGACGATGCCGGTATCCTGGCAGAGCGGACGATGACCTTCGGCGGACATGCGGGAGTTGATCAGGATCTGGGCCAGGGCATCCTTGGCGGCCGGGTTGATCTCCCGGTCATAGGCAGCCTTGGCGGCATGCACGAAATCGAGGGGGTGGTAGTAGGAGATGTACTGCAGGGCGTCGGCGATGGAATCGATAAAATCCTGTTTTTTAATGATGCTCATATCATCCTCACTGGTCCTTGTCTCCCGTGTTGGTTGGAGCAAGGGCTTCCATATGAGCCGTGCTTCGGTGGGGTGATGCCAGGCGGTCTGCCTGTCTGCCCGATAAGACAACGGCGCGTTTTTTCTAAAAATTCCGGCGCCTATGATACGCTTGCCACCCCCGTACCGGCTAGGGAGCAGGCTGCAAACTGTTGCCTGTGTAACAAAAAATGAAACCAACGCTGCATATCCACCATTTTGAACACCAGATGGCGCTCCATGCGCTGTTCGCCCGCCTTCACCACCTGCCCTGGGCCATGTTGCTGGGATCCGCCGGCCCGCTGGGTGCGGACAACCGCTTTGACATCATCACCGCCGATCCGCTGGCCACCCTGCAGACCGACGGGGCGCTGACCCGCATCGAGCAGGGAGATCAACACGAGTCCAGTGAAGATGATCCGCTTACCCTGCTGGCCCGGTACCAGCGCGATCTGTTGGGAGAGATCACCAGTCAAGCGCCCCCCCTGCCCTTCATCGGCGGGGCGCTCGGCCTGTTTGGCTATGATCTGGGCCGCCGCTTCGAGCGTCTGCCGAACCTGGCCGCCCGCGACGTCACCATCCCTGACATGGCGGTCGGCATCTATGACTGGGCCCTGCTGCGGGAAGTGGCAACAGGCAAATGGCTGCTGGTGCACTGGGGCGACGAGGCCGGCCTTGCCCGCCGGCTGCAGTGGCTGGAGGCGCAGCACGAGCTTGCCGCAGACCCCTTCGCCCTTGCTGGCCCCTGGCGCAGCAACATGAGCCGCGCCGAATATGGCGACAAATTTGCCCGGGTGCAGGCCTATCTGGCGGCAGGGGATTGCTACCAGATCAACCTGACCCAGCGTTTCAGCGCCCCCTATCGGGGTGACGAGTGGCAAGCCTACCAGGCGTTGTCACGGGCCAACCGCGCTCCCTTCTCGGCCTTCCTGCGCTTGCCGCAAGGGGCCATCCTGAGCCTCTCGCCCGAGCGTTTCCTGCTGCTCGACCAGCGCCACATCGAGACCAAGCCCATCAAGGGCACTCGTCCGCGGCTGGCCGACCCTGCGCTGGATCAGGCCAGTGCCCGCGAGCTGGCGGAGGCCGACAAGGACAGATCGGAAAATCTGATGATCGTGGATCTGCTGCGCAACGACATCGGCCGGGTGAGCCGGCCCGGTTCGGTCAGCGTGCCCAGCCTGTTTGCGGTGGAATCCTTCCCGGCGGTGCACCATCTGGTTTCCACCATTCACGGCGAACTGGATGCCCGCTGGCAGGGCGTGGATCTGCTGCGTGCCTGCTTCCCCGGTGGCTCCATCACAGGCGCCCCCAAGATCCGGGCCATGGAGATCATCGAGGAGCTGGAGCCCCAGCGGCGCAACGCCTACTGCGGCAGCATCGGCTACCTCAGCCAGCACGGCCGAATGGACACCAGCATCTGCATCCGCACCCTGATCGCCGCACAGGGCCAGCTCCACTGCTGGGCCGGCGGCGGCGTCATCGCCGACTCCGACGTGGACGACGAATATCAGGAAACCTATGACAAGGTGGCCCGCATCCTGCCACTGCTGGACGCACTGCGTTGAAAACCTGACAAAATGATCTCAGCGACTTGAAGGAGTGAAGAAGAATCGAGATGGAACGAGCAGAACTGCTGACCCGCTTTTTGTTGCAACGCCCCGCCCCCGCTCACCGGCTGACGGTAGCCGGGCTCAAGCCCGCCGCCGTGCTGCTGCCGCTGGTTGAACGGGCCGACGGCCTGCAATTGCTGCTGACCCGGCGCAGTCCGCACCTGCGTCACCACGCGGGACAGATAAGCTTCCCCGGTGGCAGACAGGATCCGGATGACCGGGATCTGATCCACACGGCGCTGCGGGAAACCCAGGAGGAGCTCGGCATAGTCCCGGCCCAGATAGAGGTGCTTGGCACCCTCGCTCCCCTCAACACCGTCTCACAATATGACGTGCTGCCGGTGCTGGGACTGGTAGCGGCCGACTATCAGCTCACCCTGAGCCGGGACGAGGTCGACCAGGCCTTCGAAGTGCCGCTCAACCACCTGCTGGATCCGCGCCACCATATCGCCCTGACCATTCCTAGAGCCGATCACCTGCACACCATCTATTGGATCCCCTGGCAGGATCATTTTATCTGGGGTGCAACCGCCAGCATGATCCGCCAGCTGTCACGGCAACTCTCCAGATAACATATTGCCAACAAATGCCTGTGCAATATTCATGCGTTAACACTAAAATAACGTGGTATTTTATAAAAAATAATTGATTAATTCTTCTTTCGATCACATTTCCATAAAAGAGTGCGGTTTTCAGTCCCATAAAGGTGAATTTGATCAACATTTTTGATTAAAAAACCCGTATCCTTGCGCCGATTCTATAAAAACCACAATTCAGGGGTGAGACACATGTCTAATACTGTCACCGGCGCACAGGATGTTGCGACCTCACAGGAGCAAGGAACCCGCTCAGTCCAATCGCGTGGTTGGACCAAACAAGACACTCGCTGGGTAATCAGCCTGTTCGGTACCGCCGTCGGCGCCGGCATCCTGTTCCTGCCCATCAACGCCGGCATGGGCGGCTTCTGGCCGCTGGTGGTCATGGCGCTGCTGGTCGGCCCCATGACCTATCTGGCACACCGCGGCCTCGCCCGCTTCGTGCTCTCGTCAAGCAAACCCAATGCAGACATCACGGAAGTGGTGGAAGAGCACTTCGGCGTGGGTGCCGGCAAATTAATCACCCTGCTCTACTTCTTCGCCATCTACCCCATCGTGCTGATCTACGGGGTGGGCATCACCAATACCGTGGAAAGCTTCATGGTCAACCAGCTGCAGATGGCGGCGCCGCCGCGCTGGATCCTCTCCATCGTGCTGATCATGGGCATGATGTCGGTGATGCTGGCTGGCGAGAAGCTGATGCTCAAAGTGACCGAGTTCCTGGTCTACCCGCTCATCGCCATCCTGGTGGGGATCTCCTTCTACCTGATCCCGGACTGGACCGGTGCCGCCCTCTCCCAGGTACCGTCCGGCAAGGACTTTGCCATCACCCTGTGGCTGACCATCCCGGTGCTGGTGTTCTCCTTCAACCACAGCCCGGCGATCTCCAGCTTCTCCCTGGCCCAGCGCCGCGATCACGGCGAGCAGGCGGTCGAGAAGTCTGACGCCATCCTCAAGCGCACCGCGACCATCCTGCTCGGTTTCGTGATGTTCTTCGTCTTCTCCTGCGTGATGAGCCTGACCCCGGCACAGCTGGCCGAGGCCAAGTCCCAGAACATTGCCGTGCTCTCCTACCTGGCCAACCAGCACTCAAGCCCCATCATCTCCTACTTCGGTCCGCTGGTGGCGTTCGTGGCCATCGTCTCCTCCTTCTTCGGCCACTACCTGGGTGCCCGTGAAGGCCTGAAGGGGATGATCGTCCAGAACCTGCGCAAGTCCGGCAAGGAGCCGAACCACAAGAAGGTCGAGATCTTCATCATCGCCTTCTTCATCCTGACCCTGTGGGGCACCGCGGTGATCAACCCCTCCATCCTCGGCATGATCGAGTCGATGGGCGGCCCCATCATCGCCACCATCCTGTTCATCATGCCGATGTACGCCATCAAGCGCGTGCCGGCCATGGCGAAGTATCAGGGCCACATCAGCAACGTCTTCGTGGCCCTGATGGGGATGACCGCCATCTCCGCCATTCTTTACCAGCTGATCGGCTGACGCTGACAGAGACCAGCAACAATGCCAGCCGGGTAACCGGCTGGCATTTTTTTATGGTGCAGGGCTGATTGCAGTTCTTCGCGAGGCAAAAAGAGAGGAACCCTTGAGAGCGAGTTGGCTGGCAAGCCACAACAACCCGGCCATGCCTGCTCACGTTTTCGCTCTGACGACCCACCCTGCTCGGGCTGGTGTATCGAGCCGCCGTCAAGCCGATCAACTCCTGCCCGCATCATCCGAGACGGCAAAGCCCTCCCTCTTCCACGCTCGCACACCCCTTCATCCCGACCCAGTGACGGCTGCCGGGTTTCAGGTCGTGAAGCCTTCTTCTCTGTTTGCCGGGAGGATTGCCAGGAGTCACGACAGCTACCCGCCCCATCCGGGCGGCAATAAAAAACGCCCTCAAATGAGGGCGTTGTCGTTGTGAATAGAAAGATACGGCTATCAGGCTTCGCTGTTGGGCACCGGCGAGATGTCCAGCAGGGTCTCATCTTCGGCCATGCAGGCCGCGGCGGTGAACAGCACGTCGGTGGAGCTGTTGAGGGCCGTCTCTGCGGAGTCCTGCAGCACGCCGATGATGAAGCCGACCGCCACCACCTGCATGGCGATGTCGTTGCTGATACCAAACAGGCTGCATGCCAGCGGGATCAGCAGCAGGGAGCCGCCGGCCACACCGGAGGCGCCGCAGGCACTGACGGTCGCAACCACGGAGAGCAGAATGGCCGTCGCCGGATCCACGTCCATCCCCAGGGTGTGGACCGCCGCCATGGAGAGCACGGTAATGGTGATGGCCGCACCGGCCATGTTGATGGTGGCCCCCAGCGGGATGGAGACCGCGTAGGTATCCTCTGGGAGACGCAGTTTTTCGCACAGCGTCATGTTGACCGGAATGTTGGCGGCTGAGCTGCGGGTGAAGAAGGCGGTGACGCCGCTCTCTTTCAGGCAGGTCAGCACCAGCGGATAGGGGTTGCGGCGGATCTTCCAGAACACGATGAGCGGGTTGACCACGAAGGCGATGAACAGCATGCAGCCGATCAGCACCACCAGCAGTTGGGCATAGCCAAACAGGGCCTCAAAACCGGTTTCCGCCAGGGTGGAGGCTACCAGACCCAGAATGCCGAGCGGTGCGCAGCGGATCACCGCTTTCACAATGGTGGAGACGCCGTGGGACAGGTCGGTGATCACCGCTTTGGTCCCTTCGCTGGCGTGGCGCATGGCGATGCCAAGGCCGATGGCCCAGGCCAGAATGCCGATGTAGTTGGCGTCCAGCAGCGCCTTGACCGGGTTGGTCACCACGTTGAACAGCAGGGTCTGCAGTACCTCGGTGATGCCGCCCGGCGGGGTGATCTCGGCACTGTTGGCCACCAGGTGCAGGTTGGTGGGGAACAGGAAGCTTGCAACCACGGCCACCGCAGCCGCCAGGAAAGTTCCCAGCAGATAGAGCAGCAGGATCGGCTTCATGTTGGTTTTTTGACCCTGCTTGTGGCCGATGATCGCCGCCATCACCAGTACGAAGACCAGCAGCGGCGCCACCGCCTTCAAGGCGCCGACGAACAGGCTGCCGAGCAGACCCGCCGCTTTGGCCCATTCCGGCATGAACATAGCAAGGAGGATACCGAAGACCAGACCGACCAGGATCTGGCTAACCAGGCTGGTGCTGTTGACCAGTCTTATGAGGGGGTGTTGTTGTGTCATCAAATAGTCCCTGAGCACCTAAGTGCGTGAATCATTAGTCCTGTTGGCAACCGCTACACCAGGCGACACCCATGTCACGGGCTGGCGTCGTCTGCCCCGGCAAGCCTTCTGTCGAGCCTGTCCGGAAACACACGGGGTTGCGGACAAGGAATATCCCATCTGCAGCCGCTTTTTTCCACAGAATCACTGAAAAATATCCGCTTCGCCTCACAAAAAATCTACAACACCGAGATAACACAATATCAACAACGCTCAAATGGATGCCATTTTCCCTCCCGATTGGCCGCCAGCCTCCACCCGGCGGTGGTATCATGACGGTTTTGCCGCGGAGCCTTTGCCATGATCTCATCCCTGTTGACCCGTCACTTTGGCTTCGATCGGTTGAGGCCAGGACAGGAAGAGGTGATCAGCCGGCTGCTGGCGGGCAAGAACGCCGCCGCCATCTTCCCCACCGGTTCAGGCAAATCCCTCTGCTATCAGTTGCCGGCACTGGCCCTGCCCCACCTGACCCTGGTGATCTCCCCCCTGATCGCACTGATGCACGATCAGCTCGCCTTTTTGCGCAGCAAGGGGATCGCCGCCGCCACCCTCGACTCCAGCCTGACAGCGGAGGAGAGCCGCCGGGTGATGCAGCAGGCCAACGACGGCCAGCTCAAGATCCTGATGATCTCGGTGGAGCGCCTCAAGAACGAGCGCTTTCGCCGCTTCATCCAGCAGGTGCCGCTGTCAATGCTGGTGGTGGACGAGGCTCACTGCATTTCGGAATGGGGCCACAACTTTCGCCCCGACTACCTCAAGCTGCCTGACTATCGCCGCGAACTTGCCATTCCCCAGGTGCTGCTGCTGACGGCAACCGCCACCCCGGCCGTGATGGCCGACATGCAGGCCAAATTCGACATCGAGGATGACGGGCTCATCGTCACCGGCTTTTATCGCGCCAACCTGGACCTGGCCGTCGTCCCCCTGCCCACCGAGGCGCGCGATAGCTGGCTGCATGGGGAACTGGCGCGCGATCCCGCCGCCCCTACCATCATCTACGTCACCCTGCAACACACTGCCGAAATCTGTGCCGCCCAGTTGCAGCAGCGCGGGATCAGGGCCCGAGCCTATCATGCCGGGCTCGACGCCACCTTGCGCAGCCAGATCCAGCACGACTTCATGACCGGCAAGCTGGATTGCATCGTGGCCACCATCGCCTTTGGCATGGGCATCGACAAGGCCGATATTCGCCGGGTGATCCATTACGATCTGCCCAAGTCCATCGAAAACTACAGCCAGGAGATAGGCCGTGCCGGCCGCGACGGCCAGCCTTCCCGCTGCATCGTGCTGGCCAATCGCAGCCAGTTGCCGGTGCTGGAGAATTTCGTCTATGGCGACACTCCGGATCGCTCGGCCATCGTCGCGCTGCTCGAGATCCTGCTGCAAAGCGGCAGCGAGTGGGAATTCAGCCTGCTGCGTCTGTCCAATGAGACCAACATCCGCCAACTGCCTCTCAAGACCCTGCTGGTCTATCTGGAGATGGCGGGCATCACAGCCCCGGCCTACAGCTACTTTGCCGAGTACCGTTTCAAATTCGTGCTGGAGAAAGCGGAGATCCTGGCCCGCTTCAATCCGGAGCGACGCCTGTTCCTGGAGCAGCTGTTCGCCTGCGCCCCGCAGGCCCGCAGCTGGTGCACCATGGACTTCGATGCGCTCTGGCAAGGCTATCAGGGGGAGCGGCACCGCGCGGCGGCGGCCTTGGACTATCTGCAGCAGCAGGGCTGGATCGAACTGGAAAGCAAGCAGATGACCGAGGTTTACCGGGTGCTGCGCCAGGAGATTGACGTAACTCCCCTGGCCGATGAGCTGCACAACTTGTTTGAAAAGAAAGAACACAGCGAGCTGGCCCGTCTGCAGGCATTGCTGGGTTTCTTTACCTCAAGCAGTTGCCTGAGCCATGAACTGGCGCGCTACTTTGCCGATCAGGCAGCCCCCACTCATTGCGGGCACTGCTCGGTCTGTCGGGGCGAGGTGGCAGAGCTCCCTCCCTTGCCTGGCCGGACACTGCCCAATGAACAGGGGCTAAAAGCCTGGTGCGATCCCCTGGTTGCCCTGTGTCACACCCGGCATCCGCGCGTCCTGACCCGCTTTCTGTGCGGCATCGCCACGCCGCTCACCACCCGGGTCAAGGCGAAAAGCCTGGCCGGATTTGGCCAGCTGGCATCCCACCCCTTCGCCGACGTCCTGGCGGCGGTTTCCCGCATTTATCCGGTCCACCACGATCACTAGCTCACCAAGCAGCGCCGATTGCGCTGAAAAAATAAGACCCTCGCATTTGCGAGGGTCAAGCCAACGGAAACGTGCTTAAACAGAGCTTTGTATCGGCAACCAGCCACTCTCTTGCTAAAGCGCTGACTGCCCGACACAAGGCCAATCTAGAGCAGTCGCAATGTAGCGTCAATGTAAAAATTAGAGCTAAAACACCAAACAATTAACTTTACGTGCACGTAAACGCAATGCCATTTCTGCTGCGTGGCGCGCTCCCCCTTGCCCTGACTGCGCTTGCGGCAGCCGGCCAGGAACAATGCGGTGCAGTTTCCATTTTTTGACAAACATTTATTTTTTATGTCTTTGACATTTGCCTCACTATCATGGCAAAAATAATTTAACAGTCAGTAACATAGGTGTGTCACTGATTGCGCCTTCCCGCATCGGGTCGGGAAGTACCCTTGCAAATTTAAACCAATAGTTGGTGATGGATTACTGGGGGCTGTTGACTAGGCTTAATGAGGTAAACAGAACAAAAGTAGTGATCCACTCTTTTCAGGGTAAGCGACTATAACGAGGGCAAAGTTATGGGCATCTTCGAGCATTATCAACAGCGATATGAGAAAGCCAGGGAAGAGGAATACAGCATCCAGGAGTTCCTGGATATGTGTAAACAGGACAAGTCCTGCTACGCCTCTGCCGCCGAACGTCTGCTGACCGCCATCGGTGAGCCTGAGATGGTCGACACCTCTGCCAATCCCAGACTCAGTCGTCTTTTTTCCAACCGCGTCGTGGCACGCTATCCCGCCTTCAAAGACTTCTACGGCATGGAAGAGGCCATCGAGCAGATCGTCTCCTATCTCAAACACTCCGCCCAGGGGCTGGAAGAGAAGAAACAGATCCTCTATCTGCTGGGCCCGGTCGGCGGCGGTAAATCCTCGCTGGCAGAAAAACTCAAATCCCTGATGCAGAAGGTGCCTATCTATCGCATCAAGGGGTCACCGGTCAACGATCACCCCTTCTGCCTGTTCGACATTGAGGAAGATGGCGAGCTGCTGGAAAAAGAGTACGGCATCCCGCGCCGCTACCTGCGCCCCATCATGTCCCCCTGGGTCGCCAAGCGGCTGCACGAATTTGGTGGCGACATCACCAAGTTCAAGGTGGAGAAGGTCAACCCCTCCATCCTCGACCAGATTGCCATCGCCAAGACAGAACCGGGCGATGACAACAACCAGGACATCTCCTCTCTGGTCGGCAAGGTGGACATCCGTATGCTGGAGCACTTCGCCCAGGATGACGCCGACGCCTACTCCTACTCGGGCGCGCTGTGCAAGGCGAACCAGGGGATCATGGAGTTCGTCGAGATGTTCAAGGCGCCCATCAAGGTGCTGCACCCGCTGCTGACCGCCACTCAGGAGGGGAACTACAACGGGACCGAGGGGCTCTCCGCCCTCCCCTTCGACGGCATCCTGCTGGCTCACTCCAACGAATCCGAGTGGCAGCAGTTCCGCAACAACAAGAACAACGAGGCCTTCCTCGACCGGGTCTACATCGTCAAGGTGCCTTACTGCCTGCGGGTGTCGGAAGAGGTGAAGATCTACGAGAAGCTGTTGGTCAACAGTGAGCTGACCGATGCCAAGTGCGCGCCGGGAACCCTGGAGCTGCTGGGTCAGTTCTCCGTGCTGTCGCGCCTCAAGGAGCCGGAAAACTCCAGCATCTACTCCAAGATGCGGGTCTATGATGGCGAGAGTCTCAAAGACACCGATCCCAAGGCGAAGAGCTATCAGGAGTACCGCGATTACGCCGGCGTCGACGAGGGGATGAATGGCCTCTCCACCCGCTTCGCGTTCAAGATCCTCTCCCGCGTCTTCAACTTCGACCACGCGGAAGTGGCGGCCAACCCGGTACACCTCTTCTATGTGCTGGAGCAGCAGATCGAGCGCGAGCAGTTCCCGCAGGAGCTGCACGACCGCTACCTTGAGTTCATCAAGGGCTATCTGACCCCGCGCTACGTGGAGTTCATCGGCAAGGAGATCCAGACCGCCTACCTCGAGTCCTACTCCGAGTACGGTCAGAACATCTTCGATCGCTATGTCACCTACGCCGACTTCTGGATCCAGGATCAGGAGTACCGTGACCCCGAGACCGGCCAGCTGTTTGACCGCGCCTCCCTCAACAGCGAGCTGGAGAAAATTGAAAAACCCGCCGGGATCAGCAATCCGAAGGATTTCCGCAACGAAATCGTCAACTTCGTGCTGCGTGCCCGCGCCAACAATGCAGGCCGTAACCCCAACTGGACCAGTTACGAGAAGCTGCGCACCGTGATCGAGAAGAAGATGTTCTCCAACACGGAAGAGCTGCTGCCGGTTATCTCCTTCAACAGCAAAACCTCGGCCGAGGAGCAGAAGAAGCACGATAACTTTGTCGAACGGATGATGGAGAAAGGCTACACCCGCAAACAGGTGCGCCTGCTCTCCGAGTGGTATCTCAGGGTACGCAAGTCATCCTGACCCTGACTGTTCAAGGGGGAGTTATGGCGCATTTTATCGACCGCAGGCTCAACGGCAAAAACAAAAGCGCTGTCAATCGGCAGCGCTTCATCCGCCGCTACAAGAAGCAGATCAAACAAGCGGTCTCTGATGCTGTCTCCAAGCGCAGCATTCAGGACGTGGATACCGGCGAGAGCATCAGCATCCCGACCAAGGACATCGGCGAGCCCCATTTCCATCAGGGGCAAGGCGGTAAACGGGAGATGGTGCACCCCGGCAACGATCAATTTGTCTCCGGCGACAAGATTGACCGCCCCAAGGGAGGAGGTGGTGGTCAGGGCTCCGGCGAGGGGCAGGCTTCCAATCAGGGAGAGGGGGCGGACGACTTCGTCTTCCAGATTTCCAAGGATGAGTATTTGGACCTGCTGTTTGAAGATCTGGAACTGCCGAGGCTGCAAAAAACCCAGCTCAATCAGCTGATGGAAGTCAAAACCTACCGGGCGGGTTACACCTCCAACGGGGTGCCCGCCAACATCAACGTGGTGCGTTCACTGCAAAACTCGCTGGCCCGCCGCATGGCGCTGCAGGCGGGCAAGAAACGCCAACTGCACGAACTGGAGGATCGTCTCGCCCTGTTGGCCGCCGATCCTACCGAACACTTTGCGGAGATGGCCCAGCTCGAAAAAGAGATCCGTGAGCTGAAGAGACGGATCGATGCGGTGCCCTTTATCGACACCTTCGATCTCAAGTTCAACAACTTCGTCAAGCGGCCCGTGCCTTCCAGCCAGGCGGTGATGTTCTGCCTGATGGACGTGTCAGGCTCCATGGATCAGGCCACCAAGGAGATGGCCAAGCGTTTCTATATCCTGCTCTATCTGTTCCTGAGCCGGACCTACAAGAACGTCGAAGTGGTCTACATCCGTCACCACACCCAGGCCAAGGAAGTGGACGAGCACGAATTTTTCTACTCCCAGGAGACGGGCGGCACCATCGTCTCCAGTGCGCTCAAGATGATGAACGACATCATTAACGAACGTTACCCCGCCAACCAGTGGAACATCTACGCGGCACAGGCGTCAGATGGTGACAACTGGGCCGACGACTCGCCGCAGTGCCGGGAGATCCTGGTGCTGGACATCATGCCGCGGGTGCGGTACTACTCCTACATCGAGATCACCACCCGCGCCCACCAGACCCTGTGGCACGAGTATGAGTCGGTCGCCAGCCAGTTCCCCCACTTTGCGATGGAGCATATTCGCAAGGTCGAGGATATCTATCCGGTATTCCGGGAGCTGTTCAAGAAGCAAGCGGCTTGAGGGAGGTCATATGGTAGAAACCGCAAGAAAAGTAGCGCCGCTGGACGATGGCCCGGACTGGAACTTCGACCTGCTGGACATTTACCATCAAGAAATAGCCCGGGTCGCCAAATTCTATCGACTGGACACCTACCCCAACCAGATAGAGGTGATCACGGCGGAGCAGATGATGGATGCCTACTCCAGCGTCGGCATGCCCATCGGTTATCAGCACTGGTCATTCGGCAAGCGCTTCATCCACACCGAGCGCAACTACAAGCGTGGCCAGATGGGGCTGGCCTACGAGATCGTCATCAACTCCGATCCCTGCATCGCCTATCTGATGGAGGAGAACACCATGCCGATGCAGGCCCTGGTGATGGCCCACGCCTGCTACGGCCACAACTCCTTCTTCAAGAACAACTACCTGTTCAAGGCCTGGACCGATGCCTCTTCCATCATCGACTATCTGCTGTTTGCCAAGAACTACATCACCGAATGCGAAGAGAAGCACGGCATCGACGCGGTGGAGAAACTGCTCGACTCCTGCCATGCGCTGATGAACTTCGGGGTGGATCGTTACAAGCGGCCTCAGAAGATCTCCATGGCCGAAGAGAAGCGACGCCAGAAGGCACGGGAAGACTATCTGCAAACCCAGGTCAACGAACTGTGGCGCACCCTGCCCAAACAGCACAAGGCCTCCGGGGTGGAAGACCGCCGCTACCCTGCCGAGCCACAGGAGAACATTCTCTATTTCATCGAGAAGAATGCCCCCCTGCTGGAGCCCTGGCAGCGCGAGATAGTGCGCATTGTGCGCAAGATCAGCCAGTACTTCTACCCCCAGAAACAGACCCAGGTGATGAACGAAGGGTGGGCCACCTTCTGGCACTACACCATCCTCAACCACCTCTATGACGAGGGCAAGATAAGCGATCGCTTCATGATCGAGGTGCTGCACAGCCACACCAACGTGGTCTATCAGCCCCCCTACAACAGTCGCTACTACTCGGGGATCAACCCCTACGCCCTCGGTTTTGCCATGTTCACCGATCTGCGCCGCATCTGCGAGCACCCGACCGAGGAGGACAGATACTGGTTCCCCGACTACGCCGGCAGCAACTGGGTGGAGACGCTGCATTTCGCCATGCAGAACTTCAAGGACGAGAGCTTCATCAGCCAGTTCCTGAGTCCCAAGGTGATGCGCGACATGAAGCTGTTCGCTATCGATGACGACGACCTGAAGAACTACCTGAAGGTCTCGGCCATCCACAATGATGAAGGCTATCGTCAGGTGCGCAATACCCTGTCAGCCCAGTATAACCTGAGCAATCTGGAGCCCAACATCCAGGTCTACAACGTGGCGGTGAAGGGGGATCGCTCCCTCACCCTGCGCTATGTGCCACACAACCGGATCCCGCTAGGGGACTCCCGTCACGAGGTGCTCAAGCATCTGCACCAGCTGTGGGGTTTCGACGTAATACTGGAGCAGGACAATGGCGAACTGCCTCCCGACATCATCGGGCGCTGCCCGGAGAAGAAGCCGCTCTGATCCCCCTCACCTTGCAGCCATAAAAAACGCGCCAATCGGCGCGTTTTTCTTGCATCAGAGCAGGCTCAGTTGTCGCACAGATTGCTCGGCATGTCCTGGCGCAGGCGGGTCCAGAGTCTGCCGGACTCGATGCCGTATTGGCGCACCGTCATGAACACGGCCTCGTGATTCTTGGTCTCGGCCAGGTTAAGCAGGGTCTTGTAGTAGGCATCCGCGGTTTCACGCGCCTGCTTGTCGGAGAAGTAGTAGCGGCCAACCCGGCTGTACAGCCCTTTGAAACCGTTCAGGATCAAGGCGTAGATGGGGTTGCCCGAGGCGAACGACAGCTGATGGTGCAACCGGTAATCAAAGTCGGCATAGGCTTCGGCGCTGTTCTCCACCTCGGCGGCGCCGCGCAGGATCTCGGCGGCCTGCTCCGGGTTGTTGCGGATCGCGCCACGAATGAAGATGGTGCAGATGTTGGTACGCGCCGACAGCAGCTGAGCCACCAGATCCGGTACCTTGTCCTGATCGAGGCGAGCCAGGGTCTCCAGAATGTTGAGTCCCGAGGTCTCCCAGAAGTTGTTCACCTTGGTCGGTTTGCCATGCTGGATGGTGAGCCAGCCATCGCGGGCCAGACGCTGCAGCACTTCACGCAAGGTGGTTCGGGTCACGCCAATCAGCTCGGACAGCTCGCGCTCGGCCGGCAAGATGGATCCTGGAGGAAAGCGATTGTTCCAGATGGACTCGATGATGTATTCCTCGGCAAACCCTGCGGGGCTCTGCGCTTTTATGACCATGTAGTGACTCTGTTGTAGTACGTAAAAAAGGCTCACGAATAATAGCAAAGCAGGGAGGGCTGGCAAGCAGAAGGTCAGTCCTCTGCTCACATCAGCGGGTGATTTTGTTAAAAAAATGTATTTAAGCCGGCAATAGGTGCCAGCCAACCCCTGGATTGCCCATAAAACCACCATACTCATGGGCAAGCGCGACTATGTTATTTATAGTTAATGCTCTTTTTGATTAAAATCATGAGGAATCAATCTGATAAGGGACAACATCCGGATGTTCTGGTCGAGCCTGTCTTGACTGCATAGACGCAGATACCAACCACAAAACAGAGACCCATTATTATGCCAATCAGCTTAGGGCAAGCCTTTGCCAGGAACTTTCTGGGCAACGCCCCCCAGTGGTACAAGGCCGCTATTCTTCTATTCCTGCTGATCAACCCGATCGCCTTTTATCTCGATCCCTTCATGGCCGGCTGGCTGCTGGTCGTCGAGTTCATTTTCACCCTGGCCATGGCCCTCAAGTGCTATCCGCTGCAACCCGGCGGCCTGTTGGCCATTGAGGCAGTGCTGATCGGCATGACCTCGGCACAGCAGGTAAAACACGAACTGGTCGCCAATATCGAAGTGCTGCTGCTGCTTGTCTTCATGGTGGCCGGCATCTACTTCATGAAGCAGCTGTTGCTCTACGTGTTCACCAAGCTGCTGATCCGGATCCGCTCCAAAACGATGCTATCCCTGGCGTTTTGTCTGGTCTCCGCCTTCCTGTCAGCCTTCCTCGATGCCCTCACCGTGATTGCCGTGGTGATCAGCGTCGCCACCGGCTTCTACGCCATCTATCACAAGGTCTCCTCCGGCAAGGAGTTTGGCCACTCCCACGATTACACCGATGATGGCACCGTCAACGAGCTCAATCGTCAGCACCTGGATGACTTTCGCGCCTTCCTGCGCAGCCTGATGATGCATGCCGCCATCGGTACTGCCCTCGGTGGCGTCTGCACCCTGGTGGGAGAGCCCCAGAACCTGATCATCGGTGAACAGGCCGGCTGGAATTTCGTCGAATTCGCCATTCGCATGTCTCCGGTCACGGTTCCGGTGTTTATCTGCGGTCTGCTGACCTGCGTCCTGGTCGAAAAGTGTCGCTGGTTTGGCTATGGCGCCAAATTGCCGGACGCGGTACGTCGCATCATGGAGGATTACAACCGTTATGAAGAGGCCGAGCGCACCGCTCAGGACAAGGCCAAGCTGATCGTGCAGGCGGTGATCGCCCTCTGGCTCATTCTGGGGCTTGCCCTGCACCTGGCGGCGGTGGGTCTCATCGGTCTGTCGGTCATCGTACTGGCCACCTCCCTCACCGGCATCACCGAAGAACACTCCCTCGGCAAGGCATTCCAGGAGGCACTGCCCTTTACCGCCCTGCTGGCCGTCTTCTTCAGCGTGGTCGCCGTTATCATCGATCAGCAGCTGTTCAAGCCGGTGATCCAATGGGTACTGGCGGCCGAGCCGGACGCCCAGCTCGCGCTCTTCTATCTGGCCAACGGCCTGCTCTCCATGGTCAGTGACAACGTCTTCGTCGGCACCGTCTACATCAACGAGGTGAAGACCGCCCTGCTCAACAATGCCATCAGCCGCGAGCAGTTTGAGCTGCTGGCGGTGGCCATCAACACCGGTACCAACCTGCCGTCGGTAGCCACCCCCAACGGCCAGGCCGCCTTCCTGTTCATGCTGACGTCGGCACTGGCGCCGCTGCTGCGCCTCTCCTACGGCCGGATGGTGTGGATGGCGCTGCCCTATACCCTGGTGCTGGGTCTGGTGGGTTTCTTCTCGGTGGAGTTTCTGCTCGGCCCGCTCACCGACTGGTACTATCAGGCCGGCTGGCTGACGCTCGACAACGCCGCGCCTGCGGTACTGTCCGCACTCTACTGAGTGCCATGAGGGCCCGCCAGGGCCCTTTCTTTTTGGCCCCTGCTCTGCTCTAATTCAGCCACTGTTTTTTCTGTGAGATCAACCAGATGATAGAGTTTCTGCGACGTATAGCCGCCCATCGCCTGGCATGGGGCCTGCTTGCAGCCTCCGCCCTGTTCCTCGAGTTGAGCGCCCTCTTCTTCCAGCACGTGCTGGGTCTGCATCCCTGCGTCATGTGTATCTATGAGCGGCTTGCCACCCTCGGGGTCCTCATGGCGGCGCTGCTCGGCATGGTGGCTCCGCAGAAATGGTATGTGCGCTGGAGCGCCCTGCTGATGTGGGGCGCCAGTGCCTTCTGGGGCCTAAAACTGGCGCTCAAGCATGTGGATTATCAGGTAAACCCCTCTCCCTTCAATGTCTGCGAAGGGTTTGTCGACTTCCCGAGCTGGGCACCGCTGGATCAGTGGATCCCCTGGATGTTCTTCCCGGATGGCGACTGCAGCGAGGTCAGCTGGCAGTTCCTGAGCTTCTCCATGCCCCAGTGGCTGGTGGCCATCTTCGCCGCCTACCTGCTGGTGTTCGTGGTGGTGGCCATCGGCAACCTGGTCAAGGGGCGCTGCTGCAACTAGGTCGGAGCAACATCATCCGTCGCGAAAAGGGAGCCAGTGGCTCCCTTTTTCATGAAGATAGCGGGTGGCACCTTGCCCCCTGATATCGTTCTTCAATGTCTCGCTCCCCTGCCAGCCATCCTGGTGACCGCTTGCTCGCCTACTAGCCTTTTCTCCTGGCTCATCAGTGAGAAATCAGCAATCAGAACCATGCTCAAACAAAAAAGGGAGCCTGCGGCTCCCTCTCATGACACGGCCAACAAGGCTGACTCAGGAAGCCACCTTGCCGGCGTTGAGCTTGGCTTTCACCATGCCGATCACCATGGGCAGCAGCGAGATGCCGATGATGCCGAAGATGAGCAGGGTAAAGTTCTGCCGCACCACCGGCAGGTTGCCGAAAAAGTGGCCGGCGTAGACGAAGGAGATCACCCACAAGAGCCCCCCCACCAGATTGAACGCCAGGAAGCGCGGATAGGTCATGGCCCCCATGCCCGCCACGAAGGGGGCGAAGGTGCGCACTATGGGCAGGAAGCGGGTGATGATGATGGTCTTGCCGCCGTGTCTGGCGTAGAAGGCGTGGGTCTTGTCCAGATAGTCCCGCCGGAAGATCTTGGAGTCCGGGTTGTGAAACAGCTGCTCACCGAAGAAGTGGCCTATGGTGTAGTTCACCACGTTGCCGAGCACGGCGGCGATGATCAACACGGCCGCCAGGGTGTGCACGTCCAGCACGCTGCCCACGGTGAGGGCACCGGCGGCAAACAGCAGGGAGTCACCCGGCAGGAAGGGGGTGACCACCAGTCCGGTCTCGCAGAAGATGATAAGAAACAGGATGGCGTAAACCCAGATACCGTAGTTTTCAAACAGCTCTTTCAGATGCACGTCAACGTGCAGGATAAAGTCGATTGCAAAGAGGATCAGATCCATTTTTCCATACTCATGATGTGAACGGCGTGGAGTCTACGCCAATGCCAGGCAAGCCACAATCGCTGTGGACTGCCTCCTGTACTCGCCGCTTGGCGTCGCTCGAATGAAACCGTTTATCCCGCCTCGGCCTCCCCCCGACATCGCAAACCTGTCGTGCCCTGACCGCTCAGGAGACGCTCTCCAGATCCTTGCGCACCGGCGCCGGCAGACAGCGCTCCCAGCCCCACAGGAGGAGCAACAACAGGGTGGCATCATCGAGCCAACCGACCAGCGGCACCAGGTCGGGCACCAGATCCGCCGGGCTGATGCCGTAGAGCAGCACCAGGATCACCAACCCCCTGGCCCACCAGGGAGTGGCAGGATGGCGAAAACCCTGATAGAGGCGACGCAGGCGCCGCCAGATGAGCCAGCGTCGGGCGCTCATGACTCGATCAGCTCGCCGCGCAGCCGCTGGATCTGATCCCGCAGCGCCGCCGCCTGTTCGAACTCCAGATCTCGCGCATGCTGGAACATCTGCTCTTCCATCCGTTTGATCTCCTTGGCGATCTCGCTGGCGGAGCGGGCGTGGTACTCCCCTTGCGGCTCGGCGGCCTTGCGACTCCCCTTGCCGGCCTTGCCCGCCGTGCGGCTGCCCCCCATGTCCATCACATCGCCGACGGACTTGTTGAGCCCCTTCGGCGTGATGCCGTGCTCTAGGTTATGGGCGTGCTGCAGGGCGCGGCGCCGTTCAGTCTCTTCAATCGCCACCTTCATGGAGTTGGTGATGGTATCCCCGTAGAGGATCACCTTGCCGTTGAGGTTGCGCGCCGCCCGGCCTATGGTCTGGATAAGCGAACGGGTGGAGCGCAGAAAGCCCTCTTTATCAGCATCCAGGATGGCCACCAGGGAGACCTCCGGCATGTCGAGGCCTTCGCGCAGCAGGTTGATGCCCACCAGCACGTCGAATTTGCCCAGACGCAGGTCGCGGATGATCTCCACCCGCTCCACGGTATCGATGTCCGAGTGCAGATAGCGCACCCGCACCTCGTGATCCGCCAGGTATTCGGTCAAGTCCTCCGCCATCCGCTTGGTGAGAGTGGTGACCAGCACCCGCTCCTCCACCGCCACCCGCTTGCGGATCTCGGAGAGCAGATCGTCCACCTGGGTGCTGACCGGCCGCACTTCCACCTCGGGGTCAAGCAGACCGGTGGGGCGCACCACCTGCTGCACCACATCGCCGCCGGATTTGTCCAGCTCGTAGGGGCCCGGGGTCGCCGAGACGAACACCGTCTGCGGCATCAGGGCCTCGAACTCGTCGAACTTGAGCGGCCGGTTGTCCAGCGCCGACGGCAGCCGGAAGCCGTACTCCACCAGGGTCTCCTTGCGGGACCTGTCCCCTTTGAACATGGCGCCGATCTGCGGAACGGTAACGTGGGATTCGTCGATGATCAGCAGACCGTCCCCCGGCAGATAGTCGAACAGGGTGGGCGGCGGCTCCCCCGGCGCGCGGCCGGAGAGGTAGCGGCTGTAGTTCTCGATGCCGGAGCAGTAGCCCAGCTCCTGCATCATCTCCATGTCGAACTGGGTGCGCTGGCTGATGCGCTGCTCCTCCACCAGCTTGTTGAGGGACAACAGCTGCTCGCGCCGCCCCTTGAGCTCCTCCTTGATGTGCTCGATGGCCCCCAGGATGGTCTCGCGCGGGGTGGCGTAGTGGGTCTTGGGGTAGATGGTGTAGCGCACCACCGTCTGCTCGATGGCGCCGGTCAGCGGATCGAACAGGGAGAGCCGCTCCACCTCTTCGTCAAACAGCTCTACCCGCAGGGCCAGCTTGTCCGACTCGGCGGGATAGATGTCCATCACCTCCCCCCTTACCCGGAAGGTGCCGCGCTGGAAGGCCATGTCGTTGCGGGTGTACTGCAGCTCGGCGAGGCGGCGCAATATGTCCCGCTGGTTGATCACATCCCCCACTTTGAGGTGCAGCATCATGCTGAGGTAGGCTTGCGGATCCCCCAGGCCGTAGATGGCCGACACCGAGGCAACGATCACCACGTCACGCCGCTCCAGCAGCGCCTTGGTGGCCGACAGCCGCATCTGCTCGATGTGATCGTTGATGGAGGCATCCTTCTCGATGAAGGTGTCGGTGGTCGGCACATAGGCCTCGGGCTGGTAGTAGTCGTAATAAGAGACGAAATACTCCACCGCGTTGTCGGGGAAGAACTCCTTCATTTCCCCATAGAGCTGGGCCGCCAGGGTCTTGTTGGGAGCCAGGATCATGGTGGGACGATTGAGGGTCGCGATGACGTTGGCCATGGTGAAGGTCTTGCCCGAGCCGGTCACCCCGAGCAGGGTCTGATGGGCGAGGCCAGACTCGATACCGTCGAGCAGCTGGGCGATGGCCCTCGGCTGATCCCCGGCGGGTTGAAACTGGCTGGCCAGCTTGAATAACTTGCTCATGACGACTCCCGGCAAAAATACGCAAGAGCAGAAGTGTACTCCGAGATGGGGTGGCCTGGGTATCCACTCTGGCAGCAGAAGCGGCTATTGACCTCGAAATGCGACCTCTGTATGATGCTCCTCCTTGCCTGATGTTCCCCCGTAGTTCAGTCGGTAGAACGGCGGACTGTTAATCCGTATGTCACTGGTTCAAGTCCAGTCGGGGGAGCCAATTCCTCACCATCTCGGTGCAAGTTATCCACTTTAGTGCTTTCCTCTACCAATTTTAATGCACAAGCCGCACCCTGCGGTGACCTCTCCCTTTTTGTCCCCCATCCGCCTCGACAGCGTTTTGTTCTGCTGCGCGTAACTATTTGATTTTTATAGAAACAATCTTTATCCGGTATTTTTTGAACAGCCCTTGCAGCCCAGTATTGGCGCGGGCTACAGCCTGATCACCAAGTTTCATGAACAGGGTTATCCACAGTTTCTGTGGGTAAGTAGGCCAAAGCCAATGACGGCCTAGGCTGGCAGGCCATTGCCGGCAAGGCCGGCACGTTTGACTCGCCCACCTCATTTTCTGCTGTTTTTGCCGCGCCCCCCGAATGGGTCGCCAGTGCTCCCATCAGATGCTTTTTACAGATATCTTTTCGCCATCCCGCCACAGATGGGTCACCCTGCACGGGCGGGCCGCGACCAACCGCCAGACTCATCCCATCCCCATTAGTCAAAAATGCTGCCAGAGAGCCAAATCGACCGACCAAACAGCAGAGCGTAAAATTTCAAGCAGCCCCCAAAGACGAGGATCACAGATAGCAGGAATCACTAATTGACAGCGGGGCTGGCAGAGGGAAATAGAGGTCATTGCCGCAGGTGCCCCCCAGTTACCCTCATGACCCCGAGGGCGGTGGCGGGTTAGTACCGATTAATGCGCCTTTGACGCTTCTTTATTGGTGAGGGATCCGGCACAATGTCGGCCCCACTTTTTTCCTCGGTTTTTCCGGGCATGACCATAGATTTCGTGACACTGCTACATCAAAGCGACTCCCTGCTGCTGTTCGTGGTACTGGCCTTCGGCCTGCTGCTCGGCAAAGTCAGGGTCGGCAACTTCCAGATAGGCAACACCATAGGCGTGTTGTTCACCGCCCTGCTGTTCGGCCAGATGGGCTTCGAATTCAGCACCACCACGGAGAACGTCGGCTTCATGCTGTTCATCTTCTGCGTGGGGATCGAAGCGGGGCCGCACTTCTTCAGCGTCTTCCTGCGCGACGGCATCCACTACATCACCCTGACCCTGGTGATCCTGCTGACCGCCCTCTTCCTCACCGTGGGACTGGCCAAGTTCTTCAACCTGGGGCCGGGCATGGCCGCCGGCATCCTGGCCGGTTCGCTCACCTCGACCCCGGCGCTGGTGGGGGCCCAGGATGCCCTGCGCAGCGGCCTGCTCAACCTCCCCCATCAAACCGACATGCAGTCGGTGCTCGACAATATGGGCATCGGCTATGCCCTGACTTACCTGGTAGGACTGGTGGGCCTGATGATGGTGGTGCGCTACCTCCCCTCGCTGGCACGGCTCGACCTCAACACCGAGGCGCAGAAGATCGCCCGCGAGCGCGGTCTCTCCGACAACGAGAGCCGCAAGACCTACCTGCCCATCATCCGCGCCTACCGGGTCGGCCCCGAGCTGGCGGCCTGGATCGGCGGCCGCACCCTGCGCGAGACCGGCATCTATCCTCACACCGGCTGCTACGTGGAGCGGATCCGCCGCAACGGCATCCTGGCGAGTCCGGATGGTGACGCCGTCATCCAGGAAGGGGACGAGATCGCCCTGGTGGGCTACCCCGAGAGTCACGAGAAGCTCGACGTCAACTACCGCAACGGCAAGGAGGTGTTCGACCGCAACCTGCTTGACCTGCAGATCGTCACCGAAGAGATCGTGGTGAAGAACGACGCTGTGGTGGGCCGCCACCTGGTGGAGCTCAACCTCACCGAGAAGGGCTGCTTCCTCAATCGGGTGGTGCGCTCCCAGATCGAGATGCCGTTCGATCGCAACATCATGCTGCAAAAGGGCGACGTGCTGCAGATCAGCGGCGAGAAGCAGCGGGTCAAGCTGCTGGCCAACAAGATCGGCTTCATCAGCATTCACAGCCAGACCACGGATCTGGTGGCCTTCACCACCTTCTTCGTGCTGGGCCTGCTGATTGGCTCCGTCTCCCTGGTGTTCGGCCAGCTGGAGTTTGGCCTCGGCAACGCCGTCGGCCTGCTGCTGGCGGGGATCCTGATGGGCTACCTGCGCGCCAACCACCCCACAGTGGGTTATGTGCCGCCGGGCGCCCTGCGACTGGCCAAGGATCTCGGCCTTGCCGTCTTCATGGTGAGCACCGGCCTCAAGGCGGGGGGCGGCATCCTGGATCACCTGAGCGAAGTGGGGATGGTGGTGCTCTTCTCCGGCATGCTGGTGACTACCTTGCCGGTGCTGGTGGGCTACCTGTTCGGCGTCTGGGTGCTGAAGATGAACCCGGCCCTGTTGCTCGGCGCCATCACCGGGGCCCGTACCTGCGCCCCGGCCATGGACGTGGTGAACGAGGCGGCCAACAGCTCCATCCCGGCGCTCGGCTATGCCGGCACCTATGCGGTGGCCAACGTCATGCTGACCCTGGCAGGCTCCTTCATCATCGGCTTCTGGTTCTAGCGCCGACCAAGTACCCTCAAAGGGGAGCCACTGAGGCTCCCCTTTTTATTCTCTGCTCTGTTCCCCACTTCCCCGCTGCCTGCCCTCTCATCGGATAGGGCCTATGGTGCTATCCACCCCCCGCCGAGCAAACCCAATGAGCTAAAGCGCCCGCCCCATGCCGCTTACACTCAATGAAACAGACGAGGGCAGTATCATGACGCGGTTATGGATCCTCCTCCTGTGCGGACTGCTGTGCGGCCCGCTGCAGGCCGCAACGCCAGCGCAGGCCGACGCTGAACCGGCCGCACTGACGTTCAACAGCGACCAGCTGGCCCAGCCCCAGCTTGGCGATCTCGATGCCATGCTGGCACGGCGCTCCATCCGGGTGCTCACCACCTACAACAAGACAGGTTACTTCATCGACAAGGGGATACAGCGGGGCGTCACCTACGACGCCTTCATGTTGCTGGAGAAGCGGCTCAACGAGCAGTTGCGCAAGCAAAAGAACCTCAAGCGCCATCTCAAGCTGCACCTGATCTTCATCCCGGTGGCGCGCGAAGCCCTGCTGGATGCCCTCATCGCGGGCAAGGGTGACATCGCCGCCGCCAACCTCACCATCACGGACAAGCGCAAGGAGCAGGGCGTGGCATTCACCGCCCCCCTGCTCGACAACGTGCGGGAGCTGCTCATCTCCGGCCCCCTCTCCCCCAAGGTGGAAAGTGCCGCCGACCTGGCCGGCCAGCGCATTTACGTGCGCCCCTCCTCCAGCTACTTCGAGAGCCTCATGGCCTACAACCAGGCACTCAAGGCGGCGGGAGAGCCGCTCATCGACATTCAGCCGGCCCCCGAGGCACTGGAGGACGAAGATCTGGTGGAGATGGTCAACGCCGGCCTGCTCCCTTTCATCGTCATGGACGAGCACAAGGCCCGGTTCTGGCAGAAGATCTTCCCCAAGGTCACCATCCACGACGACCCCGTGTTCCGGGAGGGGGGCATCATCGCCTGGGCGGTGCGCAAGGAGAGCCCGCAACTGCTGGCCATGCTCAACGAACAGATCAAGGCGCTGCGCGGCAAGGCGACCGGGGACGAGCTCCTCGCCCGTTATCTCAAGCAGAACAAGTTCGTCAAGAGCGCCGCCGCCGAGGCCGAGCGCAAGAAGTTTCTGCAGGTGGTGGATCTGTTTCGCGCGTATGGCGAGAAATACGAGGTGGACTGGCTGCTGATGGCAGCCCAGGGTTACCAGGAGTCGGCCCTCAACCATCAGGCGCGCAGCCACGTCGGCGCCATCGGCATCATGCAGATCATGCCCGCCACCGGCAAGGGCCTGAAGGTGGGCGACATCCGCCAGCTTGAGCCCAATATCCATGGCGGCGTCAAATACATGCGCTGGATGATCGACCACTACTATGCGGACGAGCCCATGACCGCCCTCGACAAGGCGCTCTTCTCGTTCGCCTCCTACAATGCCGGTCCCGCCCGGGTGGCACGGCTGCGCACCGAGGCCAAGAAACGAGGACTGGATCCCAACGTCTGGTTTCACAACGTCGAGTACGTGGCGGCGGAGAAGATAGGGCCCGAGACCGTGACCTACGTGGGCAACATCTACAAGTACTACATCGCCTACAAGCTGGTAGTGGAGCAGTTGCAGCGCAAGCAGCAGGCGAGCGAGGCCCTCAAGCAGCAGGGAGCCAGCGGCGACCAGGTCTCCGCCGCCCCCGCATCACAGGGATAAGTCAGCCCCCTCTTTCGCGAGGCTCCCCTTCTGACGGGGAACCTCGCGCCTTTTCAGCCGGAGGCGCAGTGCAACCTGCCCCCTTCCGGCCTGCCATGAGCGAGCAGTACTCCCTGTCGTGACCAGAATGAACAAAATGGCCACAACAGCCTTAATAGCCATTACGGTCAGATTGTTTTCCAGCCAGACATGATTAATTAACCTTCCTGCAACAATCACAAGGAGAGCACCATGTTGCAAGGAACCTTCAAGCGCCCCCTGATCGGTAGCCTGCTCGCACTGAGCTTCGGCGCCCAGGCCCAGATCAACGAAGTCCACTTCCTGATCCCGGGTGGCGCCGGCGGCGGCTGGGATACCACGGCCCGCGGCACCGGTGAAGTGCTGGCCAAGTCCGGTCTGGTCAAGACCGTCTCCTATCAGAACATGTCCGCCGGTGGCGGCGCCAAGGCCATCGCCCACCTCATCGAGACCTCGGCCCAGTCCGACAAGACTCTGATGGTCAACTCCACCCCCATCATCGTCAAATCCCTCTCCAAGGAGCTGCCCCAGTCCTTCCGTGATCTGACCCCGGTGGCCGCCATCATCGCCGACTACCAGGCGCTGGCGGTCAAGGCGGACTCCCCTTATCAGAACTGGGCCCAGCTGCTGGCCGCCTACGAGGAGAACCCGGCCAAGGTGAAGATCGCCGGTGGCTCGGCCCGTGGCAGCCTGGATCACCTGGTCGCCGCCCTGACCTTCAAGAACGCCGGTGCCGACGCCAGCAAGCTGCGCTACGTCGCCTACGATGCCGGCGGCAGCGCCATGGCCGCCGTGCTGGCCGGGGAGACCCAGGCCATCTCCACCGGCTTTGGCGAGGCGATGGAAGCGGTCAAGTCGGGCCAGATGCGGATCCTCGGGGTCACCTCGGACAAGCGCCTGCCAGGGGCGGAGCAGATCCCCACCTTCAGCGAGCAGAACAACCCCACCGTCTTCGCCAACTGGCGCGGTTACTTCGCCTCCCCCACCATCAGCCCGGAAAAGTCCGCCGAGTTTGCCGCCCTGCTCAAGCAGATGTACGACAAGCCGGAGTGGGAAGTGGTCCGCAGCCGCAACAGCTGGACCAACCTCTACAAGTCCGGTCCCGAGTTCACCGCCTTCCTCGACGGCCAGGAACAGCAGATCGGCGGCCTGATGCGCGAGCTCGGCTTCATCAAGTAACCCTCGTTGTCACATCGCAGGCGGGCGCAGGCCCGCCGCTCATGTTGGAGTCAAGAGATGAACATCACCAAGGAGCGACTGGGGGGCCTGCTGTTTCTGCTGCTCTCCCTCGCCTATGGCTATTACGCCACCGAGATACCGGGCTACCCCGGCGACGAATACGAACCCTTCACCGCCAGTACCCTGCCCTATGCCCTGGCCGGGATCGGGGCGCTGCTCTCCCTGCTGCTGGTGCTCTTTCCCGGGGGTGAGCCCCTGCGCCGGGAAGAGGGGGATTGGCGCCGGGTCTTTATCCTGCTCGGGCTCATGGTCATTTACGGACTGGGGCTCACCTGGTTTGGCTTCGTGCTCTCGACCATCGCCTTCCTGAGCGTGGGCATCCGGGTACTGGGTGAGCCCAGCCTGCGCTACGGCCTGATGATCAGCGTCCCCTTCTCCATCGGTTTCTGGACCCTGCTCACCAAGGGGCTCAACGTCTATCTGGAGCCGGGTCGCCTGTTTACCCTGCTCGGTTTCTAAGGAGTCACCATGTTAGACGGAATCTTGCAAGGACTCGGCACCGCACTGCTGCCGGTCAACCTGATGATGGTGGTGCTTGGCTGCTTCATCGGCACCTTTATCGGCATGCTGCCGGGCCTTGGCCCCGTCACCGCCATCGCCCTGATGATCCCCATCACCTATGGCCTGGATCCCTCCTCCGGCATCATCCTGATGGCCGGCGTCTATTACGGCGCCATCTTTGGTGGCTCCACCTCCTCCATCCTGATCAACGCCCCCGGCTGCTCCGCCACCGTGGTCACCGCCTTCGACGGCTACCCCCTGGCCTGCAAGGGACAGGCGGGCAAGGCGCTGGCCATCGCCGCCTACGCCTCCTTCACCGGCGGTACCCTCTCCGCCATCATGCTGATGGTGGCAGCGCCCCTGCTGGCCAAGGTCTCCCTCTCCTTCCAGTCGGCGGACTACTTCGCCCTCATGGTGCTGGGGCTCTCCGCCGTGGCAGCCTTTGCCGGCAAGGGGCAGGTGCTCAAGGCGCTGATCATGGCGCTGTTTGGCATCATGATCTCCACCATCGGCATCGACCGCAGCGTCGGGGTGGACAGGTTCACCTTCGGCCTGCCGGACCTGCGTGACGGCTTCTCCTTCCTGCTGCTGGCCATGGCCACCTTTGCTCTGGCGGAGATCCTGATGGCGGTATTGCGCCCCGGCAAGGACAACAGCGAGGAAGAAGCCAGGCAGATGCAGCAGCTCGGCAGCCTCAAGCTCAGCAAGGAGGAGGTCAGGGAGATAGCGCCCCCCATCGCCCGCTCCTCGGTGCTGGGCTTTCTCATCGGCGTGCTGCCGGGGGCCGGCGCCACCATCGCCGCCTTCATGGCCTACGGCGCCGAGCGCAACATCGCCGGCAAGCAGCGCCAGGAGCAGTTCGGCCAAGGCAGCCTGCGCGGTCTAGCCGCGCCGGAAGCGGCCAACAACGCCGCCTCCACCGGCTCCTTCGTGCCCCTGCTGACCCTGGGGATCCCGGGATCCGGCACCACGGCCCTCATCCTGGGCGCCCTGGTGGCCTACGGCATCCAGCCGGGCCCGCGCCTCTTCATGGAGCATCCAGACGTCTTCTGGTCGGTGATCATCTCCATGTACCTGGGCAACGTGGTGCTGTTGATCCTGAACCTCCCCCTCATCCCCTATCTGGCCAAGGTACTGGCGGTGCCGCGCCCCGTTCTGATCCCCATGGTGCTGCTGTTCTCCCTGACCGGGGTCTATCTGGTCTCCTTCAACACCATGGACATCCATGTGATGACCCTGGTGGCGCTGATCGCCATCGGCCTGCGCCTGCTCACCTTCCCCATGGCCCCCATGCTGCTCGGCTTTATCCTGGGGGGCATGCTGGAGGACAACCTGCGCCGCGCCCTGGTGATCAACGACGGCTCCCTGAGCTTCCTGTGGGAGCGCCCCATCACCCTGGCCTTCACGCTGATCACCCTGGTGATGCTGCTGTTGCCGCTCTGGCAGTGGTGGCAGGCACGCCGCGCACCGGCTGCCACCCTGCAATCCGAGCCAAGCTGAGTTGGCGGATCTCACACAGCAAAAGAGCGCCGACAGGCGCTCTTTTTATTGGCAAGACAGGATGGGGAGTTACGCCAGTCAGGGCTGGCGATAACGCCGCTCCGGCCGGCCGACGGTGCCGTACTCCAGCTCCGGACTCGCCAGTTGCTGGCCCACCAGAAACTCCAGATAGCGGCGCGCCGTGGTGCGGCTCACCCCGACCCGGCCGCCGATCTCCTCGGCGCTGGCTCCTTGCTGGGTCAAGGCCGCCAGCACCCGCTGCAGGGTGAGGCCGTCGATCCCCTTGGGCAGGCCACCCGCCGCCACCTGCTGCAACGGCGTGCCAAACAGGGCGTCCACCGCCTGCTGATCGATGTCCGCCAGGGCCGCCAGGGCGGCGCGGCTCTGGCAATATTTGTCGAGGGTGTCGCGCAGCCGCTCGAACACCACGGGCTTCAAGATGAAATCCACCACCCCGAGCCGCATCGCCTCCTGCAGGGCACCGGCCTCCCGCGCCGCGGTGAGCAGGATGACGTCCAGACTCGCCCCGGCCTGGCGCAGCTCGCGCAACAGGGCAAACCCCTCGCCATCGGGCAGCCAGACATCCAGCAGCACCAGATCGGGCTTGAGGATGGCGATCTGCTCCCTGGCATCAAACAGGGTGAGCGCCACCCCCAATACTTCGAAACCTGCCAGCCGCTGCACGAAGCGGCGGTGGATCTCGGCGATGGCCGGATCGTCCTCGACGATCAGGATCTTGATCACTCACACCTCCTTGGGAATGTAACAGACGACGCAACTTCCCTGCGCCGTGGCTTCGATGGTGATCTGCCCCTGCAGGGCATCCAGGGTCTTGCGCACCAGAGAGAGGCCGATGCCGTGATCCGGCTCCGCCTTGCTGCTCACCCCCCGCTCGAACAGCCGATCCGCCAGCGCAGGATCGATGCCGCCGGCCCCGTCTTCCACCTCCAGAATGAGATCCTGGCCGAGATCGCTCAGGGCCACCCGCACCGGCTGGTAGGGGGCGCCGTGGCGGCGGGTCGCCTCGAAGGCATTGTCGATGAGGTTGCCGAGCACAGTCACCAGCTGGGAGCCGCTGACGCGAAGGGGGATGTCGTGCAGGCGAGAATCCGGGTCCACCTCCAGCACCAGCCCCAGCTCGTGGGCCCTGTGGTACTTGCCGAGCAGCAGGCCGGCCACCTTGGGCTTGGCGATGGCAGTCAGCAGGAAGTTGAGCAGGCTCTGCTCGGTGGCCGCCTCCCGTCCGATGAAGGCGAGCGCCTCGCTGGTGGCGCCCAGCTCGATGAGCCCGGCGATGGTGCCGAGCTGGTTGTGGTGTTCGTGGGTCTGCACCCGCAGCAGATCGCTGTAGGCCTGCACCTGGGAGAGCTGGGCACTGAGTTCGGCCAGCTCGTCCTTGCGCCGAAAGCTCGACACCGCGCCGATCAGCTTGCCGTCCCGCACCAGCGGCAGCCGGTTGACGATGAGGGACTGGCCGTTGAGCACAATTTCTTCATCAAACTGGGGGCGCGGATCCTGAATGAGGGAGAGCATGCGGCTCTCCGGCAGCAGCCGGGTGACCGGCTGGCCGATGGCGGCCCGGGCGGTGGCTTCATCCAGACGCAGCAAGCGGATGCCATTGGGGTTGAGGGAGGTGAGCCGCCCCTGCTCGTCGATGGTGAGGATCCCCTCGCGCACGGTGCGCAGGGTGCAGTCGAGTTCGGTGTAGAGACGCCCCATCTGTTCGGGCTCGAAGCCGAGCAGCGCCCGTTTGTAGCGGCGTGCCAACCAGGTGGCGGCCAGGCTGTTGAGCAGCACGATGAGCAAGGTCATGGCGAGACCGAAATGCAGAAAACCCTGCAGATCCGCCTCGATATCCCGCACCAGATAACCGACCGAGACCACCCCGATGATCTGGCCGAGCTCATCGCGGATGGGGCTCTTGCCACGCACCGAGACCCCGAGGGATCCTTGAGCGCGGGAGATGTAGGACTCCCCCTGCAAGGCCCGTTGCGGGTCATCCCCCATCATGGGCTGGCCGATGCGATCCGCATTGGGGTGCACCAACCGGCGCGCCTCCTTATCGCCGACGACGATGTAGCTGGCACCGACCTCGGCGCGGATCCGCTCCACCAACACGTTAAGGCGGGCGGTGTCGGCCCGTTTCACCCCGGCGATGACGCCGGACTCTCGCGCCACCAGTCGCGCCACGTCGAGGGCCTGATCCCCTACCTCTCGGTAGCGCTGCTCGGACACATAGTAGTAACTGGCCCCGCTCAGCAGCACCAGTTGCAGCAGACTGACCAGACAGAGCATGAGCAGGATGCGTCCTTGCAACCCCAGCCTCATGCCTCCTTGTCGCCTCGCAACAAGTCGAGCAGCAGGCTGCCGTCGCGCAGGGCCTTGTGCACCTGTACCGAGGTGGGCTTGGTGGGATCTTCGTAGAAGTGGGTGGATTCGATCTGCAGGCGCACCAGGTATTCGGCCGGCAACTGGCTGGCCAGCGACTGGTGCAGCATGGGGAACAGCAGCCGATCGGCGCGGGTGATCTCCCCCCCCAGCAGCAACTTGCCCGGATTGAGCAGACAGATGAGGTTGGAGAGCACCCGGGAGAGCCGCCCCGCCGCCTGATGGAGGATGTCCTGACAGAGGCTGTTGCCCGCCAGCGCCAGCTCGCACAGCTCGCGAATGGTGACGCTCTCGGGCAAATCGTGCTCCTGCATCCGCTCGCGCAGATCCCGGTATTGCGCCTCCAGCGCCTGATTGGTCACCAGGGTGCAGGCACAGCCGAAGCCGCCGCAGTAGCAGCGCTGACCGTAGGGCTCGAGCTGCAGGTGGCTGAGATCGCCGAGCAGTGCGTTCTCGCTCTCGATGAGCTGGCCGTTGACCACCATGCCGACCCCGATGTCGTTGTGTACGAACACCAGCACCGCATCGGCGCAGTTCTTGGCGGCTCCCCACTCACGCTCGGCCTGGATCCAGGTGCGCACGTCGCCGCTCACCAGCACCGGCACCGCGAAAGCCTCCTGCAGGGTCGGGCCGAGCGGCCAGTTTCGCAGATCGTAGAAGGGAAAGTGCTTGACCATGCCGGAGTGGCGCTCCACCTGCCCCGGCAGGCAGAGGGCGATGCAGGCGAGACGCAGCGCTTTTTTGGGCAAGAAGCCCTCGATGGCCCGCACCAGGCTGGCCAGCAGGTCGGCGCGCTCCCCTTCGCTGAACACATGGCGATGGCGAGCGAGGGAGCGACCGGCCAGGTCGAACAGCGCCATGTCCACATAACCGCGCCCAAGGCGCATGGAGAGAAACTGGAAGCGGCGCTCGTTGATGCGCAGCAGGGTCTGGCGGCGACCGCGCCCCACCGAACTCTCGCCGCAGGTGACCACCAGACCGCCGTCCAGCAGCTCGCGGGTGATCTTGGTGATGCTGGCAGGCGAGAGACCGGTCAGGCGGGAGAGATCGGTACGGGACAGCTCCTTGTGCTCCTCCAGGCTGGCGTAGACCAGGCCATAGTTGAGCTGACGGATCAAATCGATACTGCCTTTCACGATCTCATTCATAGGGTAAGGGGCAACAGCTGACACAGAGGGCGACAATTTTCACACATTATTGATCAATCCCCAAATAAAGTGCGGTCTGAACCGGGGGTCAGGCCGCATCTTGTGAGGGATATTCCCTCTTGTCATCCCATCAGTAGCGGAACTGGGAGACCAGCTTGCGTAGCTTGTCCCCGGTGCTGGCGAGATCGCGGGTGGTGCTGTTGGATTCGACCGCCGCATCGGTCAGCTCGCTGACGATCTGCTGAATGGCCACCAGGTTCTTGTTGATCTCCTCGGAGACCGCATGCTGCTCCTCGGCGGCGGTGGCGATCTGGATGTTCATGTCGTTGATGGTGCTGACCGCCATCACCATGCTGTCGAGGGAGGTGGCGATGTGGCTCGCCTCCTGCACCGTTTCCTGGCTGCGATCCTCGCTGGCCTGCATCACGTCAACCGCCTGTTTCACCCCGCCCTGCAGACGCTGCAGCATCTCGTTGATCTCCTTGGTGCTCTGCTGGGTGCGACCGGCCAGCGAACGGACTTCATCCGCCACCACCGCGAAGCCGCGTCCCTGCTCGCCGGCCCGGGCCGCCTCGATGGCCGCGTTGAGCGCCAGCAGGTTGGTCTGCTCGGCAATGCCGCGAATGACCTCAACCACGGATCCTATCTTGGCGGTCTCCTGCGCCAGCTGCTCGATGACGCCGGAGGCGGTGTGCACCTCGCCCACCAGCCGGTTGATGCTGTTGATGGCGGTGCCCACCACGCCGCGGGCAGCATCGGATTCGCGCGCCGCATCGCTGGTGGCGGTAGCGGCGTTGGAGGCGCTGGCCGCCACTTCCTGGGCGGTGGAGCTCATCTCGGTCACCGCGGTAACCACCTGATCCGTCTCCCGGCTGTGGCCGTGCATCTGATGGTCATAGTGCTCGCTCAGGTGGTGCAGCTTCTCCACCGCGCTGAACAGGTGATTGCTGGTCTCCCCCACCTGGCTCACTACCGACTGGATCCGTGCCACGAAACGGTTGAAGGCGGTGGCCAGCTGACCAATCTCGTCGTGGCTCTGTACCTTGAGGCGCTGGGTCAGATCCCCCTCCCCGTCGGCGATGTCGTTGAGGGCCGATACCGCGTCCGCCAGCGGCCGGGTGACCCGGTTGCCGATCACCACGGTGGCGGCCAGGGTCACCCCCAGAATGACCAGAATGAGCAGCACGCTGCTCTGCAGCGAGTCACGCATGTTGCTCTCGCGTACGGTACGCAGCGCCGCCAGCTCGTTGTCGATGTCGTCGATATAGAAACCGGTGCCGATGATCCACTGGTATTTGTCGAGTACCAGGTTGAAGGAGAGTTTGGGGGCGTCCCGACCGATGGAGGGCTTGGCGGTCCAGTATTCGGAGAAACCATCCCCCTGGCGCGCCGCCTTGACGATCTCCTGGATCAGCAGCTTGCCCTTGGCATCCTTGTCTTGCCAGCGGTTCTTGCCCTCCATCTCGGGACGGGGAGGCAAGAGTATCGCCGTGCCCTGAAAGTCATAGACGAAGAAGTAGCCGTCGCTGCTGTAGCGCAGTGGACGCAGCATCTCGATCACCTGCTTGCGCACCGCCGGGCTGTCCGGCTGGCTGTAGACGGCATCGATGGCCGTCTTGGCCAGCATCAGATAGCTGCTGAGTAGTTCCTTGCGATCCTTGATCGCATTCTCCCGCGCCACCACCAGATCGGCTTCCAGATCACTCTTTGCAATCATGTAGTTGCTGAGATTGACCACCAGGGCCATCAGGAGCACGGGGACGGCTCCCAACAACAGGATTTTCTGCTTTAGCGTCATCTTTTACATCCTTGCAGCTGTTTTTATGAGTGTTCCGTTCCTACCAGACCAGTATAGGATGCTGGTCGACGGGGACCCGCTTTCGCTACAATCCCCGCCCTCTATCTCTATCGACTCAGATGGCCAGTCACATGAACAAATGCCCTTGCAGTTCAACTCTTTCTCTCGATTTGTGCTGTGGATCACTGCACCAGGGGGCCGCCCCCCAGACCCCGGAGCAGCTGATGCGCTCGCGCTACAGCGCCTTCGTGCTGGGACTGGGGGAGTATCTGGTACACAGCTGGCACCCTGACTATCTGAACGGGCTGACCGCGGAGCAGCTCTCCCAGACCGACACCCAATGGGACGGGCTCGAGATCCTCGCCAGCCAGGGCGGCCCCGCTGACACCCTTGGCATGGTGGAGTTCAAGGCCTGGTTTATGGAGGGTGAAGAGCGCCACTGCCTCCATGAGCGATCCCGTTTCGTACGCCATCAGGGGCGCTGGGTCTATACCGATGGCGAACAGGATCCGGCACCGCTGCGGGTGGGGCGCAACGACCCCTGTCCCTGTGGCAGCGGCAAGAAGTTCAAGAAGTGCTGCGGCTGAGCGCCGTGACTCGTGTCGACAGAGGGGGCCCAGCGGTCCCCTCTGCTGTTATGAGAGTGTGACAACAATCACGATTTGCTCATTAACACCCCTACCAATGAGCGTTTGCGAACATTAATTTGGCCCATATCAAACATTTCTGCCCAGAGACAGGCCACACTGGCACCATCTGGAAGAGATGAGACGGGCAAGAATGAAAAGAATAACCACACAAGTCGTCATCATAGGGGGTGGCGCCACCGGAGCCGGCATCATGCGCGATTGCGCACTGCGCGGCATCGACTGCATCCTGCTTGAGCGGGACGATATCGCCGCCGGTACCACGGGCCGCAACCATGGCCTGCTTCACTCCGGCGCCCGCTACGCGGTGACGGATCAGGAGTCCGCCCGCGAGTGCATTCAGGAGAACCGCATCCTCAAGCGGATCGCCAGCCACTGCGTCGAGGACACCGGCGGCCTCTTCATCACCCTGCCGGAAGATGACATCCATTTTCAAACTACCTTCATGGACGCCTGCTCCCTGGCGGGCATCGACGCCCGCCAGCTGGATCCCGCCGATGCGCTGCGCCTCGAACCCAACGTCAACCCGGCGCTGATCGGTGCCATCCAGGTGCCGGACGGCACGGTCGATCCGTTCCGCCTGGCCGCCGCCAACGTGCTGGATGCCAAGGAGCACGGCGCCCGCATCTTCACCCACAGCAAGGTGCTGGGGCTGCTGCGCACCCAGGATAGGGTGCACGGGGTCAAGGCGATCAACACCCGCACCGGTGAAGCGTTCGAGGTGGAGTGCCAGGAGGTGATCAACGCCGCCGGCATCTGGGGCCAGCAGATCTGCGAATACGCCGATCTCGGCATCCGCATGTTCCCGGCCAAGGGTTCCCTGCTCATCATGGATTACCGCATCAACCAGCTGGTGCTCAACCGCTGCCGCAAACCGGCGGATGCGGACATCCTGGTGCCGGGCGATACCATCTCCCTCATCGGCACCACCTCGAGCCGCATCGATTACCACAAGATTGACCAGCTCACCGTCGAGCCCGAAGAGGTGGAGGTGCTGCTGCGCGAAGGGATAAAACTGGCCCCCATCATGGCCCGCACCCGTCTGCTGCGCGCCTATGCCGGGGTTCGCCCGCTGGTGGCGGTGGATGGCGACGAGTCGGGCCGCAACATCAGCCGCGGCATAGTGCTGCTGGATCACGCCGAGCGGGACGGTCTCAAGGGTTTCAACACCATCACCGGCGGCAAGCTGATGACCTACCGGCTGATGGCCGAATGGGCAACCGATCTGCTGGCCAAGAAACTCGGCAACAGCAAGCCGTGCCGCACCGCCGAACTGAGCCTGCCCGGCTCGCGGGATCCGGAGAAGGTCTCCGCCCCCGGTCTCTCGGTGCCGGCCGAAGGCTCGGCCCAGTACCGTCACGGCGAGCGGGTCATCGCCTTTTTCCGCGACAATCCCAAGGCCAACGCCCTCATCTGCGAGTGCGAGATGGTGACCGCGGGCGAGATAGAGTACGCCCTGCGCGAGCTCGACGTGGGCAACCTGGTGGATCTGCGCCGCCGCACCCGTCTGGGCATGGGCCCCTGTCAGGGGGAGCTGTGCGCCTATCGCGCCGCCGGCCTGATGCAGGAGTATGGCAAGGCCGACGGCCGCCAGGCTTGCGTCATGCTGCGCCAGTTCCTGGAAGAGCGCTACAAGGGTACTCGGCCGGTGCTGTGGGGCGATGCCCTGCGCGAAGCCGAATTTACCTACTGGATCTACGAGGGGCTGTTCGGCCTTGGCGAGTGGACGGCCCCCCACCTGGTGGCCGAGCCGCCCTTCCCGCAGGACGCCAGCACCGCCAATCCCACCAAGGAGCGCAGCCATGAAATTTGACAGCATCGTTATCGGCGGCGGCATGGCGGGCCTCTCCGCGGCCCTGCGTCTGGCCGAGGCCGGCCAGAAGACCCTGCTGATGGCCTCCGGCCAGAGCGCCCTGCACTTTTCCTCCGGCTCGGTGGATCTGCTGGATAGCGAGGGGGATCCCCGCACCGCCCTGCCCGCCTTTATGGCCGCCAACCCCGAACACCCCTACAGCAAGGTGGGACTGGCCCATATCGCGGCGAGCCTCGATGATCTGCAACGCCACTGCGCCGCCCAGGGCTTGCCGCTGTTTCGCCAGGAGCGCAACCACCAGCGGCTGACCCCCATCGGCACCCTGAAATCTACCTGGCTCTCCCCCGACACCTGCGCCTGCGTGACCGATGCGCCGGCCCCCGACGCCATCCTGCTGGCCACCCTGGAGGGATTTCGCGACTTTCACCCCGAGCTCGCGGCAGCGAATCTCGCGACCCACGCGCGCTTCGCCCACTGCCGTATCCTGACCGGGGAAATTCGCCTGCCACAGCTGGCCGAGTTCAGCCGCAATCCCCACGAGTTTCGCTCCGCCGACATCGCCCGCCTGTTTGACAAGCAGGGCAATGGCCAGCATGACCTGCTGACGGATCTGGCCCGCGAGATCAGCCGCATGGTGCAGGAGAGCGGCGAGCCGCGCTGCCACCACCTGGTGCTGCCCGCCTGCCTGTCGCTGGGGCTGGTCGGCCCGCGCCTGACGGAGCTGGAGCAGCGCACTGGCTGCATCATCAAGGAGGTGGCCACCATGCCGCCGTCGCTTATCGGCATGCGGATGCAGGAGGCCCTCAAGCGCCGCTTCATGGCCCTTGGCGGCACCTTCCTCACCAGCGAGCGGGTGCTGGGAGCCCGTTACGACGGCGATCGGGTGATTGGCGTGCACAGCCAGAATGGCGACGATCAACTCTTTGAAGCGGATAACTTTGTACTCGCCTCCGGCAGCTTCTTCAGCCGCGGGCTGGAGTCGCGTCTGCGCGGCATTCGTGAGCCCATCTTCAACGCCGATGTGCTGAGCCTGCCGGAGCGTGACGCCTGGGCCGGTCGCCGCCTGTTCGACCACCACCCCTTCATGGGCTTCGGGGTCAAGACCGACGACAAGCTCAGAGTGCTGCGTGGCGGCAAGCCACTCACCAACCTCTACGGCGCCGGTAGCGTGCTGGCGCACTATGACCCCATAAAAGAAGGGTCAGGCTCAGGTGTCGCGGTTGCCACCGGCTGGCAGGCTGCCGGTCACATTTTGAGTTCAGCCCAATGATGATTTCGACCCATATCCCGTGCCTTCACACCCAACGGGAGGAGAACTGACATGCTACTGGATCATGCCAACCAAACCTTCGATCAGTGCATCAAATGCACCGTCTGTACCGCCTACTGCCCGGTGGCCAAGGCCAACCCGGCCTACCCAGGCCCCAAGCAGGCGGGCCCGGATGGGGAGCGGCTGCGCATCAAGAGCCCGGAGCTCTTTGACAGCGCCCTCAAGTACTGCACCAACTGCAAGCGCTGTGAAGTGGCCTGCCCGAGCGGGGTGCGTATCGGCGACATCATCACCAAGGCCAAGCACCAGTACAGCGGCTTCAAACCGGGGATCCGCGAGTTCGTGCTCTCCCACACCGACCTGATGGGCAGCATGTCCACCCTGATGGCCCCTGTGGTCAACTTCACCACCGGCCTCAAGCCGATGAAACTGGTGCTGGACAAGGCGCTGGGGGTCTCCTCCCACCGCGACCTGCCCAAATACTCCCAGGGCACCTTCCGCGGCTGGTACAAAAAGCAGAAAGCGAGTCAGGCCCGCTTTGCGCGCCAAATCGCCTACTTCCACGGCTGCTACGTCAACTACAACCACCCGCAGCTCGGCAAGGAGCTGGTACAGGTGCTCAACGCCATGAACATCGGCGTCCAACTGCTGGAGCGGGAGAAGTGCTGCGGCGTGCCGTTGATTGCCAACGGCTTCATGGACAAGGCCAAGCAGCAGGCGGCCTTCAACATCCAGCAGTTGGAGAACACCCTGCTCGGCAACGAGATGCCGCTACTGGCCACCTCCTCCACCTGCGGCTTCACCCTGCGCGACGAATATCCCCACCTGCTGGAGCAGGACAACCACAAGGTGCGCGATCGCATCTCGCTGGTGACCCGCTTCCTGTGGAACGAGTTCTACCAGGGCAACAAGCCGGCGATGAAGCCGCTCAATCTGCACATCGCCTACCACACCCCCTGCCACATGGAGAAGATGGGGGGCGTCATCTATACCCTGGAGCTGCTGCGCGCCATCCCAGGGGTCAAGGTGACCGTGCTGGACTCCCAGTGCTGCGGCATCGCCGGCACCTACGGCTTCAAGTCGGAGAACTACCAGACCAGCCAGGCCATCGGCGAGGGGCTGTTTGATCAGATAAACCGGCTCAAGCCCGATCTGGTCATCACCGACTGCGAAACCTGCAAATGGCAGATCGAGATGAGCACGGCGTTCCGCTGCGAACACCCCATCCACCTGTTGGCCCGGGCCCTGGCTTGATCCCCTTGCCACGCTAGGCCAGACGGCCCGCTCGGCAAAGAGGCCGACAAGCAAACACCAGATAGAAAAAGAGCCGGCAATTGCCGGCTCTTTTATTCACATCCGCCCCATCAAGGGTGCTGGACGATCAGGCTGTGCTGATCCAGCATGCTCTGCAGGATGTCGTGGGACGAGGTGCCGCCAAGCTGCCAGCTGCTCAAGTCCACCCCCTTCAGGGTGATCTGCTGGGTCACCTGGCCATCCCCCGCCGGCGACACAGAGAGGTTCACATCGCTCAGGCCGTTGCTCGCGCTGGTCACCGACGCCTGCAGATGGCCCAGCAGGCCGTCCACGCTACTGTCGGTCACCCCCTTGAGCAGGTCCGCCAGATCGATCCTGTCACCCGCCTGCGGGCTGAAATCGGTGATGGTGTCGATGGCGGGCTGGCCTGCGCTCCCCGCATCCCCCTGCTGCCAGACGAAGAGATCGCTGCCGGCGCCGCCGGTCAGGATGTCGTCACCCTTACCGCCCAGCAAGCGATCATCCCCCGCGCTGCCAAACAGCCAATCCCCCTGATCCGACCCCGTCAGCGTATGACCGGCCTGGGTATGGATGGTCACGGTATCGAGGGGGGAGCTGATGGTCGTGCCCCCCAGACTCGACTCTGCGCTCAGTCCCAGCACATGGTCTCCCGCCGTCAGGCCGTCCAGATAAAACGGCAGCGAGTGGCCACCCGGAATGAGCCAGTCACCGTTGCTATCGGCATGACCGACCTGCTGCCCCAGTTCATCCAGCACCTGGGCCCCCGCCAGACCACTGATGCGCAGCGACAGCTCGCCCGGTGCCGGATTGACCACGCTGGCGGTCAGATTGAGCGGCACCATGGCCCCCTGCAGGGCATGGAGCTCGTGGGGCCCCACCGTCAGGCTCGGCAGATCCGGTTCGGCCGTCACCGTGATGATCACTTGATCGGTGTCGCTCAAGGGCCCGCCCGCACCGCTGTTGCCCTGATCCGAGGTGGTGATGGTGAGGTTGTCCTCACCCCAGAAATCCCTGGCCGGTTCATAGTGCAGGTTGCCGGCCAGCAGCTGGTTGAGATCGGCAAGCGACCCCACCAGGGTCATCTCGTTGCTGCCCGCCCCCTGTACCGAGACCGCGCCCGCCGCTCCCAGCAGGGTCAACACCCCGTGCTCGACCCTCAGTACCATGGCCATGGGCGCACTGCCGGCATCCACATCCTTCACGCTGATGCCGGATAGCGACAGAGAGCCATCCTCTTTCACCGTCATGCTGCCCGGCAGCTGATTGACCGGCGCATCGTTGACCGCCAGCACCTCGATGGGCACTACGTCGGTGTCGCTCAAGGGGCCGCCGCTGCCGGTGTTGCCGCGATCATCGGTCACCATGGTGAGCCGATCCTGGCCGTTGAAGTCCTGCTCACCCAGATAGGTCACGCCGCCCGCCAGCAATGCATTGATGGCATCGAGCGACCCGCTCAGCACCAGGGTTCCCGTACCGTTGCCGGTCAGGGTCACGCCGCTGCCATCCGCCAGGGTGAGGGTGCCGTGCTCCACCGAGAGGCGCACCTCTATGGTGCTGTTGCCCGCATCCACGTCTTTGACCTGCAGACCGTCAATGCGATAGGGCACATCCTCTTCGGCCACCAGCGGCGTCGTGGGCAGAATGTTCTCGGGCGCGTCGTTGACCGCCGCTATGGTGACATCGATGCTGCCATTCACCTCTGGTCCCAGCGCGCCGTTGTCCAGGCTCTGGGCGATCACCTCGAGGTTCAGGGTGCCATTGACGTCGTTGGTCACCAACAGCAGGCTCGCCAGGTTGCCGCCCACCGTGGTCACCTGCCAGTCGCCGTTCGGCAGTCTGATGGCCTCACCGGCCACCCCGTCTGGCAGGGCGATGGCGGCCCCTTCCGGCACGTTGCGAATGGTCACCCGCACCTGCTCGGCGCCATTTTCATGCACATTGCTCGCACTGCCGCCGGTGGCCTGGGTATCGCGGGTCTCCAGCCCCAGATTGAGCAGGATCCTGTCGCCCTCCACCCCGCTGGCGGTGGGCACCAGATCGCTGATGAGCGCATCCCCCACCGGATTGACGGTCACGGTGAAGCTACCGCTGGTTTCGAGCGGCAAGGTCAACCCCTGGTCGAGGGTAAAGGCGCTCAGGGTGAGATCCACGGTGCCGCTGAAATCGGCCGGCGGGATCAGGGTCAGCTTGGCAAAATCGGTGCCTACCGGTACCTGCCAGACGCCGCCCCCATTGTTGACCGCCGGGGCCGAGAGGGTGAAACCGTCCGGCACTCCTTTTATCTGCAGCGCCACTATCTGCTCGGAGCCATCGGTGTCGATGAGGGCAGCCCCGAGGCCCGCCAGGCTGATGGCGCCATCCTCGTCGCCCGCCACATCGTGCAGCGTGAGCACGGCCGGATCGTTGACCGGTCGCACCTCAAAGCCGACCTGCCCGCTCCAGCTGCCGCGATCCGTACCCGTGGTGGCGGTGTCGAGAATATCCACCGTCACGTCGAGCGGCACCTGACCGCTGAAGTGCTCTTTGGGCACGAACACCAGATCCTTGAGATCCGCCGGGTCGTTCACCGTGAGGGTGGAGACCGGCTGGCCGTGCTTGTCGAGGAAGTGACCATATTGGGGATCCACGGTCACGACCACCCGCTCCACCGTTTCCAGACCGCCGTTGGCGACCGAGGGGCTGATATCGGCCAGTTTCACCGACAGATCGAGGCGGATCTCGGTGTCTTCCAGGTTGTCCGGCTGGCCGTCGCCGTTCATATCCTTCACGTTCAGTTGCAGTTCGGGCAGGCCATCCGCCCCGCCATTGATGTCCACCTCCGGGGTGATGGAGAGGGTGATCTCTTTCTCTACCATCCTGGTGTCACCGCTGACGGTGTCTGTGTTGACCAGACGCACCTTGAAGCCCAGGCCGTCGCCGGCGTAATCCTCAGGCAAGGTCAGGGTGAGCCGGTCGAGATCATCGAGGCCACCCGGCAACTTGATCAGGTACTCGCCGTTGACGAAGTCGAAGGTGAGCCCCTGCACGTTGACGCCGGCGGGCAGTCCGGTGATGACGATGCTGAGCTCGTCGTCACCGCTGTCTGCCGTGCCCAGGGTCACCATCTGCTTGAGCTGACTGCCGAAATTGACGCTCTGATCCTCCACCCCTGTGATGGGGGCACTGTTGTCGAAATCGACGTCGGCGGCCACCTGGCCCGAGTGGGTCGCGCCATTAAAGTCGGCGCTGGCGGTGAGCTCCCGATAGGCCGGTGCGCTCACATCCCCCTCGTTGTTGTCACCAAGGTCGATCACCCTGGCGCTGACCTTGAAGGTGACGGTACCGGTGAAGCCATCCGGCGAGCGCAAGGCATAGCTGTCGAGGGCGTCGTGGGGGATGGTCCAGTTGCCCTGACCGTCGTTGATCCCACCCACCACCACGAAGCCCGGCGGCAGGTCGCTGATCACCAGATAATCGATGGTCTCGACGCTGCTGGGGTCCAGATCCTCGAACACGAAGACGCCGTCCAGCGGGATGTCGTGCCCGTCCGGGCTCTCCAGTTGGCCGGTCTGCACCAGGTTGCCATCGGGCTCCACCACTGCCTGGATATCCAGATGCAGGGTGCCCTCGATCACCTTCTGGGCGGTGGCGCTGGAGTCCACATCCACCTGCGTCACCGTGACATGGCTCTGGATGCGGGTGTCTCTGTCGCTGTCTTCGGGCCCTTTCACCAGCAGCTGGCCGCCGCCGAGCAGGCTCTGCAGCTCGCCGTCGCTCAACTCCACGGCGCCGCCGCTCACGGTCAGCTGGGTCTCGACCCTGCCCACGCGGATCCAGACTTCATACCCGGGCTCGATACCGGAGAGGCTGAGGTGGGTCACCTTCTCGGCGCTGTCGGTCAGGTCAGGCTGCCAGTCGAGGACGGTGAACTGATCCTCCAGGCCATGGCTGGTCTTGGCATAGTCGGTGGCGTCGATGGCCGGCTCCACCTTGATGGTGAGCGGCACCTCGAAACTCTTGCTGTCGCCGTCGTTCTCGGTCACCACCACGTGACCGATGAGGTGCAGATCGGCGGTGCTGTTGGCCGGCGGCTGGATCTGCAGGTTGCCAAGGCTCGACACATCCACCTGATAGAGGGGGTTGCCCTTGCCGTCTAGCCCGGCGAAGGTGAGGGTCAGCGCCTTGCCATTACCGTCGAACACCTTGGCCCCTGCCGGCAGCCCCTCCAGCACCAGGTTCAAGGTTTCCGAGTGATCCAGCGGGGTGTCGGTCCACTCCCCGGAGGTGAGCTTGAAGTCCAGCGGTGCCCGACCATCCTCCTGGATGGTGATGGTGTAGCCGTTGCCATCCTGGCTCCAGCCGGAGGTATTGAGGTCGAAATGGGGCTCGTCCACCACCCCCACCAGATCCACATGCAGGGTCTGGGCGCCGGTCTCATTCTCGTTCACCACCGTGTGGGGCTGGCCGTTGGCATCGGTCAGGGTGGCCGTGTCCTTCACTACCCCCTTGATGGTGAGATCGAAGTCGACGTTGCTGTTTTTTGGCGGCAGCAGCTTGAGGTCATTGATGCGATCGAAGGGCACCTCGTAGTAGCCGTTGGCATCCAGGGTGACCGCCACCCCGCCGAGCCACAGGGTCGCCCCGGCAGGCAGGCCGCCGATGCGCACGAACAGCTGCTCGGAGCCATCTGTGGTGTCCCCCAGGTGGGCCAGGCCAATCTTGCTGCCCAGATCGATCAGGGTGTCCTCCTTGCCCTGAATGTCGCGCACGGTCAGCTTGGCGTCATCCGCCAGCGGATTGACGTTGATCACCAGCTCGATGGCATCCCCAAACGCCTTGTTCTGGCCGCTGGCGACCGGCGCCTTCTCGGTACTGACCGGGGTGATGGAGAGCTTGATGTCGCCGCTGAAATCCTTGGCAGGGGCCACGCTCACCTTGTTGATGTTGCCGGCCGAGACGCTGTAGAGGCCGCTGGCGTTTGGCTTGAGCTCGGCCCCGTTGAGCATGAGGGTGCCCTGACCTGCCTCCCACCGGATCTGGTAGCTCAGGGTCTCTGAGCCATCCGTATCGGTGAGGCCCGCCTGCACATTGAGCCTGATGCCGCTGCTGTCCTCATGGGTGTCGTAGTGCTGGCTGGTATGGTCGGTATCCCACAGCGGCTTGTCGGCCACGCCGCGTACCGTGATGGCGAGATCGCCGGTGACCGGCGCAGGGGCATCCCCCTCGGCCACCCCCACCTGCAATTGCACCTGGAAGTGGAGCGGCTGGCCCTGATTGCTCCAGCTGGACCAGTCGGCCGCCGGCACAAAGGTCACCCCCTGGGTGCGGTAGTGCACGTTATCGCTGGTGACCATGGCCTCGGGCGGCACGATAAACCACTTGCCATCGGCCGTGGTGGTGAGTGCCACTCCGTTGTAATAGAAGCTGCCGTGGGTATTGGCGGGTGCCTGAACAAGGAGCTGCTCCACATGCTCGCCCCGGTCGAAATCGCCGATGTCGAGCTGCATCTGGATGGGGATACCGGCGCTCGGATCCTGCGCCCCCTGATCTTCGTTGCCCAGGGCCGCAGTGACGGTAAAGCTCACCGGCTCATCCTGCAGATGGAGAGTCAGGGTGCTGTCGGCACGGTCACCGTCGCCATCCACCAGATGGGCGGTGATGACCTGGCTCAGCTGTGCATTGTCGTGATCAAACCCGGCCGCCGGGGTGAAACAGTAGCTGCCATCGGCCGAAATGGTGAGAGAGCCCATCACCTGCTTGCCATCCGGGCTCATCACCTCCTGAGTGAGGGAGTCATTGACGGCATGGGTCTGGCCGTTGATGGTGATCGACTCGACCCGGGCACCATCGGCGCCTTCGTTGGCTGCCGGCAGCAGATCGCCGCTGACGGGGGAACTCCCCTCGTTCAGGGTATGCGCCAGCACGGTACCGATGGGCATGTCATCCTCTACCGTCACGGTCACGCTCACATTGGGGCTGCGATCGCCATCGTGATCGGTGACAAAGAGCGGCACCTCGATGGCAAGATCATCTTTACCCTGCACGCCGTGATCGAGCTGCCCCACCAGATAGACGCTGTAGCTGCCGGTGACGTCGAGGTGAACCCAGAAGACCGGTTTGCCACCCTCTGCCGTGGCCAGATACCAGCCCGGGCTGTGGGCCGCCAGGGTTACCTCCTTGCCACCCGAGGTGAGGTGGTTTGCCTGATTGAAGACCGCCACGTCAAGCTCGAGGGAGGCGACCCGATCCGAGCCAGCGCTGATGGTCACCTTGCCGCTGGCCACCTCGCCCTGATCCGCCGGTGTGGTGCCGGGATGCTGGCTGGCGGAGCCATCGAGGGCAGACTCCTTCACCGCGACCGCGTCGATGGCCGAAATGAGGGGATCCACGCCGTCCGTCACCCTGATGGTGGCAGACCCCTGGCTCTGGCTGCCGTCGCTGTCGGTGACCTGCACCGGCAGTGTCAGCTCAAGCTGGTCATCGGCGCCGTGATCCAGGTTGGTATGCACCGTCACCTGATAGTCGAGGGTCGCAGTGGTGTGAGCGCCGATAGTCGCCGGCACCTGCATCAGGGTCACCGTCATCACCACCAGTCCGTCGGCCGTGATCGCCTGGAAGCGGTGGCCGTCGCTGCCCACCGCCTGCCAGGTCAAGGCTTCGCCATTATGGGTGATGGGGTTGCCATTGGAATCCACTACCTGGCCCGCCAAGGTCAGACGCACATCGACCACGGGGTCGGAGTCGGCGGTGATGGTGATCTTGCCGGTGGCCTGCTGATCGTCCGCACTCTGGTTATTGGCGGCGCCATCGAAGCGCCCTTCACCGAGGGTCACGCCGGTCAGCGTCAGCGTCGGTTTATCCCCCTCGCCAATCCGGATGGTGAGGGTGCCGCTGGTGCTGTCGTTGCTGCCGCCCGCCTTGTCGTAGTCGTTGACGATCACCTTGATGGGCAGCTCGGTCACGGCGTTGACGCCCTGATGGAGCCCCTGATAGAGGGTCACCTGATAGTCAAAGCCGTTCTTGCCCGCCTGATCCAGCGTGCCGACCAGCCGCACCTCAAACACCTCGACCCGCTGGCCATCCACCATCACGAAGCCCTTGAGCAGCTGGCTGCCCGGGATCTTCGGATCCCCATCCACCAGCTGATATTGCACCGGCTGACCGAGCGCGGTGAGCGCCGGCTGCTGGCCGGCATCGGCAAAGGCCACTTCGACCACCCGATCTGACCCTGCCTGCACATCGAAATGGCCGGTTTGGCTCAGGCTGTTGCTGCCGGTCAGCTCCCCTTCATTCAGGGTGACGCCGCTACCAGCCACAAAGGTGGGGGCGCGGCCATCGTGAATGGTGAGCGGCAACGTGGTGCCGATCTCGTCGCCATCCTGGTCGGCCAGTGTCACCGCCAGCGGCAGCGAGAGGGCATCGCTCCCCAGATGATCCAGCTCACCCGCGAGGGTGACCCTGGCGCTCACGCTCCAGTTGCCGCTTTGCTCGACCAGGCTCAACTCGGCGCGCAGGATCTCGCGTCCATCCGCCGTGATGCCCACCAGCTGGCCATCGGCCGCGAGGGAGAAGCTTACCGGACTGCCCTGGCTGGTGAGCCCGATCAGGGTGCGCTGGATGGTGGCAATGTGAAAACCGAGGGAGGCAGGATCGAGTGCATCGCTGCCGTGGGTCACCACGAAACTCATGGTGCTGACCGCTGCCGCCTCCCCTTGCGCCATCTCGGTGATGGCGGTACCGGTGACGGCGGAGATGGTCGGGTTGGCGCCATCACCTACCGCCACCGTGATGGTCGTGGCCACCTTGTCACCGTCGCTGTCGGTCAGGGTCAGCCCCGCCGTCAGCAGTGCATCCGCACTGCCCTGGTCCAGCGGCTGATGGAGGGTAAAGCTGTACTTGCCGTCGTTACCCAGAGTCAGGGTAAAGACCAGCTCGCCATCTGGGGTACGCCCCTCGATAAGGTGATCGGCCACCATGACCGTGACGCTCTGCTGGCCCGAGCTGAGCCCCTGCAGGCCCGGCTGATTGACATCAAACACGATGCTCACCAGCGGGTCGCTGCCCGCCGTGATGGCAAGCTCGCCGCCAAGGGTCTGACCCAGCTGCCAGTCGCTGTCCTCGGTGAGGGTCAGGGAAACAGGGTCAACCTGCGGTAAGGCGCCGTCGGTGATGGTGATGTTGAGGGTGCCGAGGTTGCTCCGATCGCCGTCAAAGTCGCGGCCCACCACCTGCAGCCCCAGATTGACGCTGTCGGTGGCCACCGGCTGATCCAGCACGCCGTCGAGTTCAAGATGGTACTTGCCATCGAGATCCAGGGTAACGGTCAGAATGCCCTTGCCGTCTGCGTCCAGCAGGGTGATGAGGTTGCCGTTCACCTGATAGCTGGTCGGCTTGCCACCGCTGGTGAGGCCCGCCAGAGCCGGCTGGCTCGCCTCAAAGCTGAGGGAGACCAGGCGATCGCTGCCCACCGTGACCGGCAGCTGACCATCGATGCTCTGCTGGCCCCCCTCTTGCAGCGAGATCCCCTTGTCCAGACCGAGCGAAGGATCGCGGCCGTCGTCGATGGTCAGGGTCAGGTTGGCACTGGTGGTGTCACCATCAATCTCGCTGGCGCTCACCTGCAACCCCAGCGAGAGGCTGTCGCTGCTCTGATGATCGAGCGGACCTGTGAGGGTGACCACCACCCGGCCGCCCACATCGCTCCCCTGCTGGTCGGCCAGCAGTTGGGCACGCAATACTTCAACCCGTTGACCATTGCTGCCCGGGTAGTAACCCAGCAGGGTACGATCATCGGCAAATTCGAAGGCAAGCGGATGACCATCGCTGGCAAGGCCTGCACTGTTGAGACTGGCCAGGGTGTCACTCTGGTTGCTGAACACCAGCGAGTCGACCAGCAGGGGATCGGCGGTGTGGCCAACCACGAAACGGCTCTCCCCGACTACGGCGGCGCCATTGGTGAAATCATCCTCGTTGAGGGTAATGGCCGGGATCTCGAAGCTCGGCGGGTTGCTGTCCAGCAGAGTGATCACCAGCGGCGCTTTGACCAGATCACCGTCGCCATCGCGGTATTCGAGGTTGAACGGCAGACGCAGGGCATCATCCTGAGTGTGATCCAAACTCTGGTGCCAGACGATGCGATAGCTGCCGTCATTGCCAAGGGTCAGGGTAAAGACGGTGACGCCAGCGGCGCTGGCGGTCAGGGTCTGGCCACCCCAGACATAATCCAGTGCCACCCCCTGACTGGTGAGTCCCAACCCCTCGAAAGCACTCTGGTCGGCGGCGAAGGTGACCTGCAGGTTGCCATCGATGCCGGCGCCGGTGTTGAGGCTGCCGGTCGCGCCGATCGGGCCATCGGCCAGTCCGGCTTCGGAGAGCGTGAGCGTCTCGCTCTGGCCGATCAGCGGCGCCCCGTCCAAGGCCGAGTTGCCTGCCAGATCGGTAACGCTGGCGCGCACCTCAAAAGGTTGCGTGACACCAGAGAGATCAAGATCTGATACCTGCCAGCGGCCATCGGCCCCCACCAGTACGGAGGTTGTGAGCAGCGCCTGCCCGTTGCTGCCAACCAGGGTGATGGTCACGCTCTGGCCTGCTTCCACATTGGTGGTGGTGCCGCTCAGGGTGGCATTGCCGTTGCCAAAGAGGGTGGCGGCGTCGAGATCATCGATATCGATGGCGGCCTGGGTATCGACCTCGATGGTGAGAATGTCGCTGGCCCGGTTGCCGGCGATATCCACCGAATCGACCCGAAAATCATGCGCCCCGTCAGCCAGCGCATCGGGCAGCTGATATTGCCAGTTGCCGTTGCCATCGACGGTGAGAGTGGCGAGCACCTTGCCGCCAAGGGACAGGGTGACGGTGGCGCCGGGCTCCCCCTTGCCCTGCAGCAGCGGGGTATTGTCGCGGGTCAGGTCATCGGTCTGGCTGGCGCCGGTGTCGCTCTCATCGGCGAGATCCAGGGTAATGGTGGTGATGGTGTCGAGCAGGGTCTGACCCAGATCGCTGGCGCGGTTGCCGGCGGCATCCTGGGTATCGGCCTGAATGATGAGGGGGCCATCCACCAGCTTGCCGGTAAGGTCGCCAAAGTTTGCCTCCCAGACCCGGCCGGGCAGCACCACAGTAGTGACGGTGAGCCGGTTGCCATCCTGATCCAGCAGGGTAACGGTGACCGGCTGGCCAACCTCCACATCCTCCACGGTGCCGCGGATGATGACGCCGGTCACCTCGTCGGCATTGATGATGTTGTCGTCGGTCTGCGGCTCGGTGATGGTGATGGCGGCAAACAGATCCCGCTCGCCTTCCAGCAGCGGCTCGTCGCCCCGCGGCATATCGGCGTGATCCGTATCGAAGCCGGCCTCGGCCAGGGTGGCGTCATTGGTGCGATCGACCACCACGAAGCCCCCCGAACTGGAACCGGCCACGCCGCCGATGGTGCCGCCTGCCGCCGGGTTGCCGGCAGCGCTCGCCTCGAACTGGGCGGTGGGATCGGTGCCTGCGCGGATCGCCGCCTGCAGGGCGGCCAGCTCGCCGTCAGCCGCTGCTGCGGGATCGGCGGGCGGCGCGGTGGGCGCCGCCGCCTCACCAGCCGCAGCCTCCTCCTGATGGAAGAGCTCGATGGCGTCGGTCAGCTGGTAGCTGCCTTCACCACTGAGGATCCGGTCGCCCGGTTGCAACAAGACGCCGGCCCTGGCGCGCACCACAGTGCCATCGTCATGAATGACGAAGACGGTTCCCTCCAATTGGGTCATGATGGTGGGTTTTTCGATACGCAGCTCGGCCATACAACCTCCAGCAAATAGTGAGCGGGCCCCGGATGCCAATTCGAGTCAAATTTTGAGCGCTTATTTTATAAGCATGTTACTTGCGGATCTCCCCATAATTTCGATAGAAAATGCGCTCACGTAGCGGATCCATCCGCTTTTTTGCACGTAAAACGTTTCAATACCGAAACAAGATCCCAATTGAAGACCACTAGGCAGGATCTGCCTCTCTCCTGCCGGATCCAGTATGGCAAAGGCTGACGCATCTTCCCCCACACCCCCTGATTGAATCGGACTGCCAACGGGAACCTTGACGCCCTCTTCCGCGCCGCTCATACAGCATATTTATTCACATGGATTTTATTATCCCCAAATGGATAGAAAACCGGCCGCGTTGAAGACGTCCCCTTGCCTGACGCGGGCTGGCGGGCAACTGTGCCCACTGTCGCCAGACAGCGGCGTTAACAATGGTGCAATAAGTTGAGTTTCCTCATAATTTAACCGGGATCTCATTTCCGCTTGTTGCTGGCTCCGCCAATTGATCTAGCGCAATCCCGCCCCCGATAAATCATCATTCGTTTTACCCATTTGGTAATATCCAACTCGAGCAATCGCATAAATACATGGGTTTTATTCACTAATAACAATTAATCGGCCTGCCTGCTCCTGCCTTGCGCGGGGGCTGATGCCCAGCTCCAGGATGGAACGGTCAGGCTTGGCAATGAGATCGATTTGGGAGTGATGATCGTGAGTTCACACAACAGACAGACCAGGCTGGGCCTCGCCGCCCTGCTGCTTACCACCTGCCTTGGCACCAGCGGCTGGGCACAAGCGGCCGACGAAGCTCAGCCCAAGGGCAAAGTAGAGGCGCGCAGCGAGCTGTTCGCCAAGGATCACGCCGATCAGTTCAGCAGCTGGAAGGCGACCGGCGAGAGCCGCGAGCGCACCGATGCCCTGGCCGAGGACCCCAACATGGTGGTGCTCTGGGCCGGCTACGCCTTCGCCAAGGATTACAACAAGCCGCGTGGCCACTTCTATGCGCTGACCGACGTGCGGGAAACCCTGCGCACCGGCGCCCCCAAGAGCGCCGAGGATGGCCCCCTGCCCATGGCCTGCTGGAGCTGCAAAGGCCCGGACGTGGCCCGCGTCATCGACGAGAAGGGTGAGGATGGCTACTTCAAGGGGATGTGGGCAAAAGGTGGACCCGAGATCGTCAACACCATCGGCTGCGCCGACTGCCACGACACCGCCTCGAAAGAGTTCAAGGAGGGCAAACCCGCCCTGCACCTCTCCCGTCCCTATGCCGATCGGGCCATGACCGCCATCGGCAAGCCGTTCAAGGAGCAGGGCCGCTTCGATCAGCAGTCCCAGGTGTGCGGCCAGTGCCACGTGGAGTACTACTTCACCGGCCCCACCAAGGCGGTGAAATTCCCCTGGGATGATGGCACCTCGGTCGAGCAGATGGAGGCCTACTACGACGAGCAGGGCTTCGCCGACTGGACCCACGCCGTCTCCAGGACCCCCATGCTCAAAGCCCAGCACCCCGAGTACGAAACCTGGCGCGCCGGCATTCACGGCCAGAACAACGTGGCCTGCGTCGACTGCCACATGCCCAAGGTGCAAAACGAACAGGGCAAGGTCTATACGGATCACAAGATTGGCAACCCGTTTGATCGCTTCGAGCAGACCTGCCGCAACTGCCACACCCAGAGCAAGGAGATGCTGCAAGGCATCGTCAAGCAGCGCAAAGACGCCGTTGTCGAGACCAAGCTCAAGGTCGAGAAGCAGCTGGTGCGCGCCCACTTTGAAGCCAAGGCTGCCTGGGATGCCGGTGCGACCGACGCCGAGATGAAAGATATCCTGCAAGACATCCGGCACGCCCAGTGGCGCTGGGACTATGCCATCGCCTCCCACGGGGTACAGATGCATGCCCCGGAAGTAGCCCTCAAGGTCCTGGGCAGTGCCCTCGACAAGGCCGCCGACGCCCGCACCAAGCTGGCACGCCTCCTGGCCGCCAAGGGGATCAGCCAGGAGATCGCCATTCCTGACATCTCCACCAAGGAGAAGGCCCAGGCCGCCCTTGGCATGGACATGAAGCAGTTCAACAGCGACAAGGCCCAGTTCCTCAAGACCACTGTTCCCGCCTGGGATGCCGAGGCCAAAGCGGCCGGCCGGCTGGCACAGTAACCGATGCTTGTGGGCCCGCCGGTCGGGCCCGCAGCAGGATGGAGGCTTCATATGGGTGATTTGACGATGGATTTCTTACGACTGATGCTGATAGCGGCCATGCTGCTGACCAGCGTACAGGGCCAGGCCGCCGAGCAGACAACCGCTCCCGCCGCCGTGCCCCCCACCCACGAGGTGGAATTCTTGCGCAGCGCCGACAAGGCCTGTACCGACTGCCATAAGGATCAGGACGACGTCATGCACGGCAAGCATGGCCAGGCGACCAATCCCAACAACCTCAAACCGGTGACCTGCACCAACTGTCACGGCCAGCCCTCGCCCAAACACCGGGAAGGGGTCAAGGATGTGATGCGCTTTAGCGACAGCTTCAACAACAAACAGAGTACCGAGCGCTACCCCATCGCCGAGCAGAACGGGGTCTGCATGAGCTGTCACGAGCCCAAAGTGCTGCGCGAAGCGCTCTGGGCCCACGATGTGCACGCCACCAAGCTCACCTGCACCAGCTGCCACGCTCTGCACCCGGCCAAGGAGCCCATGGAGTCGATTCAGGAAAAGTCCCGCATCAAGCTTTGCGTCGACTGCCACAGCAAGCAGCATGAGACCGTCAAGGCGGCCAAGGCGAACACAACCTCGGGCAAGGAGGCACAATGAGCTGCTCTCGCCGTCAATTCATGGCGGGGATGAGTGCGGGGGCCCTCATCATGATGACGGGGGCTGCTCGTGCCAACACCCGCTCCCTTGCCACCACCCTCGCCCACAGCCAGACCATCGACGGGATCCGCTACGGCATGATCCACGACGAGACGGCCTGCATCGGCTGTACTGCCTGCATGGACGCCTGCCGGGAAGTGAACCAGGTGCCGGAGGGGGTCTCGCGCCTCGAGATCATCCGCTCCGGCCCCGTCGGCGAGTATCCCGACGCCGAGTACCACTTCTTTCGGAAGTCCTGCCAACACTGCGACAACGCCCCCTGCGTGCACGTCTGCCCGACCGGTGCCTCCCATATCCGCAAGGAGGATGGCATCGTCGACGTCAACCCGGATCTCTGCGTTGGCTGCATGTACTGTCTGGCCGCCTGCCCCTATCAGGTGCGCTTTATCAACCCTGTGACCAAGGTTGCCGACAAGTGCGACTTTTGCCGCAAGACCAATCTGGCCCAAGGCAAGGAGCCGGCCTGCGTGGAATCCTGCCCCACCAAGGCGCTGGTGTTTGGCAATCTGGATGACCCGGACAGTCCCATCGCCAAACGGCTGGTGAAGGAGACCACCTATCGCTACAAGCAGGCACTCGGCACTTCGCCCAAGATGTACCGCGTGCCCAAAGGGGAGATAAAGTCATGACCATGCAAGCGGCGTTTCACTTCCCCTCCCTGGTGTGGGGATTTGCCCCATCGCCATCTACCACAGCAATAACCGATGGAGGGAATGACCATGTGGCATGACGCATTTCACTTCCCCTCTCTGGTGTGGGACTGGCCGATCGCCATCTATCTGTTCCTGCTCGGCATCTCCGCCGGGGCCACCACCCTCTCGGTGCTGTTGCGCCGCAAGGGGGCCGGCAGCGAGAGCGGCATCATCAAGGCGACCGCCATCCTGGCGCCGGTGAGCGTGGTGCTGGGGTTACTGATCCTCATCTTCCACCTGGCCCGCCCCTGGACCTTCTGGAAGCTGATGTTCCACTACCAGTTCGACTCCGTGATGTCGATGGGGGTCATGCTGTTTCAGGTCTACATGGCGGTGCTGTTCGCCTGGCTGGCGGTGGTGTTTCGCTCCGAGATCGAGACCTTGCGCAGTCACCTGCTGCAAGAGAAGTTCGCCTTTGTGGATGGCCTCATTGGCTGGCTCGCCCGCATCGAGCGGCTGCTGGCACCGCTCTTGCTGCTGCTTGCCGTGCTCTTGGGTGCCTACACCGGCTTTCTGCTGTCGGCGCTCAAGACCTATCCGCTGTTGAACAACCCGGTGCTGCCGGTGCTGTTCCTCATCTCCGGCGTCAGCTCTGGCATCGCCTCCACCATCTTGCTGGCGGTCACCCTGTTCAAGGAGAACCATCACAGCCAGGGGGTGAGCTTCGTCCATCGCTTCGAGCGGCCGGTGCTGGCGGTGGAGGTGTTGCTGCTGGTCTGCTTCTTTACCGGCCTCTACTTCGGTGGCGGCCAGAAGGAGGCAGCCATGTGGGCCGCCATCGGCAGCGGCTTCTGGGCTCAGGTGTTCTGGCTCGGGGTGGTGGGCATCGGCATGCTGCTGCCCCAGTTGCTGACCCTGCTGGCCCCCGCGCCGCTGCGGGCCAAAAACGGCTATCTGGTGCTGGTCTGCAGCCTGACTCTGGTAGGGATCCTGCTGCTGCGCTACTTCGTGCTATACGCCGGCCAGATGACAGTAATTTAAAGGCATGACCACCAGCGCCAGCCGCCCTCCGGTGACTGGCGCTGATTTGTTGCTGGCCCAATGAATTTCTGGTGATGCCACACCCGTTGCTTGGCAATGTTTTTCCCCAAAGGAAGACGACGCGGCGTGTGTGGCATGACATGAATGACATCAAAGATTGAAACGGAGGTTGTGTGCTGGCGGAGCTCGGCTATCTCTCACTGTTGCTGGCGACCGGGCTCGCCCTGCTGCAAGGGCTGCTGCCCTGGCTGGGGCTGCGGCTCGCCTCACGCCCGCTGCTCGGCTGCGCAACACCGCTGGCCCTTCTGGTCGCGCTCCTGCTCGGGGCCGCCCTGCTGCTGCTTGCCAGCTGTTTTGGCCAGGATGACTTTACCCTGGTCTATGTGGCCCAGCACGCCAACAGCGCCCTGCCTCTGGGCTTCAAGCTGGCGGCTGTGTGGGGCGGCCACGAGGGCTCCATGCTGTTCTTCGTCTTTGCGCTGGGGCTGTGGGGCGCTTTGGTAGCTCTTTGCTCCAAGCGGGTCGATCCGCTGATCCGCACCCGGGTATTGGCCATCATGGGGCTGATCGTCGGGCTGTTCGGCCTCTATACCCTGATCTTCTCCAGCCCGTTTGACCGCCAGTTCCCGGGGCCGCTGGAGGGGCGCGATCTCAACCCCATGCTGCAGGATATCGGCCTTATCCTCCACCCGCCCCTGCTCTATCTCGGTTACGTCGGTTTTGCGGTCAACTTCGCCTTCGCCATGGCGGCGCTGCATTCGGGCCGGCTCGATGGCGCCGTGGCCCACTGGAGCCGCCCCTGGGCGCTCGGCTCCTGGGTCTTTCTCACCGCCGGCATCGTGCTGGGTTCCTGGTGGGCCTATTACGAGCTCGGCTGGGGCGGCTGGTGGTTCTGGGATCCGGTAGAAAACGCCTCCCTCTTGCCCTGGCTGCTCGGCACCGCCCTGCTGCACGCCCTGGTGGTGTGCGAGAAGCGCGGCGCTTACGGCCACGCCGTGTTGCTGCTCTCCATCTTTACCTTCTCCTTGAGCCTGCTCGGCACCTTCGTGGTGCGCTCCGGGGTGCTCACCTCGGTACACGCCTTTGCGGTGGACCCCAGCCGCGGCCTCACCCTGCTGTTGCTGCTCGGCTTGCTATTGACCTGCGCCCTCACCCTGTTTGCCCTGCGGGCGGACATTCGCGCCCCCTATGCCCGCTTTGGCCTGCTGTCAAAAGAGGGGCTGCTCGGCGCCGCCATCCTGCTGCTCAGCGTGGCCTGCGCCAGCGTGCTGCTCGGCACCTTCTACCCCATGGTGTTCCAGTCGCTCCATCTGGGTTCACTCTCGGTGGGCGCCCCCTATTTCAATACCATCTTCGTGCCGCTGGCCCTCTGCCTGATGGCGCTGATGACCCAGCTGCCGCGCCTGCGCTGGCAGCATCTGGCAGCCCAGCGCCGCATCAAGGTGCTGCTCCCATGCCTGTTCGGCCTGCTGGGGGGCGCCTTGCTGAGCCTCGCCTATCCAGAGCCGCTGCGGGCAAGCTGGCTGGGGCTCGCGGCCAACGTGCTGAGCCTCTGGCTGATGGCCAGCCTGCTGCTCCCGCTCTTGCAACCGACGTCGCTGCGCGAGCTCACCCTCAATCGGTTCGGCAGCCTGCTGGCCCACCTCGGGGTGGCGGTGTGCGCCCTCGGCATCGCGCAGGTGAGTCACCACAGCCAGGAGGGGGGCGCCGTACTCGCCGCAGGCCAGCCCTATCGGCTCGGCGCCTTCGAGTTTCGCTATGATGGGAGCGAGCCCATCATCGGCCCCAACTACACCGCCGAGCGCATCACTCTCAGCGTGCATAAGAACGGTAAAGAGGTGGCCAGGCTCACCCCGGAGCGGCGCCACTACAGCGTGCGCACCATGAACATGAACGAGCCCGGCATCGCGTGGGGGCTGTTTGGCGACCTCTACGTGGTGCTTGGCGAGAAGATGGGGCCCGGCGCCTATGCCATGCGGCTGCACCATAAGCCGCTGGTGCGCTGGATCTGGCTCGGCGGCCTGTTGATGATGGCGGGCGGCGCCCTGCGTCTGCTCGCCCGCCGACCGCTGCTGGCTAGCCATCTTGCGCCAGCGACCGCCCCTTACCCTCGGCTTGAACAGGAGTCCTTATGAACGCCCGTCTGCGCCTGTTCGTGCCGCTCGTGCTCACCCTGGTGCTCGGTGCTCTGCTCTGGCTCGGCCTTGGCAACAATCCCTACAGCCAGGATGAGGCCGTCGCCGGGCGTACCCTGCCCGCCTGGCAGAGTGACGATCTGCTTGGTGGCCCCTCCATCCACACTGCTGCGCTCAAGGGGGAGCCCTTCGTGCTCAACGTCTGGGCCAGCTGGTGCCCCAACTGCCGCGCCGAGCATCCGCTGCTGGGTGAGCTGGCTAGCGCCGTGCCCCTCTACGGCCTCAACTACCGGGACAAGGGGAACGCCGCCCGCGCCTGGCTCACCGAGGCGGGCAACCCCTATCGCGCCGTGCTGGCCGACCCCGACGGCCGACTCGCGCTGGAGCTCGGCGTCTACGGCACGCCGGAGACCTATCTCTTTGCCGGCGACGGCACCCTGCTGACCCGCCACACGGGTGAGCTCACCCGGGAAGTCTGGCAACGCCAGTTTGCTCCCTTGCTGGCAAAGGCCCGCAGCAACACCGCCAGCCAGCCCGAAGTGGAGAAAGAAGTGCAGGAGAGCAAGCAATGAGCCGTCTCGGCCACGCCCTGATCGCACCACTCTTGCTGACATTGAGCCTCGGGGCCCTTGCCAGTGGGGTCGACACCTATGAGTTTCGCCACCCAGAGCGGCAGACCCGTGCTCAGGAATTGGCTCGCGCCCTGCGCTGCCCCCAGTGCCAGAACCAGAACCTGGTGGAGTCCAACTCCCCCATTGCCCGGGATCTGCGGCTCGAGGTCTATCGCTGGGTGGACGAAGGACAGTCTGATGAGCAGGTGATCGCCCGCATGACGGAGCGCTTCGGCGATTTCGTGCGCTACGATCCCCCCTTCAAGCGCAGCACGGCCCTGCTGTGGGGCGGCCCCGCCCTCTTGCTGTTGTTGGCGCTCAGTCGCCTGCGCAGGAGCCTGCATCGCCGGCAACCGGCGTGGGTGCCGCTTGTCGGCGACAGAGCCGAGGGGACCCGTCTCCACGACCCCAGGGCTGAGCTGAACCGCCTCATCATGGCTGAGCAGCAGGCGGGTCTTGCCCCCCACAGCCGCCTCTACCGGGAGCTGGAGCTGGCCCGCCTCGCCAACGCCACCCCACCTGCCGAGCAGGCCCTGCGCGAGCGGCTGGCCAAGGACCGCACCGCTCGTCCGCAGCGTAGGCTGCGGTCATGGATACTGCTTGGGGCCCTGTTGCTGGCGCTGATGGCCGGCATTTATGCCGGCACCGGCCGCTATCAGGCGTGGCAGGCTTATCAGTCACGCCCCGATCCGCTGGCGGGATTGAGCCCGCGGGATCTGCAGGACAAGGAGCTGGGCGCCCTGCACCAGCGCCTGCAAACCAACCCCGCCGATCTCGACGGCTGGGCGGCGCTCGGTCAGCTCTATCTCTACCGGGACGAGTACGACAACGCCTTGCTCGCCTACCAGCGCCTCGCCCTGCAAGAAGGGGGCGCCAGCGCCGCGACCCAGGCCGCGCAAGCCACCGTGCTCTACTACCAGGCAGGCCAGCAGCTGACCCCGGAGGCGCAGCGCCTGCTGGGTAGCGCGCTCAAGCAGGACAAGGGCGAGGTGAGCGCCCTGATGCTGCTCGCCTCCGATCACTTCCTGCACGGCCGCTACTCCCAGGCCATCGCCCTCTGGCAGCAGTTGCTGGACGAGGAGCGCCCCCGCATCAACCGGGCCGCGCTGATCGAGGCGATCCAGACCGCCCGCATGATGGGAGGCTGACCGCACGCGTGACCGGGGCTGAATGCCCCTGTCACGTTTGGCCAGCACCGGTGGTATCGGCAAGGAAATCACTTGCCAGCCTCCCGTCGGTGGCCGAACAATAGGCGTCCATTGAACCTGTTATTAGAGCCTATCCCATGATCCCCATTCGCTGTAAAACCGTCTCCGGTGTCGCCCTCTCAACGATTGATGGTGAAACAAAGCTGCTGGTGATGAAACGCGTAAAGGGTGGTTTCTGGTGCCATGTGGCGGGCACGGTCGAGGCGGGGGAAACCGGCTGGCAGACCATTATTCGCGAATTTGGCGAGGAGACGGGTATCAGAGTTTGCGAGTTATACACAGCCCATTATCTGGAACAATTTTACGAAAGCGTTTCAAATACGGTGGAGGTAGTGCCGGTCTTTGTGGTCTATTGCCCGCCCAATCAGGTGGTCACCCTCAATGATGAGCACACCGAATATCGCTGGTGCACCTTGGCCGAGGCCAAGGCACTGGTGAGTTTCCCCGGCCAGCAGGCACTCTATGATCACCTCTGGCACTACTTTGTCGAAAACAGCCCCTCGGCGCTGATGCGGGTAGCCATGACGCCATAGCGTGCAAATGCCAGGAGCCCTCTCGTTATCTTCTTGATCCTGTGGTGATCCGTCGCCGGCCATGGCCGCCATCAGCACATGTAGCCGCCCCTGATCAGGCCGTTTTCAACAGAGATGATCACCAGGAATGAGTGAAGATAGGGACGCAGGCAATAGAGACAGCTAAAAGATCGATCATCTGACGGCAAGAGGGCGCCACCAGCCGCACACTGCAGCCATGTTTCTCACGCCGACCACCCCTATCATTACTCGTATGAAGCCGCCCATAGCGCTCATTACCGTTATTTCAAGGTGCGCCATCCCATAAAATTGAAATATCGGGCCATTAGACGTTGTGAAGCGTCAATTACCGTCATATAACTTAGCCAAATATCCCTGTCAGCCGTACGGTAGCGTCAAATCATGATTACTCGCCCTTTTCTTACCCTGTTGCTCGGTGCCTTCCTCGTTCCCGTCAGCATGGAGAGCGCCCAGGCCAATCCGTTTTCAGCCCAGTCCCACTCCCCCAACAGCTTTCTGGAGCAGCGCAACGATCTGGCGCTGAGCTCCGCCGCCTTCGTGGTGGCCAACCCGCGCACCGGTGAAGTGCTGTCGGAGCGCAACGCCAACCGGGTGATGCCGATAGCCTCCATCACCAAGCTGATGACGGCGCTGGTGGTGCTCGATGCCAACCAGCGTCTCTCCGAGATGCTGACCGTTACCATGGCCGACGTGGACAGACTCAAGGGCACCGGGTCGCGGCTGGCGGTGGGCTCGCGCCTGAGCCGGGCCGACATGCTGCACATCGCCCTGATGTCGTCGGAAAACCGCGCCGCGTCGGCGCTGGCCAGAAACTACCCGGGTGGCCAGCGCGCCTTCATCGAGGCGATGAATGCCAAGGCCCGCATGCTAGGCATGTGGAGCACCCAGTTCTCCGACAGTACCGGCCTCACCCCTCGCAATGTCTCCAGCGCCCACGATCTCGCCAAACTGGTAGCGGCGGCATCCACCTATCCGCTCATTCGCCAGTACTCCTCCACCGAGGAGCGCATGGTGCGCAACGGCAAGCGTCAGCTGCACTACCTCAACTCCAACCGACTGGTACGCGAAGGGAGCTGGCCCATCTCCCTCTCCAAGACCGGCTACATCCGCGAGGCGGGGCGCTGCCTGGTGATGGCCACCCAGATCAACCGCGAGCCGGTGATCATGGTGCTGCTCAACGCCGACACCCCCAACGCCCGGGTGGCCGATGCCAAGCGGATCAAATCCTGGCTGGAGACTTCCGGTCGCATGAGCCTGACCGCCCAGTCCAGCCCCCGGACCAAGCTGTTCAGCAGCCAGTAAGGCTCCCGGCGATCATCCTCAAAAAAGCCCCCGCACCAAGGTGCGGGGGCTTTTGTTGTTGAGCCTTGTGGTCAAGCCTGCTGGCTACGGCGCCGAAGTGCTGGCGATCAGATCGGCTTGAGCCGCGCGGTGAAGTGGCGCAGCAGCGGCGGCTCGTAGTCGAAGGTGAGCCCGCGAATGTCGCTGGCCCGCGCCTTGACCGCGATCAGGCAGTCGGCCACATAGTCCATGTGATCCCGGGTGTAGACCCGACGCGGAATGGTGAGTCGCAACAGCTCAAAGTCCGCCGCCTCCTGCTTGCCGGTGACGGGATCGCGCCCCAGCAGCAGGGAGCCTATCTCCACCCCGCGCACACCCCCTTCCAGATAGAGCTCGCAGGCGAGCGCATGGGCCGGGAACTGCTCGGCCGGAATATGGGGCAGCAGCTTCTTGGCGTCCACAAACACCGCATGACCGCCGGTGGGAGTCTGGATGGGGATGCCTGCCTCGGCCAGCCGTTCGCCCAGATAAGCCACCTGACTGATGCGATAGGTCAGATACTCTTCATCCATCCCCTCGCGCAGGCCGATGGCGAGCGCCGCCATGTCCCGCCCGGCAAGGCCGCCATAGGTGACAAACCCCTCCATCGCCACGCAGCGCACCTGCACCGCGCGAAACAGCTCGAGATCCTCTTTAAAGCAGCAGAGCCCGCCGATATTGACCAGCCCGTCCTTCTTGGCCGACATGGTGAAGATGTCCCCCAGCGCAAACATCTGGCGCACTATCTCCTGGATGCTGCACTTGGCATAGGCCGGGTCCCGCTCCTTGATAAACCAGGCGTTCTCGGCAAAACGGGCGGCATCGATCACCACCGGAATATAGTGGCGACGGGCCAGCTCGGCGACCGCCTCCATATTGGCCATGGAGACCGGCTGGCCACCGGCGCTGTTGCAGGTGACCGTGATGATGATGCCGGCCACGTTGTCGGCCCCCAGGGTTTCGATGGTGTCGCTCAGGCGAGGGAGATCAAAATCCCCCTTCCAAGCGTAGGGGGCCGTGGTGTCGAGGGCTTTCGGGGTGAGCAGGTTGATGGCCCGCGCGCCGGCCAACTCCACGTGGGCCTTGGTGGTGTCGAAGTGGTAGTTGGAGATAAAGACCGGCGCCTTGCCCTTGCAACGCTTGACCAGTTCGGGGAAGAGGATCTGCTCGGCCCCGCGCCCCTGGTGGGTGGGCATCACATGCTGGTAACCAAAGATCTCGCGCACCGTGCGCTCCAGCTCGACGAAGTTGCGGCTGCCCGCATAGGCCTCATCCCCCATCATGATGCCCGCCCACTGACGATCGGACATGGCACCTGTGCCACTGTCGGTCAGCAGATCGATGTAGACATCCTCGGCCAGCAGCAGGAAGGGGTTCCAGCCAGCGGCCTCGAGGGCGGCGCGGCGCTCGGCGCCAGTGGTCTGTTTGATGGGCTCGACCATCTTGATACGAAACGGTTCGGGTATACGACGCATAAAAGACTCCTCACCGGCGCAAGGCCAGTGTGTTTGAAATTGGAATTGGCAAAAAGACCGGTACGCTCAGGGTCGTCCGGCTGGCAAATTCAAACGGCGGGTGCAGCCAATCAGCGGTGAGGAAAGTCGAGGGTCAGAATGGGATCCCGGGTGTACCAGTGGGCGAGCAGGCAAGCTGCCCGGGGCGTAGCTGTCACGATTGGCATCACTCCCCTCCATGTCGGTTGTAACCAGTCGGTGGCCAATAAGATCCATTGATGGATGCTGCTAGCAGGCAGCCTCGCCAAGTTAACAACTGGTTGCCATGCAAACAATCCGAGTGTCAACGGGTTGTGCGTCTGCTCACAAAGCGCCCACTCAGCGGACTCGATACCGGCGACAGTGATCCCCCCTGTGCCCCGCTTCGTTAAGCTGTTATCCCGGTGACTTGATCCTGTTCACGCCGCTCCTTGCCAACCATCGGAAGTTCCATGCATCGCAAAACCCATCTGCCCGAGAAGATCTGCCCCGTCTGCCAGCGCCCCTTCAGCTGGCGGCGCAAGTGGGCACACAGCTGGGAGGAGGTTCGTTACTGCAGCGAGCGCTGTCGCCGCGCTCGTCACCGCAGTCATCAAGATAATGGGGAGCCAGCCTGATGGAAGTGCGCCTGGTGCTCGGCGATCAGCTGAACGCCGCACACAGCTGGTTTCGCACCCCGGATCCGGCGGTCTGCTACCTGATGGCGGAGCTGCGCCAGGAGACCGACTACTGCCGCCACCATCGCCAGAAGGTGCTGGCCTTCTTTGCCGCCATGCGCGCCTTCGCGGCGGCCCTCGGCAAGGCGGGCCATCGCATCTGTTACCTGACTCTCGATGAGAGCGCCCGCTGGCCCGACTTGCCCAGCTTGCTGGCTGCCCAGCTCGAAGCGCATCAGGCTGACAGCTTCGCCTGGCAGAGCCCGGATGAGTGGCGCCTCGCCAGCCAGCTGAAAAGCTGGGCGGCGGGCCTGACCATCCCTGCCACCGAGGTGGAGAGCGAGCATTTTCTCACCCCCCGCGATGGCTGGCAGCGCTACCCCCACAGCCGGATGGAGTTCTTCTACCGCGCCCTGCGCAAACAATACAGGGTGCTGCTCGATGAGCACGGCCAGCCCCTTGGCGGACACTGGAACTTCGATGCCGAGAACCGCGCCAGGCTGCCGGAGCGTCAGCCCATCCCGGCGCCCCTCACCTTTGCCAATGAGGTGAGCGACATCGATGCCATGCTGACCCGTCACGGCGTCAGCACCATCGGCGAGGCAGATGCCAGCAGACTGCCCTGGCCCATCAGCCGGCGCCAGAGTCGCGAGCTGCTGGCCCATTTTCTGGCCCACTGCCTGCCCCACTTTGGCCGCTATCAGGATGCCCTGAGCGAGCGGGGCTGGAGCCTGTTTCATAGCCGCCTGTCGTTTTCCCTCAACAGCAAGATGCTCCACCCCCTCGAGGTGATCCGCGCAGCCGAGGCCCACTGGCAGGCCAATCAGGCCACTATCACCCTGGCGCAGGTGGAGGGCTTTATTCGCCAGATCCTCGGCTGGCGCGAGTTCGTGCGCGCCCTCTACTGGGAGCAGATGCCCGACTATCAGCGCAGCAATTTTCTCGAGGCTGAGCGGCCGCTGCCCGGTTTTTTCTGGAGCGGCGAAACAAACATGGCCTGCGTGCGTCACGCCATTCGCCAGTCTCTGGATCACGCCTACGCCCACCATATCCAGCGGCTGATGGTGACCGGCAACTTTGCCCTGCTGGCGGGGATCCATCCTGACGAGGTGGATGCCTGGTATCTCGGTATCTATGTGGATGCCATCGAGTGGGTGGAGCTGCCCAACACCCGCGGCATGAGCCAGTTTGCCGATGGCGGCCTGATGGGCAGCAAGCCCTACACCAGCAGTGGCGCCTATCTCGAGCGGATGGGCCACTACTGCAAGGGGTGTCACTATCAGGTGAAGGCCCGCAGCGGCGACGGGAGTTGCCCCTTCAACAGCCTCTACTGGCATTTTTTATGGCGCAACCGGGACAAACTTGGCAGCAATCCTCGCCTCGCCCTGCCCTATGCCAACTGGGATGGCCAGGCCGCCGACCAGCAGCACGCCATCCTGGCGACGGCGGAGCAGTACCTGATCCGGCTGGAGCAGCTCTGACTGCCACATCTAATGCCAGCAAGTCCACAAATTTCAACATTGAAAACCAGTTAAATAATTGTAAATAGATATATATCCCAATTATATCTACACCAGTTGAATATCCTGTGGCGGCTGATTAATGTGAGGGCCCCAGTCAAGGAGAGACAAGATGGACATAGTGGTACTCGGTGGTGGCGTGGTCGGCGTGACTAGCGCCTGGTATCTGGCCAAGGCGGGTCACAAGGTGACCCTGCTGGAGCGGCGTGACGGGGTGGCCCTTGAAACCAGCCACGCCAATGCCGGCCAGATCTCCCCCGGTTACGCGGCCCCCTGGGCGGCTCCCGGCATTCCCCTCAAGGCCGCCAAGTGGCTGCTGCAAAAACACGCCCCCTTCACGGTGCGGCCGACCTCGGATCCCTTCCAGCTGCGCTGGATGCTGAAGATGTTTGCCAACTGCACCCCGGCGGCCTATGCGGTCAACAAGGGGCGCATGGTACGTCTGGCCGAATACAGCCGCGACTGCATGAAGCTGCTGCGCGACGAGTTGGCACTGGACTACGAGGGGCGCCAGCTCGGCACCCTGCAACTGTTCCGCAGTCAGGCCCAGCTCGATGCCAGCAAGCGCGACATCGAGGTGCTGGAAGAGTACGGTGTGCCCTATCAGTCCCTCGATGCCGATGGCTGTGAAGGGGCAGAGCCGGCGCTGGCCCGGGTACGCGGCAAGATAGTGGGCGGTCTGCGCCTGCCGGGGGACGAGACCGGCGACTGCTTCCGCTTCACCAAGGCCATGGCAGCAGAAGCGCAGCGACTGGGGGTCAAGTTCGTGTTCAACTGCGCCATCGACGAGATCGAGCTGGCGCAGGGACGCGCCGTGGCGGTGCGGGCCGGCGAGCAGCGCTTCAAGGCCGACGCCATCGTCTGTGCCCTTGGCAGCTATGCCACCGGCTTTCTGCGCCCGCTCGGGCTCGATCTGCCGGTCTACCCGGTCAAGGGCTACTCCCTCACCCTGCCGATGATCAACGCCGAGGCCGCGCCGCGCAGCACTGTGCTGGACGAAACCTACAAGGTGGCCATCACCCGTTTCGATGAGCGGATCCGGGTCGGAGGCATGGCGGAGCTGTCGGGCTACAACCTGGCCCTCAACCCGAAACGGCACGACACCCTGGCCATGGTGGTCGGTGATCTCTTCCCCGAGGGGGGCGACATCAGCCGCGCCGACTTCTGGACCGGACTGCGCCCCATGACGCCGGACGGCACCCCGCTGGTGGGCCCAAGCCCCATCCCCGGGCTCTGGCTCAACACCGGCCACGGCACCTTGGGCTGGACCATGGCGGCAGGCTCGGGCCAGTTGCTATGCGATCTCATCAGCGGCAGCGACACCGCCATCAGCGACGAAGGGCTCACCCTGGCCCGCTACGGCTGAGCCTTGTCCCCCGTCTCTCTTATCCCAACGAGGGAGTGCCTAGCACTCCCTCTTGTTTTGACCTTGTTCGGTTTGTTCAGCCATGCAGTGCCAAGGCACAGACAACAAAAAGGCCCCGCGAGGGGCCTTTCTTATGTACTGACCGGTACACCGGTTTCACCCTGCGCCGGGTGCAGCGCCAGGTTGAACAGCGCAGCGACCATGTCTGACTGGGTCAGGATCCCCACCAGCTGCTCGCCATCCACCACCGGCATGTGGTGCAGGCCGCCATCAGAGAAGGCACCCACCAGATCGTAGAGCTGCTGATCGTGGCGGGCGGTCGACAGCTTGCGGGTCATCAGGTCTGCGACCCGCAGCTCAGCCAGATCCGCGGCGCCCCGCGGCTGTTGCAGTACCCGGTCGATCATCAGGTCGTGCAGGGTGATGATGCCGGTCAGCCGACCGGCCTCGTCCACCACCGGCAGCGCCTTGACCTGATGGTGGGAGAGCAGTTGCCAGGCCGCCATGGCCGGCTGCTGCGCCGCTATCAGGATCAGATCCCGCGACATCACCTCCTGCACCCGCACCGTGCCCACCCTGGCCCGCAGGGCGTGCAGCTGGGCCTCCTGCAGCAGCGCCTGCAGATCCTGACGGCTGATGTCGAGCAGCTCGCCGTGCTTTTCCAGCGCAAAATCGATGTCCGCCGCCTGGGTCGCCACCCGCTCGCTCGGCTGGGGATCGGCGGTCTGATGGCGGTTGGGCCGGGCCTGACCGCTGTTGGGGTAACGGCGCCCCAGCAGCCGGTTGTAGCAGAGCGCCAGCAGCAGCAACAACAGCGAATTGAGCAGCACCGGCAGCAGCACATAGCCGACCCCGAGCTGGCGGATCCCCTCGCCACCGATGACAGCGGTCAAGGCCACGGCGCCGCCGGGCGGATGCAGGCTGCGGGTGAGCAACATGGCGGCGATGGCCAGCATCACGGCAAGAGCCGCAGCCAGCGCCGGATCCGCCACCAGGCTGGCACTCAGCACCCCCATCAGCGCCGACACCCCGTTGCCCACCAGGATGGACCAGGGTTGGGCCAGCGGGCTGGCCGGGGCGGCAAACAGCAGCACGGCGGAGGCCCCCATGGGGGCGATCAGCCAGTGGACCTCAAGCCCCAGCCCCCAGCGGCACAAGAGGGCGGTGCCCAACAGCCCGACGAAGGCGCCCAGGGCGCCGTAACAACTCTCTTTGAGACTGGTATTGGTGGATACCGGAAAGAAATCCCTGAACTGCATGGGGCTCCTGCGAGGATAACATTCATTTCAAATGCGCGATTTTAACGACATACCGCCGCCAAATGCCACCAGGAGGTGCGATCTACTCCGCTCAACCATCCCGCCCCAGTAAAACAGGAATCATACGGAAACACCCCTGTTCCATCCGAGCACTCTGAAACTGTGACTCAGCAACAAATTTTTACAAAAAATGGCGTCCCCCCCTCATTTTTATCTTTTCTTAACCTCGGCTTAAGAAATGTCGTGTCACCTTGAGGCCATATTCATGCACGGAGCCACTACTTATGAGCACTATCAGAGATGCCCTGCGCCGCTTCGACGGTCAGCGCCGCTGCTGGACCGCCGGGCTGGAGCGGGCAGCCCTCGCCTGGCTCGCGCGTCAAGGCCGACTGCCGGCAGCCAGCCAGCCTCCCCAGCGGATCCTGGTCATTCGCAGCACCTGCCGCATCGGCAACAACCTGTTTCTGCTGCCCTTCCTGCAAAAGGTACGCAGTGCCCACCCCCATGCCGAGATAGAGCTGGTGTGCATCGGCGGCCAGCTGCTCCCCTTCCTGGCCGATCTGCAGCTGCAGCGCATTCACCCGGTCAGGTTGCAGGGCAAGCGTCTGCTGGCCTCCCTGTCGGTGCTATGGCAGCTGCGCCGTCAGCATTACGATCGGGTCTATGTGCCCTTTGCCTCCAGCACCGATCACCTCATCGCCGGCTGGGTAAAGGCCCGCGAGAAGCTGGGCTTTGACGATGCCAAGGGGGATGCCCTGTTCCCCCAGCCCCTCACTCCCAACGATCACTGCCACTACGCCCACCAGCCGCTGCAACTGCTCGGCATGCACGGTCATCTCGCCGATCAGATTGAGCTCGGCAGCTTGTTGCACAGCGCCAGCCCACGGCTGCTGGCGCTCAGGCAGGACTACCCGGAACGGCCGCTCATCGGCTTTTTCACCGGTGCCCGCAAGGGCAAGGGGCTCTCCCTGCCCCAGTGGCAGCGGCTGCTCGGGGATCTGCGCCGCCACTATCCCGCCGCCCTGCTGATCCAGCTCGAGGATCCCGCCGATCCCCAGCCCCAGCTCGGCGACGTGCAGGTCTCCCTCTCCAGCCTGAGCGAGCTGGCCCGCTTTGCCGGCGGCCTCTCCCTCTTCGTCAGCGGCGACACCGGGCCATTGCACCTGGCCGCCGCCAGCGGCGTGCCCTGCCTCGGTCTCTTTACCCAGACCGATCCCGCCCGCTACGGCTGCCTCGGTGCCCAGCACCTCAATCTGGTGATCGGCGATCGCAATGCCATCCCCCTCGATCACCACTGGCTGGCCGGGGTCATGGCACGCACCCCGCTCAATCAGGAGAGGTTACCTGCGCCAACCCCGGCCCCTTGCTTGTCAGGTGCGCCCTTGCCAATCCCTGCTGCGGGCTGATCCAGCCTGCGCCCACACCGGCAGGGCGATTCAGCTCGTCCTGCCGTTCCATTCCTCTTTTCATCATCAGCGTCAACGATAGTGAGCCTCCATCTTGGCCAGCTCGCCACTTTGCCGCAATCGCGCCAAGATGCGAGTCAACTCGTCCACCCTGGCGGCGAAGGGGGATGAGTTGGCAATACAGAGGTGAAGCGGTGTCAGCTCCAGTTGCAGGGGGACTTCCGTGATCGTTCCCGCCAATCCCAGCTGAGCCAGCTTGAAGCGCGCCACCAGAGGATCCGTGATCATCAGATCCCCCCGACCGGCCGCCAGCAACTTGAAGACATTGTCCACATTGCTGGTGAGATGGACCTTGAAACCGACCAGGTTCTCCTTGCCCCAGCCATTGCCGATGTAGTCGAGAATGGTGAACGCCTTGAGATCGCTCAAGGCGCGGGCCTGGTTGAGACGAGCCAGGGCCGGATGCCCGGTTTGCGTGAACAGGGTCAAGGGTGAGAAGGCCACCGGGGCTTCGACCACCCGGGTATAGGCTCGCCGCTCCCGGGTCGGCACGGTGACGAAGCCGTCGGCTTGACCGGCACGGACCAGTTTCTGCGCCCGCAACCAGGGATATCCCTCATGATGCACCTGAACCCCAAGCTCGAGCCCTACCCTGTCCATCACATCCACCATGAGGCCGCGCATCTTGCCCTCCTCGTCACGCCATGAGTAGGGGGCAAAATCATCGAAATAGACCATGTTGAGCGAGGAGATGGCAACCGCCTGGGGAGATGCCGCCAACAACAGCCCCCATAAACACCCGAACCAGAGACCCGCTTTCATCATGTCAGCCCCGCCGTCATCACCCTGCCCTGAGCCTAGCGCAAGCGCATCGAATGCAAAAATGGGCGAGGCCTCGCCGGCGCAGGCGGGGTGATATCGTCAAGCTGCCACGCTTGCTGGTCGAGGATCCAGCCTTGCAAAACAGGGGGAACATGGCGGGGGGTTATGGGGGCTGCGTCCAGTATTCCGGGACCGACGTGCCACCCGGCCTGCCCGCGCCGTCATTGCTACAGCCCCTCCCCCGGCCAACATCAATGGCTGATCCGGCATAAAAAGAGAGGGAAGGCTTGCGCCTTCCCTCGTTCGTTATGCCCGTACTCTCTTGTTGTTTGCAGATGGTCTTCAGGCCAGCTCGGCACGCAGCGCCTTGGTGGCATCGACCATCACCTTGAGGGCGGCCTCGGTCTCTTCCCAGCCGCGGGTCTTGAGGCCGCAGTCCGGGTTGACCCACAGCCGCTCTGCCGGGATCTGCTTGGCCGCCTTGCGGATCAGATCCTCAATCCAGCCCTGGCTCGGCACGTTTGGCGAGTGGATGTCGTAGACGCCCGGGCCGATTTCGTTGGGGTAGTTGAAGCGCTCGAACGCTCCAAGCAGCTGCATCTGGCTACGGCTGGTCTCGATGGTGATGACGTCCGCATCGAGCGCCGCCACCGCCTCTATGATGAGGTTGAAGTCGCTGTAGCACATGTGGGTGTGGATCTGGGTGCTGTCCACTACCGGGCTCGCGCTCAGACGGAAGGCGCGCACCGCCCAGTCGAGATAGGCCTGGTGATCCTGTTTGCGCAGGGGCAGACCTTCACGGATCGCCGGTTCGTCGATCTGGATGATCTTGATGCCGGCGGCTTCCAGGTCTGCCACCTCGTCGCGAATGGCAAGGCCAATCTGCAGGGCTGACTGTTCGCGGCTCACGTCTTCGCGCGGGAAGGACCAGCAGAGGATGGTCACAGGGCCAGTCAGCATACCCTTGACCGGCTTGTCGGTCAGGCTCTGGGCAAACTGGGTCCACGCCAGGGTCATGGGGGTCGGCCGGTCGATGTCGCGGGTGATCACCGGCGGCTTGACGCAGCGGGAGCCATAGCTCTGTACCCAGCCGAAGCGGGTGATGGCAAAGCCATCCAGCAGCTCGCCGAAATACTCCACCATGTCGTTGCGCTCCGCTTCGCCGTGCACCAGCACGTCCAGTCCGATGGCCTCCTGGCGCAGGATGGCATCCTTGATCTGGGCCTGAATGCCCGCCTCGTAGGCACCATCGTCGATGCGGCCGGCCCGCCAATCCTGGCGCAGCACCCGAATTTCCGAGGTCTGCGGGAAGGAGCCGATGGTGGTGGTCGGCAGCAGCGGCAACTTGAGATCCGCGCGCTGTGCCTCGGCCCGCACCGGGTAGGCGCTGTGGCGCTCGAAATCGCTGTTGGTGAGGCTGGCGAGCCGTGACTGCACCGCCTTCTTGTGCACCCGGCTGTCGGACTCCCGATCCACGATGGGCTGGCTGTAGGCATTGATCTTGTCCAGCTCCCCGCCGTTGAGATGGTCGGCCAGCAGCCCCAGCTCGTAGCATTTTTGCAGGGCAAAGGCGAACCAGCTGCGGGTCTGGGCATCCAGCTCGTGCTCCAGGGTCAAATCCACCGGGCTGTGCAACAAGGAGCAGGAAGAACCGACCCAGAGCCGCTCGCCGAGCCTGGCCTTCAGTGCTTTCAGGGTCGGTACCAGCTTGGCCAGATTGGCACGCCAGACGTTGCGACCGTTGATGACCCCGGCCGAGATGACCCACTGGGCCGGCAGGTGCGGGACCAGGGTCTCCAGCTGCTCGGGCGCCGCCACCAGATCCAGGTGCAGGCCATCCACCTTCAGGCTGGTGATGATGTCGCGCTGATGGGCAACAGAGCCAAAATAGGTGGTGAGCAGCAGTTTGCAGGGACCAGCCAGACGCTCATAGGCATTGAGGTAGGCCAGCCGCCACTCGTCCGGCAAGTCCAGCGCCAGCGCCGGTTCGTCGATTTGTACCCACTCCACCCCCTGGGCGGCCAGTTTCGCCAGGATCTCCTGGTAGACGATGAGCAGGCGGTCGAGCAGTTCGAGACGGGAGAAGCCGCTCTCTTTCTCCTTGCCAAGCCACAGGTAGGAGACGGGCCCCAGCAGTACCGCCTTGACCGGCAGACCCAGCGCCTTGGCCTCTTCCACTTCGTCAAACAGCTGGCTCCAGCCCAGTTTGAAGCGCTGGTCGCGGCTGAACTCGGGCACCAGGTAGTGGTAGTTGGTGTTGAACCACTTGGTCATCTCGGCGGCGGCGGCGGCCGGACCGGTCGGCGCACGACCACGGGCGACCCGGAACAGGGTATCGAGATCGGTGTCGCCATGGCGGTGGCGGGCGGGGATGGCATCCACCAGCAGGCTGGTGCCAAGCACCTGATCGTACCAGGCGAAGTCACCCACCGGCAGCAGGGTCACACCAGCCTGTTGCTGGGCCTGCCAGTGACGCTCACGCAGGCTCTTGCCGGTGGCGATGAGTTCGGCCTGGCTGGTTTCGCCGCGCCAGTAAGATTCGAGGGCAAATTTCAGCTCGCGCTTGGCGCCGATACGGGGAAAGCCCAGGGTGTGTGCGCAGGTCATAGGTTCCATTCCTTATGCTCATTCATCTGATGGTGAACTGGATGATTTAGCCATCCAGATGTTTACACATCCAAAATGACAAGATAAGGTGGCGTTGGCTATTGAATCCTTTTCAACTGGCTCTCAAGAAATTCTCAAGGCGGGCAACAAACCGCCGCCCAGGCATAACAAGGAGGGATACCATGGCGGTGTCAAACAACCCGGGGATCGACATCAAGCACCTGAAAACGGTGAGCGCGCTGGCCGAGCAGGGCTCGCTGGCCGGGGCGGCGCTCTGCCTTAACCTCACCCAGTCCGCCCTCTCCCACCAGCTCAAGGAGCTGGAGACCCGCCTCAACCTGGAGCTCTATCTGCGCAAGAGCCGGCCGCTGGTGCTGACCGCGGCCGGCAACCAGCTGCTGGGGCTGGCCCGCCAGGTGCTGCCGGCGCTGGCCCAGACCGAGAAACAGCTGCAGGCCCTGCACAGCGGCGACGCCGGTCGCCTGCACCTGGCGCTCGATTGCCACAGCTGCATCCAGTGGCTGCTGCCGCTGTTGCCAGATTTTCGCCGTCAGTGGCCGGGGGTTGACCTGGAAGTGGAGTCTGTGCCGGGCTTTGATGCCATCAGCGCCCTGCTCGGCGGCCAGCTCGACCTGCTGCTCACCTCGGACGTGCAGGCGCGCGGCGATCTCCACTTCGAGCCGCTGTTCGCCTTCGAGCTGGTGCTGGTGATGGCGCCGGACCACCCCCTCTGTGGGCAGCAGACCATCAAGCCTGAGGATCTGCGCCCCGAGGTGCTGCTGGTCTACCCGGTGGAGCGGGCGCGGATGGACGTGTTCAGCCGCTTCCTGCAGCCGGCCGGCATCGAGCCCGCCCGCTGCAAGCCGGTGGACAACACCTCAGTGATGCTGCAGATGGCCGCCGCCGGCCTGGGCGTCGCCGCCCTGCCGCGCTGGGCCTGCGAGGAATTCGTGCGGCAGGGCTTGCTCGAAGCCAGGCCGCTGGGGGGCGGAGTCCGCCGTCATATGTATGGCGCGGTGCGCGCCGCCGACCGGGATCAAGCCTGTCTGCAGAGCCTGTTTGAACGTATTCGCAGCAAGATGGGCGACGTAAAAACGCAGTAACTTGTAAGAGCAGGGGGCCGCACCGACCGGGATCAAGCCTGTCTGCAAAGCCTGTTCGAGTGCATTCGTATCAAGATAGGCGACGTAAGAGCGCAGTCATCCACACTGCAAAGCGCAGTAAAAAGCCGCCAGAGGGCGGCTTGTCATCACGCAGGACTTCTTATTCAAGCCCCCTCTTCACAGCTCACCGCCCCCTGCCGCCGAGGGCAGTTTGCGCACAGCTCACCATCGCGGCGCTTGTAGTGCAGGCAGCAGCGCTGGCGCACGTAACCGACCAAGCCGGCCGCTGGCGGCCAGGGCGCCGGCTGCCAGCCCGCCAGATGTTCGGTCGGCAGACCGCAGGCGGCAAGCCAGTGCGGCGCATGGGCCGCCACCTCGGCGGGGCTTATCTCGTCAAAGAACGCGGGCACCCGCACCAGCGCCGCCAGCAGATCGTCCGCCAAGAGCGGCCGCACGAAACCGGGCCGCAGCCGCTGCACCTGCCCGAGCGCTGTGAACAGCGCCTGCCAATGGGCCTGCAGCCGCTCACCCGCCACCTTGATCAAGAGCTCCAGCTCCCCCTTGATCATGGGCTCGGCCGGCAGGGTAAAGCCCGATACCAGCCCATCCTGATAACCCTGGCCCAGCCTCTCCAGCGCCGGCACGGCCCGCAGCCGATAGACGGCCACCATGGCCAGATAGATGGATTGCCAGCAGAGCATGCCCCAGCTGCGGGTGAGCCAGTAGGCGGGGCCCGCCTCCGGATGGGCCAGTCGCCAATACTCGTGCAGCGTAGCCGCCACCTCGGCCGGCGTGGCCTGCTTGGTCGTCGTCAACAGCGCCTCAGCCTCGCCGGCAGCCACCAGCCGCCCCTTGAGGGACGGGATAAGCCCGGCGGCGGCAGCAAACAGGGCGCCGTGATCCGCCAGCGCCTGCAGATCCGGCTCACGCCGCCCCCCCGGGCTGCGGGCACGACGGCCGGCGCCGGTCATGGGGTGAGAGAGTCCCGGGCGCGGCCCGGGACGCAGGGTCAGAATACGTATTTGAGTCGCGCCTCCATGCTGCGCTCGGCGCCGAACCAGCAGTTGTTCTGGTCGTAGCAGGAGTAGTAGGTCTTGTTGAACAGGTTGCTGGCGCTGAGTGACACCTCCACCCCTTGCAGACGCTGGCTGAGCTGGGCCAGATCGTAGGAGGCGGCCATGTCCATCAGCAGGTAATCCGGCACCGTATCCGTGTTGGCGGCATCAAGCTGGGCCTCCCCCACGTAGCGCAGGCCAGCCCCCAGGCGCGCCCCTTCCAGCGGGCCGGCCGGCAGGTAGTTGCTCCACAGCGAAGCCATTTGCTTGGGTACCCAGACCGGCGTCTTGCCCTGCAGGCTGGTGGTGTCGCGGGTGATCTCCATCTGCTGACGGGTATAGCTCAGCGCCAGACCCCAGCGGCTGGTGAGATCGAGTCGCCCCTCCAGCTCGACCCCCTTGGAGACCATCTCGCCGGTCTGCAGCTTGGGCCCGTAGACGTTGTCCGGATCCGTCACCAGGGAATTTTGCTTGGTGATGTGGAACGCCGAGAGAGTGGCGGTCTTGCTCATGTCTTCGGAGAGGAACTTGAGCCCCCCCTCCCACTGCCGGCCGGTGGCCGGTTTGAACGCCTGGCCCTGCTTGTCTGCCCCCGCCACCGGCTCGAAACTCTCGGCATAACTCACATAGGGCGAGAGGCCGTGATCCAGCTCGTAGAGGGCGCCGAGGCGCAGCGAGAGGTTGTCCTGATCGATCTGGGCCAGGGTGTTGCTCGCCGCCCCCTGATAGAGGGTCCGGCTGTCGGTGTCCATCCGGTAGCGGTCGTAGCGGGCGCCGCCGATGGCCACCAGCCGATCGAGACGCACCTGATCCTGCAGATAGAGGCCGCTCTGGTACTGGCGGATGGTTCGGTTGTCCTGATAGTTGAAGGCCAGGTTTGCCGGCACTATCTGCTGGTGGTTCGGGTTGAAGATGTCGATGGCGGGAGCGGAATAGTCGAGGGTATCCCGGTAGAGAATGCGCGCATCCAGATACTGGTAATCGACCCCCAGCAGCAGGTTGTGCTGGGCCTTGCCGGTCTGCACCTTGCCCGCCAGCTGGTTGTCGATGACAAAACCGCGGGACTCTTCATCGGTCAGGTAGGCGTTGCGGGCCAGGGTGCGGTGGTCGGCCGCCAATGCCGCGTTGTAGGTGTTCTGCTGGTTGGCCGAGGCATCCATGTAGCGGGCGTTTTGCAGCAGTTGCCAGCTGGCGTTGAAGTCGTGGCTCAGCTTGTAGCCAAGCAGGGTCACCTCCCGGCTGTATTGGTTCCAGTTTTCATCGCCAAGGAAGGTATCGCTACCCAGCTGGCCCAGCGGGTTGGACTTGACCGAGCCGCTGGCCGGTACCGTGGTGTAGATGCCGGCTTGCGGGTCTTTCTGGTAATAGAGGTTGAGGTTTAGCAGGGTGCGCTCACTCAACTGCCAGTCGAGAGAGGGCGCCAGCACGTAGCGCTCCTCCTCTGAGGTCACCGCCTGGCCCTCTTTCTGGCGGGCCAGCCCCACCAGCCGATAGGCAAACTGATCGTTGAGGACGCCGGTGCTGTCGAGGGTCAGCTCCTTGAGATTACCGGTGCCACTCGCCAGGCTCACGCTGTGGCTGGCCTCCCGCTGGGGGCGCTTGGCGATGAGGTTCACCATGCCGCCGGGGGGCATGCTGCCGTAAAGCACGGAGGTGGGCCCCTTGAACACCTCCAGCTGCTCGATGGCCACCGGATCGATCTGGGGCTGCAGGTTCCAGTCGTTGTACTGCAGCAGCAGGCCGTCGTAGAAGTTCTGGTAGTTGTCAAAGCCGCGGATGTTGAACAGATCCAGCCGGTTGACCGCCCCGCCCCGCAGCTCGGTGTTGACGCCGGGCACGTAGCGCAGCGCCTCGCTCACCGAGCTGACGCCGCGCTGTTCCAGGGTGTCACCCTCCACCACCGAGATGGCCTGGGGCGTCTCCAGGGGGTCGAGCCGGGTCTTGGTCGCGGTGTTGCGATAGGTCTCGCCGAGCACGGTCAGGGTCTCGTCGGCCCGCGTCTGTGTCGAGCGCTCGGCAGCGGCTGCCTGCACAGGGCCAGCCAACAGGGCGCAGATAGTCGCGGCGACCAGGGTCAAAGGGGGGTGAGTGGCGTACATCTGATCCTCGAATGCAATGAGCGAATAGTAACAAATCTCATTTGCATTTTATTGGGTCATTTTGCCCTTGAATTAACAATTTGGGGCATGTTGGCGCGAAAGAGGGAGAAAATGCGGCCAAGCTGGCCCCATCCGGCAACCTCAACTGACGGCAGACACGCAGGCGATGTCGAATGGATAGCAAAGCCTGGCGCAATCAAAAGGGAAAGAGGGATAGCAGCGCCCGGCATCCGCCGGGCAAGGGAATAGCCGTGTCAGAGAGGGTCGACGGGCAGCCAATACTCCATGCGGGCATCCGGCTGGTTACCGTCAAAATCGGGGGCGTAACGCTCCAGCTCGAAACCGTCCAGCCCGCGATAGCCGGAGCTCGGCAACCAGTGCAGGATAAACCAGTTGAGGGTCTGCCCCAGCTGACTGACGGGGCCCACGTGGCTTAGCACCGCGTAGGTCTGGGCCGGTACCGGGAGGCGCGCCAGACCGGCAGGCAAGCTGGCCCCCTCCTCCATCACGCTGCCCGCCCAGTAGGGGAGCGACTCGCCGGCGCCAGAAACATCCACCACCCCCACCCGCTCCTGCCCGGGTGGCAAAGCGCCCGCCGTGCGCAGGGCACGCCAGATGGCGGGCACCGTCTGCTGAAAGTCGGGGGCGGCGGCAAACAGCCCGCGGATCTGCCCCTTCACCCCTTGCAGGATAAAGCCCGGCTGGCTCTCGATCCGCACCTGTACCAGCCTGGCAGGCATGGGCTGCGGCAGGGTAGCCCGCACCAGAGGGGTACGCAGCCCCAGCCGTAGGCCCCGCTTGCGATAGGCCAGCGGCGAGCAACCGAACTGCTGCTTGAAGGCGCGGCTGAAGCTCACCTCGGAGCCAAAACCGTAACAGAGCGCCAGATCCAGCACCCGCTGGCGGCCAGACAGCAAGGCCTCTGCCGCCTGGCTCAGCTTGAGCTCGCGCACATAGTGGGCCACCGTCAGCCCCGTCTCATGGAGGAACACCCGCTGCAACTGCCAGCGCGACCAACAGCTCTGCTCCGCCAGCTCGGCCAGCGCCAGCGGCTGATCCAGGTTGGCGTGGATGTAGTCGAGCACCCGTTCGATGCGGGTCAGCTGGCTGTGCGGCCGGGGTTCGACCTCTGGGGCGGAAGAGAAGCTGGTCATGGCGAGATCGGATCTGGGCTGTCGGCAAGGCGCTGCGCGCAAGGGCCCCATTAAACATGGCCGCCACCTTGGCGGCAAGGGCTGGCGATATGGTCACGTCCGCCCTCTTGCCAGGTGGCTCGAGTGCTGGTCCGTCAAGCCAGCTTGGCAGGCTGTCACAAAAGTGACGCGTTTGCCTGTCAGATTGTTTGAAAACAAATATATCAATTACCCCAAAAAGCCCATAAAGTCCTCGTTCGAATCTTTTATGCAGGGAGAGCCTAGATGAAGAAAGTTGCCTTGATCACCGGAGCCCGTGGCGGCATCGGATCCGCCATCACCACCGCCTTGCTGGCCCAGGGGTATCGCATCATCGCCACCCACTCCAGCGCCAACGGCGCGGCGGCGCACGACTGGTATGCAGAGCAGGGTTTTAGGCCGGATCAGGTGCGGCTGCTGGCGCTGGACGTGGCCGACACCGCCATGTGCCGCGAGGCCCTGGGCCGCTTGCTGCAGGATGAAGGGCGGGTGGACGTGCTGGTCAACAATGCCGGCATCACCCGGGACGGGGCCTTCAAGCGGATGACCCCGGAGCAGTGGTTCGAGGTGATCCACACCAACCTGTGCAGCCTCTACAACGTGACCCAGCCGCTGTTCGACGCCATGTGCGAGCAGCGTGATGCCCGCATCATCAACATCTCCTCGGTCAATGGCCAGAAGGGGCAGTTCGGCCAGGTCAACTACTCGGCCGCCAAGGCGGGCATGCTGGGCTTCACCAAGGCGCTGGCGGCAGAAGGAGCCCGCTTCGGGGTGACGGTCAACGCCATCGCCCCCGGCTACACCGCCACCCCCATGGTGGAGGCGATCCGCACCGACATCCTCGACAGCATCAAGGCCGACATACCGATGCGCCGGCTGGCCAAGCCGGAAGAGATCGCCGCCGCCGTGGTGTTTCTTGCCAGCGAGGCGGGTGCCTATATCACCGGCGAGACCCTGGCCATCAACGGCGGTCTCTACATGAAGTGAGGCCTGGCCTTGTCTAATCGACATAGCGCATCGACAGAGGGCAGCCCGCGGGCTGCCCTCTTTGTTTGATCCTGGTTTGCTCCGGCCAACCGGAACGGCCTTCTTCCTTGCCCGGACTACGGACGTGTCGCCGCGGCCCCCACCGGTTCGGCGAAGTGGCTGCGCAGGGCGGCGATCACCCGGCGCACCTTCTCCGGGATCTCCCGCTGCGGGGTGATGGCGTGGATCTCCATGGGTGGCACCCGAAAGCCCGGCAGCAGTTCCAGCAGGCGGCCCGAGGCGAGATCTTCGGCGATCTCCCCCTCCGGCTGCAGCGACACCCCCTGCCCCGCCAGGGTGAACTGGCGCAGCGGCAACACGTTGTTGCACACCACCCGCGGCTTGGGTTTGACCCTGTGCCCCTGCCCCTTCTCGTCGAAGAAGGTCAGGCCGCCGCTCAGCATATCGGCGGCCAGCCAGTCGTGATCCAGCAGCGCCTCCGGGCTGCGCGGGGTGCCCTTGCGCGCCAGATAGGCGGGCGAGGCGCACAGCAGCATTCGGGTCTGGCCCAGCTTGCGCGCCACCAGGGTGGAGTCCGAGAGCGTGCCGACCCGCAGCGCCACGTCGATGCGCTCGGCAATGAGATCCCGCTTCTCGTCGTCGGCGATGATCTGGATGCACAGGCCGGGGTGGGCCTGCAGCAGCGGCGACAGTGCCCGTGCCAGCGGCTGGCCAGCCATCCCCACCGGCGCGGTGATCCGCACCTCCCCCAGCAGGCTGTCGCGTACCTCCGAGAGGCGCAGCTCGGTCTGGTTGAGGGTCTGCTGCAGGGACTGGCACCCCTGCCACACCACCTCCCCCGCCTCGGTCAGGTTGAGGCGGCGGGTGGAGCGGTGCAGCAGGGTGAGGCCGAGCAGGCTCTCCAGCTGGCTGATATGCTGACTGACGGCGGAGGGTGTCATGCCGAGGGCCTTGGCGGCACCGGTCATGCTGCCCGCCTCGACCACGGCGGCGAAGATGGCGTAACGCTTGAGCTGTTCCATTATTAAATCCAGCTTATAAGTGAATGCAATTTACAACGGATTATTAAATCACATTCGAGGGCGTAGGATAGCCCCATTCCAACAGTGAAGGAGAATCTCCCATGAAAATTGCCCTGATCGGTGCCAGCGGTTTTGTCGGTACAGCCATCCTCAATGAAGCCGTCAGCCGCGGCCATCACGTCACCGCCATCGTGCGTGACGTGAGCAAGGTAGCCGCTCACCCGCAGGTCACCGCCGTGGCGGTGGATGCCCAGGACAGCCAGGCGCTGGCCAAGGTGCTCAAGGGGCACGATCGGGTGATCAGCGCCTACAACCCGGGCTGGACCACCCCGGACATCTACGACCAGTACCTCAAGGGGGCCAGCGCCATCGTGGCCGCCGCCGTCGCGGCCAACAGCTGGCTGCTGGTGGTCGGCGGGGCCGGCAGTCTGGAAATTGCCCCGGGCGTGCAACTGGTGGATACCCCGGAGTTCCCGGCCGAGTGGAAACAGGGGGCCCTGGCCGCCCGCGACGGCCTCACGGCGCTTCGCCGTGAAACCGCCCTCGACTGGCGTTTCGTCTCCCCCCCCGTGTTCCTGGAACCCGGCGAGAAGCGTGGCGGCTACCGGCTCGGTGCCGATCAGGTGCTGTTCAGCGGTGAACAACCGGCCGGGATCACGGTCGGCGATCTGGCCGATGGCGTGCTCAACGAAGCGGAAAAACCGGCCCACCTGCGCCAGCGCTTCACTCTGGGTTACTGAGCCTGACCTCGGCACCACACAGGGCTGCGCGCCCGTCACACAAAGGGAGGCATCAGCCTCCCTTTTTGCATCTCTGTATTTGGGAATCTCTGTGCTGGCAGCGATGCTCGCCTCTCTATTTGCCCAACTTGCCCAACTCGCACTCACATTGCGCTCAAGCCGGTACATGCCGAGTCAGGCCAACATGGGTGCCAAGCGCGCCGGTATATTGCCATTATCGCCGCTCAATCCGCAGCCACCCGGATGGGTGGCGAATTCTATTTCGATTTTTGTATATAACTAAGAATAATTTGTTGTTTCCGTCTTATAACTCCGAACAGTAGCATCTCCCTCAATCCAAATGGCGCCATCCCTGGCAACAGGGCGTTGGCCGGTTTATCGGTCAGGGCGTCGTCGTTTTCATGTCAGGTGTGCGGGTAGCCTCCCGCCCCTGGTCAGTGAGGAGGTGCACATGGAACATTCACCACTGCCGATCATCGATCTCGCCGCCCTCGATGGCGCCCCAGAGACCCGTCGCCAGATGCTGGCCACCCTTGGCCGGGCGGCCCGTGAGGTGGGCTTTTTCTATCTGATCGGCCATGGCCTGAGCGAGCAAGAGCAGCAGGAAACCCTGGCGCTGGCGGCCCGCTTCTTCGCCCTGCCACAGCAGGAGAAACTGGCGGTGCAGATGGTGCACTCCCCCCACTTTCGCGGCTACAACCAGGTGGGGGCCGAGCTCACCCGGGCGCGGCCGGATCTGCGCGAGCAGTTCGATATCATGAATGAGGCGCAGGCCCTGCCTTCGGCGCAGATACGTGAACCCTGGCAGCGACTCATCGGCCCCAACCAATGGCCTATCGCCCTGCCCGACATGCAGGCGCAACTGCTGGCGTGGCAGGAGAGGTTGAGCGCCATCAGCCTCACCCTGCTGGCCGCCTTCGCCGAGGTGCTGGAGCAGCCAGCCGGGGTGTTTGACGAGAGCATTCGCGGTGCCCCCTATCAGCACATGAAGCTCATTCACTACCCGGGGCAAGCCGAGGGGGGCAGCGGTCAGGGGGTGGGTGCCCACAAGGATCCCGGCTACCTGACCCTGGTGATGCAGGATCATCACTCCGGGCTCGAGGTGGAAACAGCGAGTGGCTGGATCTCGGCGCCGCCCCTGCCGGGGGCCCTGGTGGTCAATATCGGCGAGCTGCTGGAGCTCGCCTCCAACGGCTACCTCAAGGCCACCCTGCACCGGGTAGCAAGCCCGCCGCCCGGCGTCTCGCGCCTCTCCTGCGCCTTCTTCATGGCGGCGCGGCTGGATGCCACCGTGCCGCTGCTCAGCCTCTCCCCCGCGCTGGCAGCCCAGGCGCTGGGACCCGAGAGCGACCCGACCAACCCGCTCTTTTATCAGGTGGGGGAGAACGTACTCAAAGGGAGGCTGCGCTCCCACCCGGATGTGGCGGCCCGCCACTATGGCGTCGCCCCGGCGTCCGCCAATGCGCAGACAAGCAGCGAACAGACGGCAAAGCGCGAACGGCGCGAGCCACAACTCGCCTGACGCTGCCATACCTAATAGACGGGGGGCGCCGCGGCGCCCCTTCAGATGACACAAGCAGTTGGGCCACAGCCTGGCAATGACGGAGCAATACAATGAAATTCAAAACCATGAGCGTGCACAGCGGCCAGCGGATCGACCCACAGACCGGCGCCCTCACCACCCCACTCTACCAGAGCAGCACCTTCAGCTACTTCAACGCCCAGGCGGGCAAGGAGCGCTTCGCAGGTCAAGCCCCCGGCTTTATCTACAGCCGCTTTGGCAACCCCACCACCGCCGAGCTGGAGCAGAAGCTGGCGGCGCTGGAAGGGGCCGACGAGGCGCTGGTGGTGGCGAGCGGCATGGCGGCGGTGAGCGCCATCATGTATGCCCTGGCCGACAGCGGCGATGATGTGGCCTATATCGGCCCCCTCTACGGCGGCACCGATGCGTTTCTCAAGCAGACCTTCAGCCGCGCCGGCATCAAGGTCACCGCCTACGAGAGCGATCAGGATCTGCTGGCCAACATCCTCCCCGCCACCAAGGTGGTACTGTTCGAAACCCTGACCAACCCCACCCTCAAGGTGGTGGATCCGCGGGTGGTGGTGGAGGCGGCTCGCAAGGTGGGCGCCATCACAGTGTGTGACAACACCTTCCTCACCCCCTACCTGCTGCGCCCGCTCGAGCTTGGCATCGACATCGTCATGCACAGCGGCACCAAGTACCTGGGCGGCCACGGCGACATCATCGCCGGGGTGGTGGCGGGCTCTCACGCGCTGATGAAGTCGATCCGCACCGTGGCCCTCAAGCACATCGGCTCCCCCATAGGCCCGCAGGAGGCCTACCTGCTGCAGCGCGGGGTCAAGACCCTGCCCCTGCGCATGGATGCCCACCTGCACAACGCCCAGCATGTGGCCGACTTCCTGGCCACCCACCCGGCGGTGAAGAAGGTGATCTACCCGGGGCTTGCCAACCATCCGGGCCACGATGCCCTCGGCGCCTTCGCCAGCGGCTTTGGCGGCATGGTGAGCATCGAACTGGAAGGCGGGTTTGAGCGCTGCGCCACCCTGCTCGACAACCTGCAGCTGTTCGTGCAGGCGGTGAGCCTGGGGGATCTTGAGAGCCTGGCCTGCCATCCGGCCAGCACCACCCACGCTGCCATGGACGAGGCGAGCCGCCTCGCCGCCGGGGTCAATGACGACCTCATCCGCTTCAGCATCGGGGTGGAAGATGCCGACGATCTGATCGCCGATCTGGCCGCCGCCCTGGCCCTTATCTGACCGTTTGCCTCTTTTGAGCGCAAAAAAACAGCCCGCCCCCTGCCAGGGGGCGGGCTGTTTTGCTTGCGGCCGTCGCCCGATAGGGGCAACCCGCTAGGGAGAGAGGCGCTGCACCGGCCAGCCCAACCCGGCCAGCTCGGGGGCCAGCGTCTTGGCATCCCCCACCACCAGGATCACCATGTCGTCGGGATCGAGCCAGCGGCGGGCCAGCTCGCGCAGGGTAAAGGGGGAAAGCTGGCTCACCTGCTGCACCTGCTGCTCCACATAATCCTGCGGCCACCCTTTGAGCAGGATGGGTTGCATGTAGGCCACCTCCTGCGGCAGCGTCTCGTAGTCGAGCGCCTGGCCATTGAGCACCCGATCCCGCAGGGTACGCACCTCCAGCCGGGTCGGCCCCAGCCGCTGATACTTGTCGAGCTCCTGCAGGATCTGCCGCAGCGCCGCCCCGGTCACTGCGCTGCGCACGCTGCTTTGCAGCAGGAAATAACCCGCATCGACGTTGCCCTCGAAGGTGGAGCCGATAAAGTAGGTGTAACCCAACTCCTCACGCAGCCGGATGTTCAACCGCTCGGCGAGGGAGACATTCATCAGCCGGGTCAGGTACTGCTCGCCGAAGGCATCCTCCGCCATGGCGCGCCGTCCCACCCGGATCTGGCTGAGCGCAGCCCCGGGATTGTCCAGCAGATAGATGGCCCGTTTGGCCTGCTGCCCACGCCACTCCAGAGAGCGCAGGGCCGCCGGCTGACCCGCTGGCTCGACTAGAAAGCCGAGGGCCTTCATCACCCGCTCCTGGGCCAGATCCCCGCTCACCACCACTTGGGCTTCCCCGCTGCGATGGACCGACTGATAAAAATGGCGCACATCGTCCAGGGTCAGCGCCCGCAGGCTGGCCACGGGATCCAGTGGCTTGTTCCCCTTGAGCAGGGCACCGAACTGCCAGTCCGCCTGCCACTGGGGATCGCGAGCCAGCTGTTGCAGCCACTGGCTGTAGTCAAACTGGCTGCGCTCGAAATCGGCGCTGCGCATGGCGGGCTGCAGCACCAATTCCCGTACCAGCGCCAGCACCTCCTCGAAATGGGAGGTGAGCCCCTGGACCTCGATGGAGCTGCGCTCCTCACCATGTTCGAATCTGATGCTGGCTCCCAGCTGGCGCGCCCGCTCCTCGATGCTCGCCTCCTGCAGCTGTTCGCTGCCAAGGGAGAGCATGGCATCGGTCAGGGTGGCGACCCCGCCCTTGCCCTGCGGCTCGGCCCGCTCACCGCCCGGCCAGTTGATACTCATGGCAAAGGCCGGCACTTCATCGCTGTAGTGGCCGAGCAGAGAGACCCGCTCACCCAGCTTGGCATGCCACAGGGTCGGCATGGGCACCGGCAAGGCACCACCACTGGCCGGCTCCTGGCGTCGATCCAGGGTCTCCTTGATCTGCCTGGGAGCCAGCGTCTGCAGCGGCCGGGCCAGCGGCAAGGGGGGCGGCTCGACGAAGTTGGGGTTGCCCGCCTGCCACTCGGGATGCTCGGCCGGCACCACGCTCAGCACCACCCTGGGCTTGTTCAACACATAGCGCGTCAATGCCCGCTGCAGATCGGCCGGCGTCACCCGGGCAAGGCGCTTGAGGTTGCGGTACTGGAAGTTGGGATCCTGAAACAGGGTATAACCTGTGCCCAGCTGCTCCACCTTGCCGGCCACGCTGTCCAGCGGCCAAATCCGTTTGGCGCGCAGGGCATTGACCGAGTGGGCCAGCTGCTCGCGGGTGACCCCGTCGCTGGCGAGCTGGCCGATGACCCGATCGATCTCCGCCTTGATGGGGCCAAGCTCGGCCCCTTTGGCCAGATTAGGAATGGCATGGATCATCAACTTGCATGCCAGCACATTGCATTCATGGCTGGCAAAGACGGAGACCAGCCTGCCGCTTTGCTGCAGCTCTCGCTGCAGAAGGCCGCTGGCCGAGCCCCCCAGCTGATCCGCCAGCAGATCGAGAGCCTCGACCCCGGGATCACTGGCAGAGACGGTCGGATAGGCCAGCACCAGCAGGGGTTCGGCCACCCGATCGGTCAGGGTGCGATAGCGGCTCTTCTTCAGCGTCACCGGACGCACCAGCGGCCGAGTCTGGGCCGGTGTGGCGGGCAAGGCCCCGAAATAGCGCTCTACCCAGGCCAGGGTCTGGGCCGGTTGAATGTCACCGCCGATCACCAAGGTGGCGTTGTTGGGCCCATACCAGCGCAGGAAGAATTGGCGCACATCCTCCAGGGTGAGGCGATCCAGATCCGCAGCCCGGCCAAACGGCGTGTTGAAGTAGGGATGATTGGGCGGGTAAAGCGTGCGATTCAGCGCCTCATAGAAGCGCCCATAGGGTTGATCTTCGACCAGGTTGGCGCGCTCGTTCTTGATGATGTCGCGCTGCACGTCCAGCTTCTGCTGATAGAGAGTATCGAGCAGAAACCCCATGCGATCCGCCTCCAGCCAGAGCACCTTCTCCAGCTGATTGGCCGGCAACGTCTGGAAATAGCGGGTCTGATCCTCCTGGGTCCAGCCGTTCACATCTTTTGATCCCATCTGTTGCAGCAGGCGGTTATGGCCCTCCTCCCCCGCGTGAGCCGAGCCCTGAAACATCATGTGCTCGAACAGGTGGGCCAGCCCGGACTGGCCCGGCGCCTCTTCTTCCAGCCCCACCCGGTAGTGGACCGCCACGTGCACCAGGGGATCGGAGTGATCCTGGGTCAGGATCACCGTCAGGCCATTGTCGAGCCGATATTGCTGATAGGGCACGATCAAGGGATCGGCCACTTTTTTCTGCTCCTTGACCAGCACGGGGCCGGCCAAGGCCAAGACACTGAAGAAATAGAGCAAACTCCACACGACTCTCATGTAATTTCCCAATTCTCGAACCTGAACATTATTATGGGTCACCGCTGCTGCCCTTCATTGGTCTCGCAGCAAGGGGAAAACGGCGACGGCACGCCATGGGCGTAACGCGCACTATTGAGCATATAAGTATTATTTTCGCCCCCCACGGGGCTGCCGCGAGCCGGCCGCCACACCGCGTCGGATCACCTGGCGCCACGGCCTCATGGTATCGGCCTGGCCAGGCGGTCAGTGTAATCAATCAGGCTCGCACTGGATATCTTGAATGGATATTCATTTGTAACAAGGCATATATCCCGCCCATCCCGCGAGCCCACAGCCCCCTATTTTGTGGTACAGATGGAATAGAACGAGTCGGCTACCAGGGCGGCGGCGGGAATATATTTCCGGCACTGACTGCTCAGTCAGGAAATAATCGATGCGCCACTGTTAATATCTATTTAGTTAATAACAGTGCCACTGCATTACAAAACCAAGACCCCATGCCTTGCAGCGTCAATGGCATCGAGTCTGCCCTGTTCCTGCCAAAAAAACAGGGGGCCTGAGCCCCCTGTCGTCGTTCCCGATTGCCATCACCCGCGGTCCAGCAGGATATTGAGCATGCGGCGCAGCGGCTCGGCGGCGCCCCACAACAACTGGTCACCCACGGTGAAGGCGGCCAAATACTCCGGACCCATGTTGAGCTTGCGCAGACGACCGACCGGGATGCTGAGGGTGCCGGTGACGGCGGCCGGGGTCAGCTCGCGGGCGGTGATGTCGCGATCGTTGGGGATCACTTTCACCCAGTCGTTGTGGGCGGCCAGCAGGGCTTCGATCTCGGCCAGCGGCACATCCTTTTTCAGCTTGATGGTGAAGGCCTGGCTGTGGCAGCGCAGGGCACCGATGCGCACGCACAGGCCATCCACCGGAATGGCGGCGTTCTCGATACCCAGGATCTTGTTGGTCTCGGCCTGGCCCTTCCACTCTTCGCGGCTCTGGCCGTTGTCGAGCTTGGTGTCGATCCAGGGGATGAGGCCACCGGCCAGCGGTACGCCGAAGTTGTCCACCGGCAGGGTGCCGGAGCGGGTCTTCTCGGTGATCTTGCGCTCGATGTCGAGGATGGCGGAGGCGGGATCCGCCAGCTCCACCGCCACCTCATCACGCAGCAGCCCCATCTGGGTGACCAGCTCACGCATGTGGCGCGCACCGCCGCCGGAGGCAGCCTGATAGGTGGCCACGCTCACCCACTCCACCAGATCGGCCTTGAACAGGCCACCCAGGGCCAGCAGCATCAGGCTGACGGTGCAGTTGCCGCCGACGAAGGTCTTGATGCCGTCGTTCAGGGCATGTTCGATGACGTCGCCGTTGACCGGATCCAGGATGATGACCGCGTCTTTCTCCATGCGCAGGGAGGAGGCGGCATCAATCCAGTAACCCTGCCAGCCGGCGGCTTTCAGGCGCGGATAGACATCCTTGGTGTAGTCGCCGCCCTGGGCGGTGATGATGACGTCCTGTGTGGCCAGCGCCGCGATGTCGAAGGCATCCTGCAAGGTGCCGGCATCGACGCCGAAATTGGGGGCGGCCTCACCGGCCTGGGAGGTGGTGAAGAAGGTGGGCTGAATACGGGCAAAATCCTTCTCTTCCTGCATCCGGCTCATCAATACCGAACCCACCATGCCACGCCAACCGACCAAACCTACTTTTTTCATAATGTCCTACCCTGGATAGCTGCTTATAGAAACCGAGTGTGATAACCGTGATCCCTTGTCCGGCGCGGGCCGTTTACAAGGGATTCACAAAATATGGGTTGCGAAAAATGCGTCTGTCCACATTACGGATTGTGACGGCGGGCGCAAGTCGAATTGCGCAATATTCTGTGCCGTTCGCTGCAATATCCGTCAGCCTGGCCGGCCTGCGGCCAGCCGGTTGGCATCCCGCCACGACTTGGGGCATCATTGAGACCGACCGGCAGCCCCGCTGCCCCTCGGGGACGACCCCGAGGCCTCCTGATGCGCAGGGACGACCCTGCTTCCTGCGGAATCTTCCCTATGTCCTGGTTGCTCCTGCTGCTGGCCGGCCTGTTCGAGGTCGCCTGGGCCATCGGCCTCAAATACACCGACGGTTTCAGCCGTCCCCTCCCCACCCTGCTGACTCTCTCTACCATGGGGGTGAGCGTGCTGCTGCTCGCCATGGCGGTCAAACAGCTGCCCCTTGGCACCGCCTACGCGGTCTGGACCGGCATCGGCGCAGTCGGCACCGTGCTGATGGGGATCTGGCTGTTCAACGAACCGGCCACCCTCGCCCGGGTGCTCTGCCTGCTGCTGATCATCGGCGGGATCCTGGGTCTGAAATTCATCGGCTGAGCCGTGACCCTGGGCGGTTGAAAGGAGAGCAAAACGGGGCATGGGCCCCGTTTTTTGCCTGCCAAACGCGCCGACCCCTGCTATTATCTGCGGCCAAACATGAGCCAATAAAAATCAGGATATCGTGATGACCGACCACACTTTTATTCCCGGCAAGGACGCGGCGCTGGAAGACTCCATCGAACGCTTCCAGACCAAGCTGCAAGCCCTGGGGTTTGATATCGAAGAGGCCTCCTGGCTCAACCCCGTGCCCAACGTCTGGTCCGTGCACATCCGGGACAAGGAGTGCTCCCTCTGTTTCACCAACGGCAAGGGTGCCAGCAAGAAGGCGGCGCTCGCCTCCGCCCTCGGCGAATATTTCGAGCGTCTCTCCACCAACTACTTCTTCGCCGACTTCTATCTGGGCGAGCAGGTAGCCAATGGCGACTTCGTTCACTACCCGAACGAGAAGTGGTTCCCCATCGAGGGGGATCAGCTGCCCGCCGGTCTGCTCGACAGCTTCACCCGCAAGTTCTACAACCCGGACGGTGAAGTGACCGCCGACATGCTGGTGGACCTGCAATCCGGCAACGAGGAGCGCGGCATCGTCGCCCTGCCCTTCGAGCGCCAGTCCGATCACCAGACCGTCTACATCCCGATGAACATCATCGGCAACCTCTATGTCTCCAACGGCATGAGCGCCGGCAACACCAAGACCGAGGCCCGCACCCAGGGCTTGTCCGAGGTGTTCGAGCGCCACGTCAAAAACAAGATCATCGCAGAAGCGCTGAGCCTGCCGGAGATCCCGGCCGAGGTCATTGCCCGCTACCCGGGCATCAAGGCCTCCATCGAGGCGCTGGAAGCCGAAGGCTTCCCCATCTACAGCTTCGATGCGTCGCTCGGCGGTCGCTACCCGGTCATCTGCGTGGTGCTGCTCAACCCGAGCAACGGCACCTGCTTTGCCTCCTTCGGCGCCCACCCGCGCTTCGAAGTGGCCTTCGAGCGCACCGTCACCGAGCTGCTGCAGGGCCGCAGCCTCAAGGATCTGGATGTGTTCGTACCACCCTCGTTTGACAACGAGCAGGTGGCGGATCACCACAACCTGGAGACCCACTTCATCGACTCCTCAGGCCTCATCAGCTGGGACCTGTTCAAGCAGGATGCGGACTTCGAGTTTGCCGACTGGGACTTCCGCGGCACCTCGCAGGAGGAGTTCGACCACCTGATCGGCATCTTCCACGAGCTGGAGCAGCCGGTCTACATCGCCGACTACGAGCACCTGGGCGTCTACGCCTGCCGCATCCTGGTGCCAGGCATGTCCGACATCTATCCGGCCGAAGATCTGCTGCTGGCCAACAACACCATGGGTGCCCACCTGCGGGAAACCATCCTGGCGCTGCCGGCGCTGGAGTGGGACGCGGAGCAATACATGGCGCTGTTTGACCAGCTGGATGAAGAGGGTCACGACGAGCGCACCCGGGTGCGCGAGCTGCTCGGCATCGCCGCCGCCAAGGGCACCGCCCTGCACACCCTGCGGGTGGGCGAGCTCAAAGCCATGCTGGCGCTGGCCGCCGGAGAACTCGACACAGCGCTCGATCTCATCGACTGGACCATGGAGTTCAACCAGTCGGTGTTCCCGGCCGATCGCGCCAACTACTATCGTGCCCTGCGCGCCTGCGTCGAGCTGTTCCTGGACGAGGATCGTGACCCCGAGCAGTACCGCGCCGTGTTTGCCCGCATGTATGGCGAAGAGACGCTGGCGCAGGCTTGGGCCCACGCCAGCGGTGAAGCGCGCTTCCACGGACTGGCTGCCGCCGATCTCTCCCTCAGCCAGTTCCCGCTGCATCAGAAGCTGCTGGCTGCCTACGAGAAGCTGCAGAAGGCCAAACGAGCCCATTCATGGGGTTGATGTGGTAACATTCCGAAGGGGCCCTGATGGCCCCTTCTGTTTTATGGTCAGCCAAACGGCCATTTGTTATTCAAAGATGAAATAAAAAACAAAAAATACCTCTTAGGGGGTTGCCAACAAGGAGTAGCGAGTGCTGGGGAGACGCAAAGATGCCTTGCCGGCACACTTTTTCAGGGATGAAAAATAAATTGTTTAAAATCATGACATTAAAAAAACCACGTTTCTGTTTCAGCTGAAACCTGGTGTAAAGAATCGCTGCCGGGGGACTCAAATATTTGTAGTAAAATTACATTCACAATCTGCAATTCTTGATCGGAGTCAATTTTGACGATCTGGCCCTTTGTTATGATTTCCACAGGCAAAACATCAGGTACATGAGAATTGAAAGCAGAATCTCCCTTTGATTGTCTCAAGCCAGAAGCCATCGCTGCACTGGCAGAAGATATAACCTATGCCAAGGCCACCAAGCCCGCATACAAGGTCATCCCCCTGGCCATCACAGCTGGCGCCTTCATCGCCATCGCTTTCGTCTTCTACATCACAGTCACCACCGGTGCCGGCAATGTGGCCTGGGGCCTCAGCAAGCTGGTCGGCGGTCTCTGTTTCGCTCTTGGCCTGATCCTCTGCGTGCTGCTCGGCGCCGAGCTGTTCACCTCCACCACACTCACCCTGGTGGCCAAGGCGGCGAATCGCATCACCTGGGCCCAACTGTTCAAGAACTGGGGACTGGTCTACTTCGGCAACCTCATCGGCGGTCTTATCATCGTCGGGCTCATCATCATGTCGGCCGAATACATGGCGGCAGATGGTCAGTGGGGCCTAAACGCCCTCAAGGTGGCCCAACATAAGATCCACCACACCTTCTTCGAAGCCGTGGCGCTTGGCATCCTCTGTAACCTCATGGTGTGTCTCGCCGTGTGGATGGCGTTCGGCGCCCGCAGTGCCACCGACAAGGTGATGGTCATGCTGCTCCCCGTCGCCATGTTCGTGGCCTCCGGTTTTGAGCACAGCATCGCCAACATGTTTATGATCCCGGTCGGCATCGCCATTCACAGCGTCGCAGGCCCGGAATTCTGGCAGGCCATCGGCCAGGATCCGGCGACCTTTGCCGACCTGACCGTATCCAACTTCGTCCTGCACAACCTCATTCCTGTCACCATAGGTAATATCATTGGTGGTGGCGTCATGGTTGGGCTGACTTACTGGTTTATCTTCCGTCGCCATCATTAAGGATGGCGGCAGACACATAAATACCTTGAGAGGTAATGAAAATGGCAGAACTTAACGAACAGTTCCAAAAAGCATGGGAAGGCTTCGCGGCCGGTGAATGGCAGACCTCTGTCAACACCCGTGACTTCATCCAGAAGAACTACACCCCGTATGAAGGTGACGAGTCCTTCCTGGCTGGCGCGACCGAAGCTACCACCAAGCTGTGGGACAAGGTCATGGAAGGCATCAAGATCGAGAACCGCACTCACGCGCCGGTCGATTTTGATACCGACCTGCCCTCCACCATTACCGCTCACGATGCCGGCTATATCGATCAGAGCCTGGAGCAAATCGTTGGTCTGCAGACCGACAAGCCGCTCAAGCGCGCCATCATCGCCAACGGCGGTATCAAGATGGTCAAGACCTCTTGCGAAGTGTACGGTCGTCAGCTGGACCCCATGGTCGAGAAGATCTTCACCGAGTACCGCAAGACTCACAACCAGGGCGTGTTTGACGTCTACACCAAAGACATCCTGAACTGCCGCAAGTCCGGCGTCATCACCGGTCTGCCGGATGCCTACGGCCGTGGCCGTATCATCGGTGACTACCGTCGTGTTGCCCTGTACGGTATCGACTTCCTGATGGCCGACAAACTGGCCCAGTTCAAGTCCCTGCAGGCTGACCTGGAAAACGGTGTCAACCTGGAAGCCACCATCCGTCTGCGCGAAGAGATCTCCGAGCAGCACCGTGCCCTGGCCCAGATGAAGGTGATGGCTGCCAAATATGGTTGCGACATCTCCGTTCCGGCCAAGACCGCCAAAGAAGCCGTACAGTGGACCTACTTCGCCTACCTGGCGGCGGTCAAGTCCCAGAACGGCGCGGCCATGTCCTTCGGTCGTACCTCCAGCTTCCTGGACATCTACATCGAGCGTGACCTGCAAAAAGGCCTGATCACCGAGCAAGAAGCCCAGGAGCTGATGGACCACATGGTCATGAAGCTGCGTATGGTTCGCTTCCTGCGTACCCCGGAATACGATTCACTGTTCTCCGGCGACCCGATGTGGGCTACCGAGACCCTGGCTGGTATGGGCGTTGACGGCCGTACCCTGGTCACCAAGAACAGCTTCCGTATGTTGAACACCCTGTACACCATGGGCCCGTCCCCTGAGCCGAACCTGACCATCCTGTGGTCCGAGAAGCTGCCGGTCGGTTTCAAGAAGTACTGTGCCAAGGTATCCATCGAGACCTCTTCCGTTCAGTACGAGAACGACGACCTGATGCGTCCGGACTTCAACAACGATGACTACGCCATCGCTTGCTGTGTGTCCCCGATGATCGTCGGCAAACAGATGCAGTTCTTCGGTGCTCGTGCCAACCTGGCCAAGACCATGCTGTACGCCATCAACGGCGGTATGGACGAGAAGATGAAGCTGCAGGTCGGTCCGAAGACCGACATGATCACCTCCGAGTACCTCGAGTACAACGACGTGATGGATCGTCTGGATCACTTCATGGACTGGCTGGCCAAGCAATACGTTGCCGCGCTGAACATCATCCACTACATGCACGACAAGTACAGCTACGAAGCCTCTCTGATGGCGCTGCACGACCGTGACGTCTATCGCACCATGGCTTGCGGCATCGCCGGTCTGTCCGTGGCCGCTGACTCCCTGTCTGCCATCAAGTACGCCAAGGTCAAGCCGGTTCGTGACGAAGATGGCGTGGCCATCGACTTCGAAATCGAAGGCGAATACCCGCAGTTCGGTAACAACGACGCTCGCGTCGATGACATCGCCTGCGACCTGGTTGAGCGCTTCATGAAGAAGATTCAGAAGCTGAACACCTACCGTGGTGCCGTGGCTACCCAGTCCGTGCTGACCATCACCTCCAACGTGGTGTACGGCAAGAAGACCGGTAACACCCCGGATGGTCGTCGCGCCGGTGCGCCGTTCGGCCCGGGTGCCAACCCGATGCACGGTCGTGACCAGAAGGGTGCCGTTGCTTCCCTGACTTCCGTCGCCAAGCTGCCGTTCGCTTACGCCAAAGATGGTATCTCCTATACCTTCTCCATCGTGCCGAACGCGCTGGGTAAAGACATGGAAGCCCAGAAAGCCAACCTGGCCGGTCTGATGGATGGTTACTTCCACCACGAGTCCAACCTGGAAGGCGGTCAGCACCTGAACGTCAACGTGATGAACCGTGAAATGCTGCTGGATGCCATGGAAAACCCGGAAAAATATCCGCAGTTGACCATCCGCGTATCCGGTTATGCCGTTCGCTTCAACTCTTTGACCAAAGAGCAACAGCAAGACGTCATCACCCGTACCTTCACCGCCTCTCTGTAATAGAGTCTCGGTGAACAAAAACCGGCGCCCAGGCGCCGGTTTTTTTATGCCTGATAGTCAGGAAACATAGACCTGAAAACCTGCAGGCAAGGCCGGCACTCCCCTTCTCTCAACCTGCCTTGTTCAGGGCCGCTCCCCTGCCGCCAGACGGCGGTTGATGTCGGCGATAACCGGGGCGATGTCAGCCAGGGTGTCGATGACGTAGTGCGCCCCCGCCGCCCGCAGTTTGGCCTCGGCCGGTGCGCGCCGGGCGGCGATCTCCGCCTCGCTCATGGCGGAAAACGCTTCCCAGGTGGCACCAAATTCGTTGCCGGAGACCGACAGGCCCACCGTCCACATGCCCGCATTCAGCCCTTCGCTGATGCCCGGCACGGCGTCATCCACCTTGATGCAGCGATGCACCGCGCTTACTCCGAACTCAATCACGTTGGCCAGCGCCATCCAGGGGCCGGGACGGCCACCGGCCTTGAGGTCATCGGTAGCGACCCAGTGATCCGGGCGATAGCCATGATCGGCCGCCGCCGGTACCAGCGCCTCCATCACCGGACGGGGGTAACCGGAGCAGGAGCCGATGCGCAGCCCCTGCTCCCGCAAGGCGTCCAGCACCGGTAGCACACCGGGGATGGGGGCGGCGAAGCGGGTCACGGCGGCAATCTGCAGCGGCATAAAGGTGTGATAGAGGTGGTCCACCTCGGCGTGGCTCATAGGGTGGCCAAAGCGGGCCTGCCAGCGCGCATCCACCGAGGGCAGCCGGCCGAGCGCCGCGATATGGTCCCACTTGCCCAGCCCCATGGGCTGGCGCGCCTCATCCAGGGTCACAGCAAAGTCATAGGCGCGGGCGAAGGCCTCGACGAAGATGGAGGTGGGGGCGAAGGAGCCGAAATCGACGACGGTGCCGGCCCAGTCGAGGATCAGCGCCTCCACGTCGGTGGTCGGGTGGATGGCAATCTGCAAGTCAGTCATGGTGGTGTTCCTGTTTCGGTGAAAGTGCGATCTCGCCAAGGGCGCGATCGAGAATGGCGATGGCGCGCACCAGATCGGCGCGGGCGATATTGAGCGGGGGCGAGAGCTGGATGACATTGCCCTGGGAGACCTTGAAGCTGAGGCCCAGCTCCAGACAGCGGTAGAGCAGCCGCTCGGCGGCCTGACTATTGCGGGCGCGACTCTGGTGATCGACCACCAGATCGAGTGCCCAGAGCAAACCTATGCCGCGCACCTGGCCAATGAGTGAATGACGCTTCGCTAACTTACCGAGCTCGGCGGCCATAAAACGGCCATCCTCCTGAGCCTTGGCAAGCAACCCCTCTTCACGGATGGTACTGATGGTGGCGAGGGCCGCCGCGCAGCCGATGGGGCTCTTCTCGTGGGTGTAGTGACCGAGCGAAAAAGCTGCAGCCTGATTGAAACGGTCGCGGGTGATGAGCGCGGCAAATGGCACCACCCCGCCCCCCAACCCTTTGCCTAGGCAGATGATGTCGGGCTCGATGCCGAATTCTTCGAAGCTGAACCAGTGGCCGGTGCGACCCAGAGCATTGGGGATCTCGTCGACGATCAGCAGCACCTGGTGGCGATCGCAGATCTCCCGCACCCGCTGCCAGTAGGCCTTCGAGGGCACCTGCACATCGGTGTTGCGAATAGGTTCGGCGATAAAGGCGCCGATCCCACCCTCCTTCTCGATGACGTACTCCAGATAATCGGCGTAGTGCAGGTCATCCCCCTCCCCGCGATACCAGACGCCGCGATAACGGGTGGGCGGCGGGATGCGCTCCACCCCGGCCATCAGCGGGCCCATACCGGTGCGAAAACAGGCCTCGCCGCCGACCGAGATGGCATCGAGGGAGGCGCCGTGAAAGGCATCCCACAGGGACACCACCTTGCTGTTGCCGGTAATGAAGCGGGCAAGCTTCAAGGCAATCCCCACCACCTCGCTGCCACCGGGGGCGAACAGCACCCGGTTGAGATCGCCGGGGGCCAGCTCGGCCAGGGTGCGGGCGCAGTCGATGGCGACCCGATGGGTGTAGCGGCGGGGCGCGAACGGCAAGTCGGCGAGTTGCCGCTGCACCGCGGCCACCACCTTGGGGTGACCGTGACCCAGCTGATGGACGCTGTTGCCATGAAAATCGAGGTAGCGCTTGCCAGATAAGCTGGTCAGCCAGCTCCCCTGCGCCCCCTCAATCAGATCCAGACAGGGGGTGGAGAGGGCCTGATGGAGAAAGTAGCGGCTATCCTCCGCCAATCCGGCCTGTACATCTTCCCTCTGACCCGCCCACCAGCGCGCCCGACCCTCGCCGAGGTTGATATCCCCTTCGCTGTCGGCGCGGCCGCTGCCATGCAGCTTATTGTCATGTAAATCGCAACCATGTAGATCGCGACCGTGAAGCGCTTGGCTCGTCATCGTGCTTCCCCTCGCCAGTAGCAGGCACAGGCCATGGCGGCGAGCAAGCAGCGCACCCGCTCAGGGGTCACGTCGCCGATATTGCCGATACGGAAGCAATCGGCTTGCGAGACCTTGCCCGGATAGATGACATAACCCTGCCCCTTGAGCCGCTGGTAGAAGTCGGCGAAGCGGTAGTCAGGGTGCGCCGGGGAGTAGAAGGCGGTGATGATGGGGGATTGCCACTCTTCTGGCAGCAGGGGCGCAAAGCCGAGCTCGGCCATGCCATCCACCAGGGTGCGCTGATTCTCGCTGTAGCGCCGATGGCGGGCAGCGATGCCCCCCTCTTCATCCAGTTCACGCAGAGCCTGGGCAAAAGCCAGCACGGTATGGGTGGGCGAGGTAAAACGCCACTTGCCCCCCTGCTGCTCCATGGTCTGCCACTGGGCATGCAGGTCGAGGGAGACCGAGCGGGCACGACCGGCGCAGGCCGTAAGCGCCACGCGGCGAGCGATGACGAAGCCAAAGCCCGGCACCCCCTGGATGCACTTGTTGGCGGAGCTGATCAGAAACTCGATGCCAAGGCGGCCCATATCGATGGGGATGCCGCCAAAGCTGCTCATGGCATCGACGATCAGGCGGATGCCGCGGCGCTGGCAGAGCTCGGCCACCTCCTCCAACGGGTTGAGCATGCCGGTGGTGGTCTCGCAGTGCACCATCGCCAAGTGGGTGATCTCGGGGTGGCGCACCAGCATCGCCTCGATGGCTGCGGGTTCCGGGCGGCTTGTCTCGCCGCAGTCGAGCTCATGGTGACGCAAGCCAAGGCAGCGGGCCATCTCCCCCATGCGGGCACCGTAGGCGCCGTTGTTGATGATCAGCAGACACTCGTCGGCGCCGATGGCCGAGCCCAGTACGCTCTCCACCACATAGCTGCCGCTCCCCTGCAGCAGCACGGCGCTGTAGTCGCTTTCATACTCCGGTGTGGTGGCGAGGCGCACCAGCTCGCGGCGGATGGGCTCCACCACCCCCTGGTTGTAGTCCGCATCCCAGGTGCAACTGTCTTGCAGCATGGCGGCACGCACCGTGGCGGTGGTCGAGAGGGGGCCCGGGGTCAGCAGCAGGTAATCGACGGCGGCAGGGGCCGCAGGAATATGGGTCATGACTTCGCTCCTTTTGGTATATACCAGAATGAGCGCATTGTGGGTAACTGCCCCGCCAAGGTCAAAGGGGTGGCGCTACGTGCAACAAAAAATTCATTTACGGCGCCGGGATCGCGATAATCTAGGAAGCCTGAACCACAGGGCCAAATCTGGTCTCTACCAATGTGTTTTGACGCCGCCGTTTAACGACCGCGCAGATAACCTGCCCTGTGCCCAGCCCATTGCCCAACTCATTGCACAACTAGGGATTTTCATGAGCAAACCGCAATACCTGCAGATCAAGGATGCCCTCGCCAACCAGATCTTGGCGGGGGGCCTGGCCCCCAACGACAAGCTCCCCTCCGAGCGGCTGCTGGGGGAGCTCTATGGCACCACAAGGGTCACCATTCGCGAGGCACTGGTGCAGCTGGAGGCGAACGGCCTTATCTATCGGGAGGATCGCCGCGGCTGGTTCGTCACCCCGCCGCGCTTTCGCCTCAACCCCAGACGCACCTCCAACTTTCACCAGATAGTGCGGGAGCAAGGGGGCGAGCCGCGCACCGAATTGCTGGAAAAAAGCCGCCAGGCAGTGCCGCCCGCGTTGATGGCGCAGTTGCAGCTCAAGCCGTTCGACAGCCTGTTTCTGCTCAAGCGGCTGCGCTATGCCAACGGGCGCGCCATCTGCTATTGCGAGAATCACTGCCTGCCAGAGCGGGTGCCCGGCCTGCTGGAGCTGGATCTCAACGGCAGTCTGACCGAGATCTACCAGGCCTATTACGATCTTCATTACGCCCGCATGCAGGTGCGTTTCTTCCCCACCGCCCTGCCGGACGAGGTGGCCAAGGCGCTGGGGGCCACCGCCGGTCTGCCCGCCCTGCGCCTCGAGCGGCTCAACTTCGATCAGCACGGTCGGGTACTCGACTTCGATCTGGAGTACTGGCGCCACGACAGCCTGGAGATCGAGGTGGATACCCAGGATTAATCAGGGGCAAATCAGGAATGGTAAAACGTCACGGGGCCGTCACCTGAACGTCATAAAGATCCCCTAGCCTCTCTCTCGACCAATCTGGTTTATACCAAGCCAATTCATATGGAGAAGAGGATGAAACAGGGAACCCATCTGCTGGCCGCCGCCGTGCTGGCTGCCATGACAGCGCCGGCACTGGCCGCAACCGATCTCACCGTCTACACCGCCTTCGAACCGGAGCAGCTCGGCGAGCTGAAAACCGCGTTCGAGCGCCAGCATCCGGATATCAACATCAAGTGGGTGCGCGACTCCACCGGCGTGGTCACCGCCCGCCTGCTGGCGGAAAAAGCCCAGCCCAAGGCAGACGTGGTATGGGGACTGGCAGCTACCAGCCTTATGCAGCTCGATCAGCAGCAGATGCTGAGTGCCTATGCCCCGAAAGGGCTGGAAAAGCTCGACAGCCGCTTTCGCGACAGCAAGGCCGAGCCGCACTGGATCGGTCTGGATGCCTTCTTCAGCGCCATCTGCTTCAACAAGGTAGAGGCGGAGAAACAGGGGATCCCGGCGCCCACCAGCTGGGCCGACCTCACCAAGCCCGTCTACAAGGGCAAGGTGATCATGCCCAACCCCAGCTCCTCCGGCACCGGCTACCTGAGCGTCGCCGGCTGGCTGCAGACCATGGGCGAGCAGCAGGGCTGGCAATTTATGAATGGCCTGCACCAGAACATCGACCGTTACACCCACTCGGGCTCCGCCCCCTGCAAGCTGGCCGCCAGCGGCGAGACGGTGATCGGCATCTCCTTCGACTTCCCCGCCACCAGCCTCAAGGCCAAGGGGGCCCCCATCGAGGTGGTCTTCCCGAAAGAGGGATCGGGCTGGGACATGGAAGCTGCCGCCATCATCAAGGGCACCCCCAAGCTGGAGGGCGCCAAACAGCTGCTCGACTTTGCCGCCACCGAACAGGCCAACGCCCTCTACAACAAGTCGTTTGCCGTGGTCGCCATTCCGGAGGTCGCCCAACCGAGAGCGGGCTACCCGGCGGATATCAAGGGTCAGATGATCGACAACGACTTTGGCTGGGCAGCCCGCGAGCGCAACACCATCCTCGCCCAGTGGAGCGCCAGCTTCGACGGCAAGACCGAAGCCAAGCAGTAATCCCGTTGAGGGCAGGTTTGTGCGATGGCTGCAAATCGCCGCCGACAGATCCATTGCTGAAGGCCAACCCAGGTTGGCCTTCTTTTTTGGCATCGCCCCCGTGTTTGTTCGTCCTCAATGGGTGGCGCCTCTCCCATCCACACGCAACCAAACCACCCGCTGGCGACCCGATGTCATCTGACTGTCATCAAGCCGTCATCCCCCGATCACCTGACCGTCACACTTTTCCTGCAATCTGGTATATACCAAATCAGTAGCGAGTCGCACCATGACCCAGCCCTATCTGGACATTCAACATCTCAACAAGCAGTTTGGGACTTTTCAGGCCCTCAAGGGGATCTCTCTGACCATTGAGCCGGGGGAGTTTATCTGCTTTCTTGGCCCCTCCGGCTGCGGCAAGACCACCTTGCTCAGAGCCATCGCCGGGCTGGATCTGCCGGACAGCGGCGAGATCTGGCAAGGGGGGCGCAATATCTCCCAGCTGCCGCCCCAGCAGCGCGACTTTGGCATCGTGTTTCAGTCCTATGCCCTCTTCCCCAACCTGACGGTGGCCCAGAACATCGCCTTCGGCCTTGAGAATCAGGGGCTGGCACGGGATCTCATCAAGGAGCGGGTCGATCACTGGCTGGGGCTGGTGGATCTCACTGCCCAGTCCCACAAATACCCGAGCCAGATCTCCGGCGGTCAGCAGCAGCGGGTGGCGCTGGCCCGGGCCTTGGCCCTCTCCCCCGGCCTGCTGCTGCTGGACGAACCGCTCAGCGCGCTGGATGCGCTGGTGCGCACCCATCTTCGCAGCGAGATCCGCGCCCTGCAGCAGCGCCTTGGCATCACCACCATCATGGTGACCCACGATCAGGAAGAGGCGCTGACCATGGCCGATCGCATCGTGGTGATGGAGGGTGGCCGCATCGTGCAGGTAGGCACCCCGCAGGAGATCTACCACCAGCCTACCAGCAGTTTCGTGGCAAGCTTCGTCGGCACCATGAACTTCCTCGACACCCTGGTGCTCGGCCCCAGCCAGGTACGCCTTAACGAGCAGCCGCTAACACTCGCCAACCGGGCCGCGGCCGGCAGCAAATTGCAGGTGGCAATCCGCCCCGAGGCGATCACCCTGAGTGCGCCGAGCGAGCTGTCTCTTGGGCAACATGGCGTTGAAGCAATCATCGATCAGGTGGAGTTTCTCGGCGCCGCCCAGCGCCTTATTTGCACCGCCGACACCTATCTGGGCCCGCAGCAAATTCTGGTGGAGCGCCCGACCCACGAGCTGCCCCGCCACGAACAGGGTGGCTGGCGCAGCGGCATGCGCTGCTCGCTGCACTGGCCCGCCGGAGCGATGCAGCTGTTTGAAGGAGATCGCCCATGACAGCCCCCCTTGCGACCTCCTCCCTGCTGCCGCCAGCGACAGCCCGCCAAGACTCTCGTTGGCAGCGGCTTTGTCGCGGCTGGAGCCGGGATCAACTGCTGCAGCTGATCCTGCTTTTGCTTGGCATCGCCCTGCTGGTGGGGGGCCTCTTGCTGCCGCTGCTCACCATGCTGCAAAAGAGCCTGCAGGATGAAAACGGCCTCTGGGTGGGCCTTGCCAACTTCAGCGCCTACTTCGACTCCCCTCATCTGGGGCGCACCATAGGCAACACCCTCTGGCTCGGGGTGCTGATCACCGCGCTGGTGGTGACAATCGCCTTTAGCTACGCCTATGCCCTCACCCGCACCTGCATACCGGGCAAGAGCCTGTTTCGCCTCATCGGTTTGCTCCCGCTCCTGATGCCCTCTCTGCTGCCCGCCATCAGTCTGGTCTACTGGTTTGGCAATCAGGGGATCGCCAAGGGGCTGCTCGGCGGCGAGAGCATCTACGGTCCTATCGGTATCGTCATTGGTCTGGGCTTCTGGTGCTTCCCCCACGCCCTGATGATCCTTATCACTGCGCTAGGTCAGAGCGACGCCCGCCTCTATGAAGCCTCCCGGGTGCTCGGCAGCAGCGGCTGGCGCACCTTTGTCACCGTCACCCTGCCCACCGCCCGTTATGGCCTGCTCAGCGCCGCCATCGCCGTCTTCACCCTCACCATCTGCGACTTCGGGGTGGCCAAGGTGATTGGCGGCCAGTACAGCGTGCTGGCCACCGATATCTACCGACAGGTGATCGGGATGCAGAACTTCTCGCTGGGCGCCGTTGCCAGCGTCACCCTGCTGCTGCCGGCGCTGTTGAGCTTTGCCCTGGAGCACAGGGTGCGCAGCAAGATGCAGGAGCAGAGCAGCACCAAGGCGGTGCCCTATAGCCCCAAGCCCCATCAGCTGCGGGATCTGCTGGCGCTCGGCTGGTGCACGCTCTGGGCCCTGCTGTTTCTGGCGCTGGTGGGGATGGCGGTTTACGGCTCGCTGGTACAGTTCTGGCCCTACAACCTCGCTCTGACGCTCGATCACTACGCCTTTGACAGCAACAGCGTCTATGGCTGGCAGCCCTTTACCAACACCTTGCAGCTGGGCCTCTATACCGCGCTTATCGGCACCGTGCTGGTGATGGTGCTGGCCTGGGCGCAGGAGAAGGGCCGCCACTTCGCGCCGCTGCGCCAGCTGCTGCATCTGCTCGCCATGCTGTCGCTGGCGGTACCCGGCATGGTGCTGGGGCTGGGTTACATCTTCTTTTTCAACGGCAATCCGCTCTTTGGCGGCCTATACGGCACCCTGCCGCTGATGGTGCTCTCCTGCGTCATCCACTACTACACGGTGGGTCATATGACGGCGCTGACCAGCCTCAAGCAGTTGCCCAAGGAGTTGGAGCTGGTGGCCATCTCATTGCGCATTCCGCTCTGGAAGGCGTTCTGGCGAGTCACCCTGCCCGCCTCCCTGCCAGCGCTGCTGGAGATCTTTATCTATCTGTTCGTCAACGCCATGACCACCACCTCGGCGGTGATCTTCCTCTATTCGAGCGACAGCGTGCTCGCCTCCATCGCCGTGCTGAACATGGAGGATTCCGGCGATACCGCCGCGGCCGCCGCCATGGCCACCCTGATCCTGCTGGCCGCCGCCACCATCAAGCTGCTCCAGCTCTTTTTGAGCCGCGCCCTGCTGGATCGCACCCAGCGCTGGCGCCACCAATAACCTTGTCGAGGAGTCATCATGTCCACTCTCCCCTTCTGGCTGGCCGAGGCGCTCGCCGCCGAACATCCCGCGCCCCCCACGCCCCTAGTCGGCCACCACGAGGCCGATATCTGCATCGTCGGTGGCGGCTTTACCGGGCTCTGGAGCGCCCTCGCCCTTAAACAGGCCGAGCCACACTTGCGCATCATGGTGCTGGAAAAAGATCGCTGCGGCAGCGGCGCCTCCGGGCGCAACGGCGGCTGTTTGCTCACCTGGTCAGCCAAGTATTTGACCTTAAAGCGCCTCTTTGGCGAAGAGCAGGCCGCCTGGCTGGTACAAAGATCCGAACAGGCGGTGCACGAGATCGCCCGCTTCTGCGAAAAGCACAACATAGAGGCAGAGTTGAGAGTCGAGGGCACCTGCTACACCGCCACCAGCGAGGCCCAGCGCGGCCTGATGGAGCCGGTATTGCGGGAACTCAAGCGAGCCGACCTTAACCAGTGGCAGGCGATTATGGAGGGTGAACTGGCAAGCCAGAGCGGCTCCCACGTTCATCTGGAGGGGCTCTACAGCCCTCATGCCGGTTCGGTGCAACCGGCGCTGCTGGTGCGCGGTCTGCTGCGGGTGGCGCGGGAGCTGGGGGTCGAGGTCTATGAGCACTCTCCCATGCAGCGCCTTGAGGCGGGCCCGCCGGCACGGGTGCAAACGCCGCAAGGTGAGGTGCGTGCCCGCAAGGTGGTACTGGCCCTCAACAGCGCCATGGTGCAGCACTTTCGCGAGTTTCGCCGCAGCATAGTGCTGGTCTCATCCGATATGGTGATCACCGACCCCGCGCCGGATGCACTGGCTGTCCAGCAGCTTGCGCACGGCCGCACCGTGGTGGATGGCCGCACCTTTGTCCACTACTACCGCTCCACCCCGCAAGGGCGGCTGATGCTGGGCAAGGGGGGCAACACCTTCGCCTTTGCCAACCGCCATCTGGCCGAGTTCGATGCACCGAGCCGTTATCTTGCCCCCCTCACCCGCACCCTGCGCCGCTTCTTTCCGGCGCTCAAGGAGGTGCCCATCGCCGCCAGCTGGTGCGGCGCCTCCGACCGCTCGGTGGATGGCCTCCCCTTCTTCGGCCACTGGCGAGGGCAGCCCAATATCGTCTATGGCCTCGGCTACTCCGGCAACGGAGTGGCGCAGAGCTGGATGGGCGGTCAAGTACTGGCAGCCTTGGTGCGCGATGAAGTACGGGAAGCGGACAAGCCGTGGCGCGACTGCGCGCTGGTCAGCGGCCCGCGTGGCTATTTTCCGCCCGAACCCTTTCGCTGGCTGGGAGCCATGGCGGTACGCAACGCCATCCGGCGCAAGGAGCGAGCAGAGGATGAGGGGCGCCCCGTGCCCTGGTACGACAAGAGGCTGGCCAGCCTAGCGGATGCGGCGGGCAAGGCGGACAAATAGGCGCCTTCCCACAGCGCTTTGGAAAAAGCCAGAAAACCGAAGGGGCAGGAGAGTGATGACTCCCCTGCCCCTTCGCAGTTGGTACGGCTCGCAGCTGACCCGATAGACAGGCTGGCGTTAGCTGGCCCAGGTAATGATGTGATCGATCCAGTCGCCGGCATCCACCTCGTGCACCACCTTGCCGCGCACCGACTGACCGGCCTGGTGCATGGCGCTGCGGCTGCCGGTGATAAGCGGATGCCACTCTGGCAGGTTCTGCCCCTCCGCCAGCAGGCGGTAGGCACAGGTCGAGGGCAGCCAGTTGAACTCGGCAATCTTGTCGTGGGTGATCTGCAGGCAGTCCGGCTCTTTCTTAAAGCGGTTGCCGTAGTCGGAGCACTGGCAGGTCTTGGTATTGAGCAGGTTGCAGGCCACGTTGGTGAACACCAGCTCCTCGGTATCCTCGTCGATCAGCTTGTTCAGGCAGCACTTGCCACAGCCGTCGCACAGGGACTCCCACTCCGTCATGGTCATCTGTTGCAGGCTCTTCGCCTGCCAAAATGGGGCGTTCTGCACGGGTTCTGTTTGCTGCGCGTTTTGCTGCATGAAGATAGGCTCACTCAATACACTGACAAGCGCGTGGTTATACGCTTTTTGGCCCAATTTTTCAAGTTGAGTGGGAAAGTGTCAAAGAAGCGAAAGGTCAGAAATTGCGAGTAAACGTAGGGCTTAGCTGCACGTAAGATAACAGTTTGTAATTTGGATCCTGAGCCTTACTCGAAAATAACTTGTAAGAGTTTGATATTATCTTTGCGAACGTCTGATTACGCTGCACTCATCGAACCTCATAGGTTGACCCAGTAGTTACGATAGGTGCCTCAATAACTGTTATTTCGTTGCATTTTAAAAATCTGCAACGTAAGGATAACTGCATGAAGAAAGATTACTCGATCGAGGTTGTCATACTTTGCCCTGTATGTGGGAACACTCAGTTTGAAACCGTTTCAGATCTATTTTTCGTTTGTTCTGATTGCAAAAGTGAGTTCGATAAAGACTCTCTAATCGAGCAGAACACCATCTCAACAGAAACGGCGATTGAGGAACTACAACAGGAGTTTTTAGCTGATTTAAAAAAAGACTTTAAAAAGCTTTTTAAAGGAACTAAATAATGACTCTAACCGATATAATTGCTCTTCTGGCGTTGCTCCTATCTGCTTACTCTGCATACAAAACAATGGAGTTTAATCGGCGTCAGAATGAGTTTGCGAACACAGCTGATCATTTAAACAAGCTGCTATTACGTAGAGAACAAGATGACGCAGTAGACGCTATCAGCGCAGATCTCAATGCTCGTGTTGTTAAAATCGGCAAAGGACATCGCTTAAAAATATACAACAAAGGAAAGTCACCAGCTAGAAATATAACGTTAGAATGCCCTGTTGTTAGAGAGTTTTCGATCATGGATGATGCGCTTCCTATTGATGTCATACAACCAGGCGGAAACTTTGATCTGATTGTTGCTACTGCAATGGGAGCTCCATCTGCGGTAACAATCAAGCTGGTTTGGGATGATGAAAGAGGCCGCAATAGAGAGGTTGAAACCACCATTTCACCTTATGGGTCTTAGCTCATAGATTCGAGTAACACTGCTTATTCTGACATTCACGAACACCTATTACTATTTAAGATAGTCAGCCATAAAAAAGCCGCCCATTGGGCGGCTTTTTCAATTAGAGATAACAGGCTGACTTACCAGCCGGTCACTTCACGCAGGGCCTTGCCGATATCGGCCAGGGAGCGCACGGTTTTCACGCCGGCATCTTCCAGGGCGGCAAATTTCTCGGCCGCGGTGCCTTTACCACCGGCGATGATGGCGCCCGCATGACCCATGCGCTTGCCAGCCGGAGCGGTGACGCCCGCGATGTAGGAGACCACCGGCTTGGTGACGTGGGCCTTGATGTAGGCAGCCGCGTCTTCCTCGGCGTTGCCGCCGATCTCGCCGATCATCACGATGGCTTCGGTCTGCGGGTCATTCTGGAACATCTCGAGGATGTCGATGAAGTTGGAACCCGGGATGGGGTCACCACCGATACCGACGCAGGTGGACTGGCCGAAGCCCTCGTCCGTGGTCTGCTTGACCGCTTCGTAGGTCAGGGTGCCGGAGCGGGAGACGATGCCCACCTTGCCCGGCTTGTGGATGTGGCCGGGCATGATGCCGATCTTGCACTCACCCGGGGTGATGACGCCCGGGCAGTTGGGGCCGATCATCCGCACGCCGGTTTCCTGCAGCTTCACCTTGACGTCCAGCATGTCCAGGGTCGGGATGCCTTCGGTGATGGTGACGATGAGCTTGATGCCGGCATCGATGGCTTCCAGGATCGCGTCCTTGCAGAACGGGGCCGGTACATAGATGACGGAGGCGGTGGCGCCAGTGGCTTCCACGGCGTCACGGACGGTGTTGAACACTGGCAGGCCCAGGTGAGTGGTGCCGCCTTTGCCCGGGGAGACGCCGCCGACCATCTGGGTACCGTAGGCAATGGCCTGTTCGGAGTGGAAAGTGCCCTGACCGCCGGTAAAGCCCTGGCAGATCACCTTGGTGTCTTTGTTGATCAGAACGCTCATTATTTGGCCTCCGCTGCTTTTACCACTTGCTGAGCTGCGTCAGTCAGACTCGTTGCGGCGATGATATTGAGGCCGCTGTCGGCCAGTTTACGGGCACCCAGTTCGGCGTTGTTGCCTTCCAGACGCACCACTACGGGCACTTTCACCCCCACTTCCTTGACCGCGCCGATGATGCCTTCCGCGATCATGTCGCAGCGCACGATACCACCGAAGATGTTGACCAGCACGGCTTGTACCTTGCTGTCGGAGAGGATGATCTTGAACGCCTCAGTCACCCGCTCCTTGGTGGCGCCGCCGCCGACGTCCAGGAAGTTGGCCGGTGAACCGCCGTGCAGGTTGACGATGTCCATGGTACCCATGGCCAGGCCCGCACCGTTGACCATGCAGCCGATGTTGCCATCCAGCGCCACATAGTTCAGCTCCCACTGGGCGGCGTGCGCTTCACGGGGGTCATCCTGGGACGGGTCATGCATCTCGCGCAGCTTCGGCTGGCGGTACAGGGCGTTGGCGTCGATGTTGATCTTGCCGTCCAGGCAGTGCAGGTTGCCCTTGTCGGTGATGACCAGCGGGTTGATTTCCAGCAGGGCGAAGTCGCAGTCCAGGAACATCTGGCCCAGACCCATGAAGATCTTGGTGAACTGCTTGATCTGATCGCCGACCAGACCCAGTTTGAAGGCCAGCTCGCGGGCTTGATAAGGCTGCGGGCCTACCAGCGGATCGATGGCGGCTTTGTGAATGAGTTCCGGGGTTTCGTGGGCGACTTTCTCGATCTCCACGCCACCTTCGGTAGAGGCCATGAAGACCACGCGACGGCTGCCACGGTCAACCACGGCGCCCAGGTAGAGCTCCTTGGCGATGTCGGTGCAAGATTCCACCAGGATCTTGGTAACCGGCTGACCGTTGGCGTCAGTCTGATAGGTCACCAGGTTCTTGCCCAGCCAGTTTTGGGCGAAGGCACGGATCTCGTCCTTGCTCTTGGCCAGCTTGACGCCGCCCGCTTTACCGCGGCCACCGGCGTGGACCTGGCACTTGACGACCCAGGTGTTGCCGCCAATCTTGTCGGCCGCTTCGGCCGCTTCCTGCGGGGTGGCACAGGCATAACCTTCGGAGACCGGCAGGCCATACTCGGCAAACAGCTGTTTTGCCTGATATTCATGCAGATTCATAGATGCTCTATCCGTGTTGTAGGTATTTCCGTCCGGGGCTCGTGTTTCTCAATCCCCTGTGAAAGAGGCCAGGGTGGCCCCTCGTTATCTTTCTAATTTCACTTTCACTCAGACGTTCCGTCAGGGCCGCGAGGGCCCCCGCTTGCCGCCGGGCGACAGACCCGGCGGCAAGCTTGTGGCGCGGCTTGGCAAGCCCACAGGCTTGCCACTCCGGCCGATTTCCTTAGACGTCCAGCAGCAGACGGGTCGGATCTTCCAGCAGCTCCTTGATGGAGACCAGGAAGCCTACCGACTCGCGGCCGTCGATGATGCGGTGATCGTAGGAGAGCGCCAGGTACATCATCGGCAGGATCTCGACCTTGCCGTCGACGGCCATGGGGCGGTCCTGGATCTTGTGCATGCCCAGAATGGCGCTCTGGGGCGGGTTGATGATCGGGGTGGACATCAGGGAGCCGAACACGCCACCGTTGGTGATGGTGAAGTTGCCGCCGGTCAGTTCGTCCACGGTCAGCTTGCCGTCACGGCCCTTGCCGGCCAGATCCTTGATGGCCTTCTCGATGTCGGCCAGGCTCATGCTGTCGCAGTCACGCAGCACCGGAGTCACCAGACCACGGGGGGTGGAGACGGCGATGCTGACGTCGAAGTAGTTGTGGTAGACGATGTCGTCACCGTCCAGCGCCGCATTCACTTCCGGGTAGCGCTTGAGGGATTCCACTACCGCCTTCACGTAGAAGGACATGAAACCGAGCTTGATGCCGTGCTTCTTCTCGAAGATCTCGCCGTACTGCTTGCGCAGCTTCATGATGGGCGCCATGTTGATCTCGTTGAAGGTGGTCAGCATGGCGGTGGTGTTCTTGGCCTCCAGCAGACGCTCGGCGATACGCTTGCGCAGACGGGTCATGGGCACGCGCTTTTCAGTGCGACCGGCCAGCGGGGCGACCGGTGCAACCGGGGCTGCGGCGGCGACCGGCGCGGCGGCAGGCTTGTTGCCACCCTTGATGAAGGCTTCCACGTCTTCCTTGGTGACGCGACCGCCCTTGCCGGTACCGGTCAGCTTGGCAACGTCGATGTCGTGCTCGGCCACCAGGCGACGCACGGAGGGGCTCAGGCCATCGGCGGCGTCATCGGCTACCGCTTCCACCGGCTTCTCCTTGGTCTCTTCGCCGGCCACCGGGGCAGGCTTGAGCATGGCGATCAGCTGGCGGGAGAGCACGGTGGCCCCTTCGCTTTGCAGGATGTCGCCCAGCACGCCGGCTTCCGGCGCCGGCACTTCCAGCACGACCTTGTCGGTCTCGATGTCAACCAGCACTTCGTCACGGGCAACCAGATCACCCGGCTTCTTGTGCCAGGTCGCGATGGTGGCATCCGCCACTGATTCCGGCAGGTCCGGTACTTTGATCTCGATAGTCATCTAATCAGTTCCTTGTTTACTTCTTGGCCAGCGGGCTTGTTCTTGGTCGAAGAGGACGCTCCCGGGGAGCGCCCTCTCCTTCACAACTCGTTATTCCAGGGTGAGTGCGTCTTCCACCAGGGCTTTTTGCTGCTTGGCGTGGACGGACATGTAACCGACGGCCGGCGAGGCCGAGGCCGGGCGACCGGCATAACGCAGACGGGCATGGCTTGGCAGCACGCTGTCGTAGTGATGACGGGTGCAGTACCAGGCGCCCTGGTTCTGCGGCTCTTCCTGACACCAGACGAAGTCGGTGACGTGGGCGTAGTCGGCCAGGATGGCGCGCACTTCCTCTTCCGGGAAGGGGTAGAGCTGCTCAATCCGCACCAGCGCCACGTCCTGCTGCTCGGCCTTGCGACGGGCATCGAGCAGGTCGTAGTAGACCTTGCCGGAGCAGAACACCACGCGCTTGACGCCCTTCGGATCCAGCGCATCGATCTCGCCGATGGCGTTCTGGAAGGTGCCTTCGGCCAGCTCTTCGAGCTTGCTCACCGCCAGCGGGTGGCGCAGCAGGGATTTGGGTGTCATCACGATGAGCGGACGGCGCATCGGGCGCACTACCTGACGGCGCAGCATGTGGAACACCTGCGCCGGGGTGGACGGTACGCACACCTGCATGTTGTGCTGGGCGCACATCTGCAGATAGCGCTCCAGACGGGCGGAGGAGTGCTCCGGACCCTGCCCTTCGTAACCGTGCGGCAGCAGCATGGTCAGGCCGCACATCCGGCCCCACTTCTGCTCGCCGGAAGAGAGGAACTGGTCGACCACCACCTGAGCGCAGTTGGCGAAGTCGCCGAACTGGGCTTCCCAGATGGTGAGGCCGGCCGGCTCGGCGCTGGCGTAGCCATATTCAAACGCCAGTACCGCGTTCTCGGTCAGCACCGAGTCGTACACCTCGAACGGGCCTTGCTCGTCGTGCAGGTTGCACAGCGGGGTGTAGGTGCTGGCATCGGTCTGGTTGTGCAGCACAGCGTGGCGGTGGAAGAAGGTGCCGCGGCCGGAGTCTTCCCCGGTGAAGCGGATGCGGGAACCCTTGTCCACCAGGGTGGCGTAGGCCAGGGTCTCGGCAAAGCCCCAGTCCACCAGCTTCTCGCCGGCGGCCATCAGGCGACGGTCTTCGTAGATCTTCTCGACCTGGCGCTGCAGCACGTGGGTCGCTGGGTACTGGCTCACCCGCTCGCCCAGGGCCTTCAGGTGATCCATCGGCACTGTGCTGTCATAGGGCATGGCCCAGTCGTGGCCCAGATACGGGGTCCAGTCGACGGAGTGCAGCTCCATCGGACGCCACTCCTTGCTCACCCGCTCACCGCGATCCAGGGTGTCGCGATACTCGTTGACCAGGGTAGTGGCCAGCTCCTGGCTGATGACGCCATCGGCCACCAGCTGATCGGCGTAGATCTTGCGCGGGGTCGGGTGCTGTTTGATCTTCTGGTACATCAACGGCTGGGTGGCACTCGGCTCATCGGCCTCGTTGTGGCCGTGACGACGGTAGCAGACCAGCTCGATCACCACGTCGCGCTTGAAGGTGTTGCGGTAATCCAGCGCAATCTGGGTCACCAGCACCACGGCTTCCGGATCATCACCGTTGACGTGCAATACGGGGGCCTGCACCGCTTTGGCGATGTCAGTGCAATATTCGGTGGAGCGCAGGTCACGAATATAGGAGGTGGTGAAGCCCACCTGGTTGTTGATGACGATGCGCACCGTCCCGCCCACGCCATAGGCTCGGGTCTGGGACATGTTGAAGGTCTCGGCCACCACGCCCTGACCGGCCATGGCCGAGTCACCGTGGATGGTGATGGGCAGTACGGTCGAGCCGTCCTTGTCACCGCGGCGGTCCATGCGGGCACGCACGGAGCCGATGACCACGGGGTTGACGATCTCGAGGTGAGACGGGTTGAAGGCGAGCGCCAGGTGGACGTTGCCGCCCGGAGTGGCGAAGTCGGACGAGAAGCCCATGTGGTACTTCACGTCACCCGTGCCCCAGGATTCGCCGTGCTTGCCGGCAAACTCGTCGAACAGGTCCTGGGCGCGCTTGCCCAACACGTTGATCAGCACGTTGAGGCGACCGCGGTGGGCCATGCCGATGACAGCCTCTTTGCAGCCCTGCTCACCGGCGCGACGGATCAATTCTTTGAGCATGGGTACCATGGCATCGCCCCCTTCCAGGGAGAAACGCTTGGCCCCCGGGAACTTGGCGCCCAGGTATTTTTCCAGCCCTTCGGCGGCAGTCAGGCTCTCGAGGAAACGGGTCTTCTCTTCGAGGGTATAGCTCCCCTTCCCTTCGATGGATTCGAGCCTGTCTTGCAGCCAGCGCTTCTCCTCGGTGGAGGTGAGGTGCATGTAGTCGGCGCCTATGCTGCCGCAATAGGTCTTTTTCAGCGAGGCATAGAGATCGGAGAGCACCATGGTCTCGCGACCGATGGCGTAGGAGCCCACGTTGAAGGTGGCCTCCATGTCCGCGCCTTGCAGGTTGTGAAACGCAGGGTCCAGTTCGGCAACGGTTTCACGCGCCCACAGGCCGAGCGGATCCAGATTGGCGTTTTGATGGCCGCGGAAGCGGAAGGCGTTGATCAGCTGCAGTACCCGCACCTGCTTGGCATCCACTTGCGGATCGGAGACGGGGGCACTGTAACGGGAGGGCTCCTTGGCCAGGCGACGGAAATAATCGCGGACCCGGGAATGGGGTTGTTCTATCGCATGGCCATTGACCTGGGGCAGCGAGCTAAACAGGCTGCGCCACTCTTCGGCTACGGATTCGGGGTCTTCCAGGAAGGATTCGTACAAATCCTCGATATAGCTTGCATTCGCACCAGCCAGGTGAGATGACTCCAACCAGGCCTTCATCACGCCGTTATGCATTTCTATCCCTTGTACATCTTGTTCACTGCAGCGCAGCTTGTAGGGGTCAAATAGCCATCCAGGCTGGATGGCTATCCAGAGGTCGGGCCTGGCGCGTGACGCCCTGGCCCTGATATCAAACAGCCCGGTTGAGCAGCATCGACTTGATGTGGCCGATGGCCTTGGTCGGGTTCAATCCCTTGGGACAGACGTTCACGCAGTTCATGATGCCGTGGCAACGGAACACACTGAAGGCGTCATCCAGATTACCCAGTCGCTCGGTCGCGGCGGTGTCGCGGCTGTCCGCCAGCCAGCGGTAGGCGGCGAGCAGCCCGGCCGGGCCGATGAACTTGTCCGGGTTCCACCAGAAGGAGGGGCAAGAGGTGGAGCAGCAGGCACAGAGTATGCACTCGTACAGGCCATCCAGCTTGGCGCGCTCTTCGGGGGATTGCAGGTGCTCACGCACGGGCGGCAATTTCTCGTCGTTGATGAGGAAGGGTTTGACCTTCTCCCACTGGGTGTAGAACTGGGTCATGTCGATCACCAGATCGCGGATCACCGGCAGGCCTGGCAAGGGGCGGATAACGACGTTATTGCCCTTCTTCAGCAGATCGGAGAGCGGGGTGATGCAGGCAAGACCGTTCTTGCCATTCATGTTGAGACCGTCTGATCCACAAACCCCTTCGCGGCAGGAGCGGCGGAAAGCGAGCGTGGGATCCAGCTCCTTGAGCTGGATCAGTGCGTCGAGCACCATCATGTCGGAACCTTCAGGAATATCAAGACGATATTCCTTCATATGGGGGACGTTATCAACATCCGGATTGTATCTGTAGACAGAGAATGTGACGTTCATTGTGCTTGGCTCCGCAATCAGTAAGTCCGGACCTTGGGCGGGAACGCCTCACGGGTCTTGGGTGACATGTTGACAGCGCGACGGGTCATGGACTCGGTGTCCGGATGATAGAGGCTGTGGCACAGCCAGCTCTCATCGTCACGCTCCGGGAAATCGAAGCGGCTGTGGGCGCCCCGGCTCTCGGTACGGAAGTTGGCGGCCACCGCGGTGGCATAGGCGGTCTCCATCAGGTTGTCCAGCTCCAGGCACTCGATGCGCTGGGTGTTGAACTCCCTGGAGGTGTCGTCCAGACGGGCGTTCTTGAGGCGCTCGCGGATGAGTTTCAGCTCGGCCAGCCCTTCCGCCATGGCATCCCCTTCGCGGAACACGGAGAAGTTGTTCTGCATGCAGCGCTGCAGATCCTTGCGGATCTGGGCCGGGTCTTCACCGTTACGGTTGCTTTCCCAGCGGTTGAGGCGCTCGAGCGCCTTGGCGATGTCGGCGTCGGTAGCTTCCACGCCGTGCTCCATCGAGCCCAGGGTCTCCACCAGGTGCATGCCGGCGGCACGACCGAACACCACCAGATCCAGCAGGGAGTTGCCGCCCAGACGGTTGGCACCGTGCACGGAGACACAGGCGATCTCGCCCACCGCGAACAGACCTACCACCGGCACGTCGTTGCCATCCTTGTCCTGAGTCAGGCACTGGCCGTTCACGCTGGTCGGCACGCCACCCATCATGTAGTGGCAGGTCGGGATGATGGGGATGGGTTCCTTGACCGGATCCACGTGGGCGAAGGTGCGAGAGAGCTCGCAGATGCCCGGCAGACGGGATTCCAGTACCTCTTTGCCGAGGTGATCCAGCTTGAGCTTGATGTGCGGGCCCCAGGGACCGTCGCAGCCGCGACCTTCGCGGATCTCGATCATGATGGAACGAGCCACCACGTCGCGACCGGCCAGATCCTTGGCGTTAGGCGCATAACGCTCCATGAAGCGCTCGCCGTCTTTGTTCAGCAGGTAGCCGCCTTCACCGCGGCAACCTTCGGTGACCAGTACCCCTGCCCCGGCGATGCCGGTGGGGTGGAACTGCCAGAACTCCATGTCCTGCACGCCGACCCCGGCACGCAGCGCCATGCCGACACCGTCACCGGTGTTGATGTGGGCGTTGGTGGTGGACTGGTAGATGCGACCGGCGCCGCCAGTGGCGAGCACGGTGGCCTTGGCCTTGAAGTAGACGACTTCACCGCTCTCCATGTCGATGGCGGTACAGCCGACGATGTGGCCGTCCTGGTTCTTCACCAGATCCAGCGCATACCACTCGGAGAAGACGGTGGTCTTGTTCTTGACGTTTTGCTGATACAGGGTGTGCAGCAGGGCGTGGCCGGTACGGTCGGCAGCCGCCGCGGTACGGGCAGCCTGCTCGCCACCGAAGTTCTTGGACTGACCGCCAAACGGACGCTGGTAGACGCGGCCGTTGTCGAAGCGGGAGAAGGGCAGACCCATGTTCTCCAGCTCATAGACGGCCTCGGGGCCTGTCTTGCACATGTACTCGATGGCTTCCTGATCACCGATGTAATCGGAACCTTTCACGGTGTCATACATGTGCCACTGCCAGTTGTCGTCGTGGGCGTTGCCCAGCGCAACCGTGATGCCGCCCTGGGCGGAAACCGTGTGGGAACGAGTCGGGAAAACCTTGGAAAGCAGTGCGCAGCTCTTGCCGGATTGGGCAATCTGCAGCGCGGCGCGCATGCCGGCACCACCGGCGCCGATCACGACCGCATCAAATTCACGAGTTGGAATAGTCACCTTACACACCCCACAGCACGACGAAACCCGTCATCAGATAGACAAACAGCACCACCACCAGTGCAAACTGCAGCGCACCGCGCAGCCCGACCGGCTTGATATAGTCGGTCAGCACCTGCCACAGACCGATCCAGGCGTGGATCAGCACACACAGCAGCGCCAACAGGGTGAACACCTTGGTGAAGGTTTTCGCGAAGAAACCGGTCCACACCTCGTAGGTGATGTCGTTGCACGCAACGAAACCCACCAGATAGAGGACATAACAGGTCATGATGAGGGCGGTGGCGCGGATCAGGATGTAATCGTGAACACCGCTGCGCCCGAATGTTGCAGAATTGGTTACCATACCAGAACCCCCGCCAATACCGCCAAAATCGCAGTGATCACGAAGGCCACACGGGCACTCTGATTACCGGATTCCAGCTCTTCCCAATAGCCCATGTCCATGACCAGGTGACGCAGCCCGCCCACAATGTGGTAAGCCAGCGCGGTCAGGATCCCCCACAGCACGAATTTGACCAGGAAGTTGTCCATGATGGACACCACGGTCTCAAATCCTTCGGGAGAGGCGAGTGAAGTACCAAGCATCCACAGCAAGATTGAGAGCGCCACAAAGGTGATGACCCCTGAGACACGATGCAAGATGGAAGCGATGGCGGTGACAGGAAAGCTGATCGTCTGTAGGTCGAGGTTTACAGGTCTCTGTTTATTTTTCACGGCTTTGCCCACTCAGCTCCATTGAGCACGTTAGTTATTGTTTTTTCACGCTTATGAGGGCATGGAGTGGCATTTGTTAGGTTTTTGTTACCAAAACAACTCGGGAAAGCCAAAAACGACATTTTCAATATCACATCTGGCTTTGCGAAAGCGTTTCAAACACCGACAGCCATCACCCACGAGGCGCAGTATATCGGCGGGCTTAACCAATGACAATCAATTAGCTACAAAGAAAACCCAAAACCGTAAACCAGATCTCACAACTGATTTAACAAAACATTAATGATCATCCAGCAAAATTGACAACAGACCTGAACTCTGTTTCAAATAAGGCGCTCCAGCCGCCCTGGTACGGGTCAGAACCTTTGCCAGCGTCATCAAACTCGTAATAAAGTAGAGCTGGAATCAAATTATAAAAGAGCAAAGGAGACGTGCTATGGCTGATAAGATAGCCACCCTACATCTGCCCGGCAAAGACCCGGTAGAACTCCCGATCCTGTCAGGAACTGTCGGACCTGACGTGATCGATGTCAGAAAGCTGGGCGCGCAAGGGTACTTCACCTTCGACCCCGGTTTCATGGCCACCGGTTCTTGCAAATCATCCATCACTTACATAGATGGCGATCAGGGTGTCTTGCTGCACCGTGGTTACCCCATCGCCCAGTTGGCCACCCAGGCCAGCTACCTCGAAGTCTGCTACATCCTGCTGTACGGCGAGGCGCCCACCAAGGCGCAATACACGGAATTCGAACGTCTGGTCACCCGCCACACCATGGTGCATGAGCAGATCGCCTTCTTCTTCCGCGGCTTCCGCCGCGACGCTCACCCCATGGCCGTCATGTGCGGCGTGGTCAGCGCGCTTTCCGCCTTCTATCACGATGCCCTCGACATCAACAACGAAGAGCACCGCGAGATCTGCGCCTTCCGTCTGCTCTCCAAGATGCCGACCCTGGCCGCCATGTGCTACAAGTACTCCATCGGCCAGCCGTTCATGCAGCCGCGCAATGCCCTTTCCTATGCCGGCAACTTCCTGCACATGATGTTTGGGGTGCCGACCGAAGAGTACAAGGTCAACCCCATCGTCGAACGTGCCATGGACCGCATCTTTACCCTGCATGCGGACCACGAGCAGAACGCCTCTACCTCCACCGTGCGTCTGGCTGGCTCCTCCGGTGCCAACCCGTTCGCCTGTATCGCCGCGGGGATCGCCTCCCTGTGGGGTCCAGCCCACGGCGGAGCCAACGAAGCCTGCCTCAAGATGCTCGAGGAGATCGGCTCCGTGGATCGCATCCCCGAGTACATCGCCAAGGCCAAGGACAAGAACGATCCGTTCCGTCTGATGGGCTTCGGTCACCGGGTCTACAAGAACCACGACCCCCGTGCCACCGTGATGCGCGAAACCTGTCACGAGGTACTGACCGAGCTGCAGATCAAGGATCCGCTGCTGGACGTGGCCATGGAGCTGGAGCGCATCGCGCTGTCCGACCCCTACTTCATCGAGAAGAAGCTCTACCCGAACGTGGACTTCTACTCCGGCATCATCATGAAGGCCATCGGCATCCCCATGTCCATGTTCACCGTGATCTTCGCCATCTCCCGTACCATCGGCTGGATTGCCCACTGGAACGAAATGCACTCGGATCCGGATCAGAAGATTGGCCGTCCGCGCCAGCTCTACACCGGTCAGCCACAGCGCGAGTTCACCCCGCTCGACCAGCGTTGAGTCGCAGGTTTCAGATATTTTGTTACAAAGGCGGTCATTGACCGCCTTTTCATTTGCCGCTCTAATGCCCCCCCTTTTAGCCAAGGAGTCCATCATGAGACCATTATTCATCAGCGCCGGCGCCGCCCTGCTGCTCAGCGCCTGCCAGAGCGCCCCTGCCCCGACCGCCGGCGAGACCCTCTACGTCAACAGTCAGCTGGTGCACTGCGTCGGTGTCGGCCCCATGCAGTGCATGCAGGTGCGCAGCGACGAGCAGCAGCCCTGGACCCTGTTTTATCAGCAGATCGAAGGCTTCCAGTTCGAACCCGGCTACCGCTACCAGCTGAGCGTCAGCAAGGAGCAGCTCACCGATGTGCCGGCAGATGCCCCTTCCCTGCGCTACCAGCTCATCAAGGTCGTCAGCAAACAGGCGGCGCGCTGATCAAAAAAGGCATCATTTGAAGATGCCTGTTCAGTTGGTGACCCGCTTCTGGTAGGCTGGCTGACGCATTCACTATTTAATCAGCGTTTTCGGGCAGTCATGCCCTGCCACTATGATCAAGATCCGCACGACCCTGGCCAACGATTGGCCCGCCATCATGGCCATTCAGGATGAGTGTTATCACCAGCTGGATCCTGAACCCATCGACGTCATGAGCAACAAGGCCGAACTGGCGCCCGACTGCTGCTGGGTCGCCGAATATCAGGGCCAGGTACTGGGTTACCTGCTCTGCCACCCTTGGCGCGCCCACCAGCCACCGCCCCTCTCCGTGTCCATGCAGCGCCTGGCCGGCAACGACGAGTTCTATCTGCACGATCTCGCCGTCTCCAGACAGGCTCGCGGCAAGGGGATCGGCCAGCGGCTGCTCGCCACCGCCCTCGCGTTTGCCACCGACGAAGGGTTCGAGCACGCCGGTCTGGTGGCGGTACAGGATGCGCCGGCCTTCTGGCGCAAGCAGGGGTTCAAGCCTGCCAGCACCCAGAAATCCCTGGCCGAATACGGCGAGGGCGCCACCTACATGCGATTGCCACTGCAGGTGCGAGCCTGACGAATGACGAACACCCAATAAAAAAGGCGCCTTGCGGCGCCTTTTTTGCAACTCATGACGGGCTCATCAAGCCTTGAACTTGCTGAACACCAGGGAGGCGTTGGTACCGCCAAAGCCGAAGCTGTTGGACATGACGGTGTTGAGCTCGGCCTCTTCGTACTCGCGTACGATGGGCAGACCTTCAGCCTTCTCGTCCAGGGTCTCGATGTTGATGCTGGGGGCGATGAAGCCGTGTTCCATCATCAGCAGGGAGTAGACAGCCTCGTGCACGCCGGCGGCGCCCAGCGCATGGCCGGTCATCGCCTTGGTGGCAGAGATCTTGGGACCGTTGGCACCAAACAGGGTCTGGATAGCTTCCAGCTCTTTGGTATCACCGACCGGGGTGGAGGTGCCGTGGGTGTTGATGTAGTCAACCTTGCCAACACCTTGCATCGCCATCTTCATGCAGCGCACCGCACCTTCACCGCTCGGGGCGACCATGTCGTAACCGTCGGAAGTGGCGCCGTAGCCGGTCAGCTCGGCATAGATGTGAGCACCACGAGCCAGCGCGTGCTCCAGCTCTTCGATCACCAGAATGCCGCCGCCACCGGAGATGACGAAACCATCGCGGTTCGCATCATAGGTACGGGACGCCTTTTCCGGCGTGTCGTTGTATTTGGTAGACAGCGCGCCCATGGCGTCAAACTGGATGGTAGAAGACCAGTCCAGCTCTTCACCGCCACCGGCGAAGACCACATCCTGTTTGCCAAGCTGGATCAGCTCCATGGCGTGACCGATGCAGTGAGCGGAGGTCGCGCAGGCGGAGCTGATGGAGTAGTTCACGCCCTTGATCTGGAACGGGGTCGCCAGGCAGGCAGAGGTGGTGGAGGACATGGTGCGCGGCACCATGTAGGGACCCACACGCTTGACCCCTTTCTCGCGAGCGATGTCCACCGATTCCGAGGTGTTCTTGCCGGAAGCACCACCCGAACCGACCACCAGGCCGGTACGCTCGTTGGAGACCTGGTCTTCCGCCAGGCCGGCATCTTCAATGGCCTGCTGCATGGAGAGGTAGGCGTAGGCCGCGGCGTCACCCATGAAACGCATGACTTTACGGTCGATCAGTTCAGACGGATCGAGTTTGATGTTACCCCAGACACGGCTGCGCAGGTTGTGCTGCTCGAACTGCTCGGAATAGGTGATGCCAGATTTGCCTGCTTTCAGGGAGGCCAGCACTTCTTCCTTGTTGTTGCCGATACTGGAGATGACGCCGATACCGGTGATCACTGCTCTTCTCATTAATTCATCTCGTCTGGAAAAACTGGCACCGAGTCTACCCGCTTTCGGCTGCCAAACTGGTCTGCTTTCACGTAGAATGCCCGCGATTTTGTGACGCGAGCCGAGGAAAACGTGAGTCAAACATCCTTACATCATGCCCGATTGGACTGGAATGAAGCGGGAACTCCAGTCTCCAGTGAGTTCGGGGATGTGTACTTTTCCAATGATAACGGTCTAAGTGAAACCCGCTACGTCTTTTTGCAGCAAAATCGGCTGCCAGCGCGATTTTCGCACCACGATAGTGACATTTTCGTGATAGGTGAGACAGGTTTCGGCACAGGTCTTAACTTTCTGGCGACAATGGCCGCCTTTCTGGAACAGGCGCCCCAAACCGGCAACGGTTCCCGGCTGCACTTCATCAGTTTCGAAAAGTACCCGCTCACCCAGGCCGATCTGCGCAAGGCGCTGACGGCCTGGCCCGAGCTTGCCCACCTGAGCCAGGATCTGATTGCCCAGTGGCCGCTGCCGGTCTGCGGCTGCCATCGCCTCATCTTTGCCGGCGGCCGCATCCGGCTCGATCTCTGGCTTGGCGACATCAAGGAGATGCTGCCCCAGGTGCCCCACCCGGCAACGGGGCTGGTGGATGCCTGGTATCTGGATGGCTTCTCGCCGGCCAAGAACCCCGAGATGTGGACCCAGGATCTGTTCGACGGGCTGGCCCGTCTCGCCCGCCCCCAGGCGACCATAGCCACCTTTACCTGCGCCGGCTTCGTGCGCCGCGGCCTGATTGCCGCCGGCTTTGCCATGCAGAAAGTGAAGGGCCACGGCAGCAAGCGGGAGATGCTGGCGGGCGAGCGCGCAGACAAACTGCCGCAGCAGACCATAGCCCCCTGCTATGCCCGTCCGGCCGGGCGGAAGGAAGAAGTGCTGATCATTGGCGGTGGTATCGCTTCGGCCATGACGGCGCTCTCGCTGGTGGAGCGGGGCCGCAAGGTCACCCTCTTGTGCCAGGATGACGAGCCGGCCGGCGGCGCCTCCGGCAATCGCCAGGGGGCGCTCTATCCGCTGCTCAACGGTGAGCACGATGCCCTGTCGCGCTTCTATTCGCTGGCCTTCGGATTTGCCAGAAGCCGACTGCTGGCCTTGGCCGAGCGCCACCCCGTCGCCTTTTCCCTGTGCGGCGTCACCCAGCTCGGTTATGACGATAAGTCCGCCGCCAAGCTGACCAAGATGGCGCAAGGCCCCTTCCCGCCCGAGCTGATGCAGGTGCTTTCCGAGCCAGAGGTCGAGCAGGTGGTCGGCCTGCCTTGCGGCCACGGCGGTGTCAGCTATCCGCTGGGGGGCTGGCTCTGCCCGGCCGATCTCACCCGCGCCGCCATCCAGGAGGCGCAGGCCGGCGGGCTGCTTGAGGTGCTCTTCAATACCCGGGTCGCTACCGTGACCGAACAGGCGGATGGCTGGCAAGTCGAAAGCTGTGAAGGTCGCCGCTGGCAGAGCCCCACCCTGGTGGTGGCCACTGGACACCAGTTGCCGGCGCTCATCCCCTTTGCCGAGCTGCCGCTCTATCCGGTGCGCGGCCAGGTGAGCCATGTGCCCACCTCCGCCAGCCTGAGCCAGCTCAATACCGTGCTCTGTTATGACGGCTACCTCACCCCAGCCAACGAAGGTCAACACTGCATCGGCGCCAGTTATGGCCGCAACCAGACCGAACTCGCGTTTCGCGCCGAGGAGCAGGCCCAGAACCAGGCGCGCCTGCAGGCCTGCCTGCCGCAACAGCGCTGGCCTGCCGAGGTGGACGTGAGCGGCAACCAGGCCCGGGTCGGCGTGCGCAGTGCCAGCCGGGATCATCTGCCGGTGGCGGGGCCGGTCGCCAGATTGGCGGCGCTGGCGGATCACAATCTGAAGGCGCCCGTTGATCAGCAGAGTCCATTGCCCCTCTACCCCGGTCTCTATGTGCTGGGGGCGCTCGGCTCACGGGGTCTGTGCTCGGCCCCCCTCTGCGGCGAGCTGCTCGCCAGCGAGATCTGCGGCGACCCGCTGCCGCTGGCCGCCGATCTGCTGGAGGCGCTCCATCCGGCCCGCTACTGGGTACGCAAGCTGCTCAAGGGCAAGCCGTTGCAGTAAGCCTCAGGTGCTCAGCTGAAGGCTCGGCAAGGCACAACAACAAAACGGGCTCCCCAAGGGAGCCCGTTTTTCATGGATGGTATGTGGCGTCAGATGCCCTTAGGCCAGTTGAGCCCCAGCTTGCGGCCATGGTCGGTCTGCTGCTGCAACTGGGCAAAACGCTCGCGCAAGCTGGCCAGTCCCCCCTGCCCACGCTGCCAGGCCTGATACTGCAGGGCGGCGCAGTCACGCTCCACCGGCAACTGGGCCAGCTGGATGCCAAGCTGGCTCACGCTCTCCAGCAAGATGTCCTTGTGGCGGCTCTCATAATCGAACATGGCGGCCACCAGCTTGTCCCACTTCTGGCGCTCGGCGACGGAGGCCTTGGCCTTGTCCATCCAGTTCGGCACCATCACCTTGATGCGGGTGGTGACCTTGACCTGCTCCAACTCGCAGCGCTGCGCCCCGGGGCTGGTCTGCAACTGCCAGGAGAGTTGATAGCTGGCCATGCCGATGTGGCCATTGGCCCGGGCTGTGCCCGCATTGGTCATCTGGCGGGCCAGGCTCGCCACATCCGGCCCGGAAACCCGATAAAACTGGAAGTCTACCTTGATGTCAGGCACCGCCTTGATGCCGGTGTAATGGGAACTCTCGGCCCCTGCGGTGGCGGCGAACAACATCAGTGCCACCATGAAAAGTTTGCTGACCATTCCCATCTCTGCTGCCTTGACCTCGTTGCTGGCGGGGTTGTTATTTTAATTAATAATCAACGCATTAATATTCAAAGCAGGAGATTAACCGCGATCCCCGCGACTGTCACCTACTCCCGTCACAAAGCCTAAGTGTCAGCTTGACAAGTCGCAACCCCGCGCCCGTATTGATTTGCAAGCGAGATCACAAGTGATGCGCTACATCATGGTGGGTTACCCCTTATTGGATAATAATCGCCGAGTTTTATGTCGATGCATTTCGGGATTGGCCAGATTAACCTCCAAGTTGACGCCAATAATGCATCCACTCCCATTCGTACTCAGGAACTCACTCTATGATGGAACTCCTTATTGGTACCCTGGTCACCCTTGCCGTGGGCCGCTACATCTTCAAGGGCTACTCGGCCACCGGGGTGCTGCTCAGCGGCGGCCTGCTGCTGCTGGCGATCACCGCCCTGATGGGCAAGGCGGTGTTGCCCGCCAGCGTCACCTCCACCGGCCACGTGGCCACCGACGTGTTCGAATACGTGCGCTTCCTGCTGGTAGACCGGGGCGGCGGCCTTGGCATGCTGATCATGGTGCTGTGCGGCTTCGCCGGCTACATGAGCCACATCGGGGCCAACACCATTTTGGTGAAGCTCGCGAGCAAGCCGCTCGGCGTCATCAAGTCCCCCTATATCCTGCTGGTGGCCGCCTACCTGGTGGCCTGCGCCATGTCGCTGGCGGTGAGCTCCGCCACCGGCCTTGGCGTGCTCTTGATGGCCACCCTGTTCCCGCTGATGGTCAACATGGGGATCTCCCGCGGCGCCGCGGCAGCGGTGTGCGCCTCGCCGGCTGCCATCATCCTGGCCCCCACCTCGGGGGACGTGGTGATGGCCGCCCAAGCCGCCAACATGGAGCTCATCGAGTTTGCCTTCAAGCTGACCCTGCCCATCTCGCTGGTGGCCATCGCCGCCATGGCGGTGACCCACTTCTTCTGGCAGCGCTATCTGGATCAGAAGGCCGGCGAGCACAACGCCGCCGTCGCCCCGAGCGACCTCATCACCGACGCGCCCGGCTTCTACGCCATCCTGCCCTTCACCCCCATCATCGGGGTGCTGCTGTTTGACGGCAAACTGGGGCCCAAGCTCGACATCGTCACCATCATCGTCATCTGCCTGGTGCTGGCTGCCCTGCTGGAGCTGGTACGCAAGCGCAACGGCAAAGAGCTGCTGGACGGGCTGCAGGTGTGCTGGCGCAGCATGGCCGATGCCTTCGCCGGCGTGGTGATGCTGTTGGTGGGGGCCGGGGTGTTTGCCCAGGGCCTGATGGGGCTCGGCTTCATCGCCAACCTCTTGGATCTGGCCCAGAGCTTTGGTACCGGCGGCATCGTCATCATGCTGGTGCTGGTGGTCATCACCACCCTGGCCGCCTTTACCACGGGCTCCGGCAACGCCCCCTTCTACGCCTTCGTGGAGCTTATTCCCCATCTGGCTACCAGCCTCGGCGTCAACCCGGCCTACCTGGTGATCCCCATGCTGCAGGCCTCCAACCTCGGCCGCACCATCTCGCCGGTCTCCGGGGTGGTGGTCGCCTGTGCGGGGATGGGTAATCTCTCTCCGTTCGAGGTGGTCAAACGTACCTCGCTGCCGGTGGCCGTCGGCCTGCTGGTGGTGATCCTCGCCACCCAGATCATGGTGCCCGCCTGACGTGGTCGGGGCTCCCTGAGCGGATGCCCCGCCTCTCCCCGCTCTGCCAGCCCGGCCTGCCGCCGGGCTGGTATCTCCCCCCGCCATTGGAGTAGACTCGGTGCTCTTTTTTCTCTAAGGAGGACCGAGATGAGTATTACGGTTCAACTTGCCCATTTCAGTGACTGCCACTCCCATTTCGACGGCGCCCCCATGCGCTTCGCCCCCGCAGGAGAGTCCGAGTGGCGCACCCAGTGCGGCGGCTATGCCCGTATCCTGACCCGGCTCAACGCCCTGCGCCGGCAGGCGGACGAGGCGGGTCAGCCCTGCCTGTTTCTGCACGGTGGCGACACCTTCCAGGGCTCGCTCTATTTCAACCGCTTCAAGGGGCGGGCCAACGCCGATCTGCTGAGCCTGCTGCGACCGGACGCCATGGTGATCGGCAATCACGAGTTCGATCTCGGCAACGGTCCTCTGGTGGAGTTCCTGCGCCAGCTCGATTTTCCGGTGCTGGCCGCCAACCTCGACAGCAGCCAAGAGCCGGCCGATACCCCACTCCCCCTGCGCGGCCTGTCCAATCTGCACGATGTCAGCCGCCCCTGGCAGCGGCGCCAGCTCGGCGGCGTGCCCTTTGCCCTGCTTGGCATCACCTTGCCGCAGATGGCCGCCATCGCCAACCCGGATGCCCACACCCGCTTCCACGGCATCGAGCAGACCCTGAAGGCCGCACTGGCAGAGATCAAGGCCGCCGGCATTCAGCACATCATCCTGCTCAGCCACCTGGGGCTAGAGCAGGACAAACGGCTGGCCGAGCGTTTCCCCGAGCTCAGCCTCATCATCGGCGGCCACACCCACAGCCTGCTGGGGGAGCTGGCGCCGCTCGGGCTCGACAGCGAAGGCAGCTACCCGCTGATGGTGAACGGGGTGGCCGTCCTGCACGCCGCCCACAGCGCCCTCTGCCTCGGGGTATGCGAGCTGGCCTTTGACGAGCGCGGCCGGGTAGCGCGCAGCCGCGGCCAGCTGGAGTGGCTGCCCTGGCAGCTCTGGCCCTTTGCCGGCAATCCGCCGGCCGGGCTCACCTTCTGCGACCCCGACCCCGAACTGGAACAGCATCTGGCCAGGCGCTACCGGCCCGAGCTGGAGACCATGACCCAGCGCATCGTGACCCGCCTTGACGAGCCGCTGCACCACCAGCGGCTGCCCGATGCCAACCTGCCGGCCGGCAGCCAGGTCGCCCCCCTGGTGGCGAGCGCCATGCTGGCCAGCGCCCGCGAGCAGGTCGGTCAGGTGGACTTTGCCCTGCACAACGCCGGCGGGGTGCGCTGCTCCCTCGAACCCGGGCCGCTCAGCGAAGCGGACATCGCCGGCCGCCTGCTGCCCTTCGCCATCCCGCTCACTCTCTATCGGGTGCACGGTCATGAATTGGCCGAAGCGCTGGAGGGGGCCATCGACAACGCCACCAACAACGGCGTGACGGGCAATGGCAGCGGCAGCTTCCCCTACACCGCCGGAGTGCGCTTCTGTTATCAGGCGGATCAGCCCAAGGGGCGCCGGATCACCCGGCTGGAGTGGGAGCGTGCGCCTGATGAGTGGCAAGCGGTCGAAGCCGACGCCGTCTATCGGGGGGTCTCCAGCGCCTACACCGCCTCCGGCAAGGAGGGCTACACAGCGCTGGCCCGCACCCTGACCCAGCACAATCAGGAGCTCGGCATCACCCTGGCGGATGCCTTCATTCGCTGGGCTCGCTATCTGCCGGCGCTCACCGCCATGCCGGCGCGGGTGGAGTATCAGGGGCCGACCGCCGGCTGATCCCCCGCCAGCCGGGGCGAAAGCCGGACTCGGCTTCGCCCTTTGTCCCCGTACGCAATAAAACGTGCCGCTTTCTTGTCGTAAAGCGGCACTTTTGCAAATTATTTCAAGCACATTCCCCTGGCCCATTGCATCGTGTGGTCAGGCTCGGCAAGATAGGCCCGCTTTCGAGACTTCCCAGCAGGAACAGGTCACCCATGAATCATGCCATCCGTTTTACTCCTCCTCGCGTCAATCCGGGCCTGCGGCCGCTGGTGATCCTGCTCACCGGTTTGCTGGCCTTGCTGTTCTGCCTGCGCAACCCGCTGTTCCACGGCATGGCGCCGGGCTTCGACGCCTCGCTGTTTGCCGTGATGGGCAAGATGTGGAGCGAGGGGGGCGTGCTCTATCGGGACATGATCGACATCAAGGGCCCCATGATCTTCGCCCTCGACGCCTTCGGCTACGGCCTCGGCGGCTTCTTCGGGATCTGGCTGCTGGAATGGGCGCTCTGCTGGCTGGGGCTGATGGCCAGCTGGCAGGCCTTCGGCCAGCTCGGCCTCTCATTGCGGGCCCGGCTCGGCAGCATGCTGGCGGTACTGGCGCTCTACGGCACCCGCTACTACTACGGCAACATGACCGAGGACTGGACCTTCCATTTGGCCCTCATCGCCCAGTGGGCCTTCATCACCATGCTGCTGGACAAGCGCTGCAGCTGGGGACCGGCGCTGGTGGCCGCGCTCACCTTTGCCATCGTTGCCTGGATGCGCACCAACAACGGCGCCTTCTGGGGCGCCTGGTATCTGGTGCTGTTCTGCCACTGGTGCCTGCGCGAGCAGTGGCGCTGCGCCCTCTCCCTGCTCTGCTCCAGCCTGCTGGGGCTGGCGCTCGTCGGCGGTCCGCTGCTGGCCTACTTCCAGCACCACAACCTGCTGGCCGAATTCAAATACTACGCCTTCGACATCTTCTTCGAGGGGAGCTATGGCAACGGCTTCTCGCCGGATGTGGGCAGCGTCGGCCTGCTGCGTACCGGCCTCATCATGCTGCTGCCCGCCTTCATCGTGCTGATGATGAGCCGGCGTCAGGAGTGGTACCTGCCGGTGCTGTGCGCCACCCTGTTTGGGGTCATCTTCACCCTGATCGCCAACTCGGTCTCCGGCCACGTGTTCGATCACTACGACGTGCTCTATCTGCAGCTGGCCCTGCTGCCGCTGGCCTGCCTGCTGGATCGCAGCGAGCAGCAAGCCGATGCCCTCGGTCTGCTCTGCATCTCGCTGGTGGTGCTGACCGCCAGCTGGCTGCTGGCCCAGCAGCTCGGTTACGGCTGGAGCACCAAGGAGTGGTCACTGGAACGGGTACGTGAAGTGCTCGGCAACAGCCTGCTGTGGGCACTGCCGGTGCTCATTCTGGTGCCCCTGTGGCGCGCCTGGGATGTGCGCAGTGCCACCCCCTGGCTCGCTTCGCTGGCCATGCTGGCCCTGCTGCTCAACAACGCCTGGGAAGGCAGCCAGAAAGGCCGGCCCTTCAACCCGCCGGCCCAGGTACGGGTCGACCGGATCCTGGCCGAGACCACCCCTGCCGACAAGATCTGGGTGGATGGCATCCAGCCGCAATATTACCTCTGGACCGATCGCCAGCCGGCCTCCGCCTACCTCTTCTTCGCCAACGTCAACCCGCCCTACGACGTGCGTGAACGAGTGCTGGCGGATGTAAAACGTCAGGAGCCCAAATTTATCATCGCCAAGCCGGATCGGGTTGCCGATGAGCTCAAGAAGCCGGACTCCCCCTCCAGTCTCGCCTTCTATCAATATCTGGTGAGCCAGTATGAAGAGGTGGAGCCGGGTCTCTATCGCAGACGCTGAGCCCCCTTGAGCGAACAGGGCCGTCATCCCGCGATGACGGCCTTTTCATTGCGGTGAGGCAGGCCCGGCCCGAAACGGTAGGCAAGCGGCGACGCGCTGACTACAATGGCGCTCTTTTGATGTATTGAGTAATGCAGACATGGCGGAACTGACCTATCTCGGTGGCTACCCCGAGCCCCTCAAGGCCCAGGTGCAACAGCTGATCGCGGCGGGCAAGCTCGGGGAGGTGCTGGCCAGGCGCTATCCTGAGACCCACCTCATCCAGAGCGACAAGGCGCTGCTCGCCTACACCATGGAGCTGAAGAACCGCTATCTCAAGAGCTCGGCGCCGCTTTCCAAGGTGATCTTCGACGGCAAGATCAACGTGATCAAGGATGCCCTCGGCCTGCACACCTATGTGAGCCGGGTGCAAGGTAGCAAGCTCAAGGCAAAGAACGAGATCCGCATCGCCGCCCTGTTCAAGGAGGCCCACCCGGCCTTCCTGAAGATGATCGTGGTGCACGAGCTGGCCCACCTGAAAGAGAAGGATCACAACAAGAGCTTCTATCAGCTCTGTCAGCATATGGAGCCGGACTATCATCAACTGGAGTTTGATCTGAGGCTCTGGCTCACCTGGCGCGATCTCGAGCGTGCCGCACGCTGACCCATCGCAGGTTTCAAGGAGGAGACATGACCCCGTTGCGCCGACCACTTGCCCGCTGGTTGATGGCGGCACTCTTGCTGAGCCCTTCCCTCTCGGCGGCTGAACGCTGGCAGAGCGATGCCTATCTCACCGCAAGCTTCTTTGAGATCGCCATGAAGCGGGAGTACGGCCACGAACAGAACGTGCGCTTCTCCCGCTGGGAGCAGCCTATCCGGCTCAAGCTGGTCAACGAGTTTGGCGACAAGGCGCTGCAAAGCGAGGTGGTCAGGGTGCAGAGCCAGCATCTGGCCGGCATCATAGGCCGCCCCATCGCCCTGGTCAGCGAGCGACCCAACATCACCCTGATCATGACCGAGCGCGCCAAGATGGCGAGCTGGGCCCAGCGCACCATGGGGCAGGATGCCTCCGTCAAGACGGCGCTCAAGGAGGGGCTCTGCATGGCCAACTTCACCACCAATACCCGCCGCGAGATGGCCCGCGCCACCATCATCATTCCGGTGGATTACAGCCGGGCCAAGGGGCGCTTCCTCGACTGCGTGGTGGAGGAGCTCACTCAGGTGATGGGGCTGCCCAACGATTCGGACAAGGTGTTTCCCTCCATCTTCAACGACAACAGTATCGACAGTTTTCCGACCGGGCTCGATTACGTGCTGCTCAAGCTCGCCTATCACCCGGCCCTGCAGGCAGGCATGACGGCCAGCGAAGTGCGCGCCGCCCTGCCCATCGCCCTCAAGGCGCTGCGGGCCAGCGGCGACATCGCCCAGGCCGATCAGCGGGTGCAGGTCAACAGCCTCAAACGCTGGGCCGGGCTCTAACGCTTACTGCCTGTTCTAGGCTTTGAGGATTAAGGGCTGAAGGCTCGACAAGCACGGGCTCCCATCCCGCGAAAACAAAAAACGCAGCCGTGGCCGCGTTTTTTCTGTCTATCCAATTCTCATATGCTCGACGCCTGGCTCAGGAGGCTGCACTCTCCGGCATCCAGCTGTCGGCGTTCTCCCACACCTCCTGCACCATGGCTTCCGCCAGCTCCTTCTCCTCCTTGCTGGCCCGGCTGACGGTCAATGCCATGGCACTACCGGGGGCGACGCGAACATGCAGGTCGGGGAATTTCTCGCCCAGCTGCTTGAGCAACTCCTGGCGCAGCGCCTCCATGGTCGAGGTGGGCACCTGATGTTTCTTGTCGATGATGATTTCCAGACGCATAGGATACTTCTCCATGATTTTTACTGTATTTTTATACAGTGAAAGTCAAAAGTAAAGAGGGCGCCAGCGGCTGACCAAAAACTCTTTCCTGCCAGACCTTCTCCCCCTGATGCATTTGGCTGCCTATTCAAGCGGTCAATCGAGCAAACGGCGCAACGCAGCAACGCAGCAACGCAGCAACGCAGCAACGCAGCAACGCAGCAACGCAGCAACGCAGCAACTTCATTCTCCTCGCTCAACCCTGATGCCGTGCAAAAAGTTGTTGATATTGATTCTCAACGGAGGCATGATCTTATTGTTATAACATAACACTGAATCACACAGAGCGAACCATCATGCGTCCAGACATTCATCCCGAGTACCGTCAGGTTCTGTTCCACGACCTGACCGCCAACACCTATTTTCTGGTGGGCTCCACCCTCAAGACCGATCGCACCAAGCTGTGGGAAGACGGCAACATCTACCCCTATGTGACGCTGGATGTCTCCAGTGCGTCACACCCTTTCTATACCGGCAAGCAGAAGCAGGTCAGCAAGGAGGGTCAGGTCGCCCGCTTCGGCCAGCGTTTCGGTCAGTTCTTCAACAAAGGAAAAGCGCAGTCATGAAAGTCCTCTCTTCCCTCAAATCAGCTAAGTCGCGCCACCCCGATTGCCAGATTGTCCGCCGCCGCGGCAAGCTGTTCGTGATCTGCAAGAGCAACCCCAGGTTCAAGGCCCGTCAGCGCTGATCCGCAGCATCATAAAAACAAGGCCCTTCTGCGAGGGCCTTGTCCATTTATCACTCCGGCATCACGCCGAATCTGCCGCTGTTGAAGTCATCGATGGCCTGCACTATCTCTTCATGGCTGTTCATCACGAAGGGGCCGTGCCCTACGATGGGCTCCTCGATGGGCTCGCCGCTCAGCAGCAACACAGTGGCGTCGCTGTTTGCCTCGATCAGCACCTGCCGCCCTGCCCGGTCCAGCACCACCATCTGCGCCTCCCGGGCGATGGCACTGCCGTTGACCTGCACCGAACCCTTCAACACGATGAGCGCGCCGGTCCAGCCTTCGGGCAACTCGAGTGTGCTGATGCTGCCCTGTACCAGACTCAGATCCCAGACATGCAGCGGACTGAAGGTATGGGCCGGGCCACGGACCCCCTCAAACTCGCCGGCGATGACCCGTACCGACCCCGCGTCGCTGGCCAGTGCCACCGTCGGAATGTCGCGTGCCAGGATGGGCTGGTAACCGGGCGGCGTCATCTTGTGCCGGCTCGGCAGATTCACCCACAGCTGCACCATCTCGAGCTCACCGCCTGACTTGCTGAAGGCCGGGGCATGAAATTCCTCGTGCAAGATACCCGCGCCGGCGGTCATCCACTGCACGTCACCCGGGCCTATCACGCCGCCCCGACCGGTCGAATCCCGGTGCGCCACTTCGCCCTTGTAGACGATGGTCACCGTCTCGAAACCGCGATGGGGATGTTCACCCACCCCGCGCGGCTGGCTAGTCGGCGTGAAGTTGGCCGGGCCGGCATAGTCGAGCAACAGAAACGGGCTCAACTGCTTGCCGTGGCTGCTGTAGGAGAAGAGGGAGCGTACGGGAAAGCCGTCGCCCACCCAGTGAGGACGGGGGGCGCTGTAGACACCGAGGATCTTTTTCATCTGTCGCTCCTGACATATCCGGTGGAATTGAACACTGGAGACAGCATAGTTTCGAGACGAACAGGTGGGTAGACTGCTAAATTAGGCATCAGCGTCCTATTTTTGGAACGATGAGAGCGCCCTATGCAGGATCTGAACGATCTCTACTACTTCGTCCAGGTGGTGGATCACGGCGGTTTTGCCCCCGCTGGCCGCGCCATCGGCATGCCCAAATCCCGCCTCAGCCGCCGGATAGCACAGCTTGAAGAGCGGCTCGGCGTGCGGCTGCTCCAACGCTCGACCCGCCAGTTTGCGGTGACCGAGCTGGGCCGTACCTATTACGAGCACTGCAAGGGGATGCTGGTGGAGGCCGAGGCGGCGCAGGCTGCCATCGAGATGACCCGGGCCGAGCCCTGTGGTCTCATCCGCATGAGCTGCCCCATTGCCCTGCTGCATACCCATATCGGCCCCATGCTGGCGGATTTCATGGCCCGTCACCCGCAGATCGGGATCGAGCTGGAAGGGACCAATCGGCGGGTCGACCCCATCGCCGAAGGGGTCGATGTGGCGATCCGGGTCAGGCCGCCACCGCTGCAGGACAGCGAACTGGTGATCCGGACACTGGCACAGCGTCGCCAGTGCCTGGTGGCCAGCCCGGCACTCGTCGCACAACGGGGCTTGCCTGCCGCGCCGGCGGATCTGCACGGCTGGCCCAGCATGGGGCTGGGGGCGCCACGGCAGCACTATGTCTGGTCGCTGTTCGGGCCGCAGGGGGCCCATGTCGAGCTCGCCCACCAACCCCGTTTCGTCACCACCGACATGGTGGCCCTGCGCAGCACCGCGCTGGCCGGGATCGGCGTGGTGCAGTTGCCGCTGTTGATGGTGCGGGAGCAGCTCGATGCCGGCACCCTGATCAAGGTGGTGCCCGCCTGGGAGCCAAAGCCCGAACTCATCCACGCCGTGTTCCCCTCCCGGCGCGGCCTGCTCCCCTCTGTGCGGGCGCTGATCGACTATCTGGTGGCACGATTTGCCGCCATCGACGAGGAGTAACCTGCCGTGCCCGGCCGCGATCGCCAGGCTGGGCATCCATCCTCGATGTCTGGCACATTGGCGGACGCGGCCAGAGAAGCCGTTGAGCCATGCCTTTGTCTTAGAAGATCATGGCGTTGCTCATCTCACCGGGCTGGCCAACCTGCCGCGGCCAATAAACCGCCAACCACGACGACTGCCCTTCGCTCTGCCTGCGCTATGGTTTACCATGCAGGCAACCGAGGTGCATGGCACCCCCACCCAGGCGCCAGGCGCCGCCGTCATCGGATATCCCTCTCGAGCAACATGAGCAAAACAGCACACGCCGGCAGCGAGCCGACCTTCTACTTCCACGATTACGAGACTTTCGGCATCAGCCCGGCCAGGGACAGACCGGCGCAGTTTGCCGGCATTCGTACCGATGCGGATTTCAACCTCATCGGCGAGCCGCTGGTCATCTATTGCAAGCCGCCGGCGGACTATCTGCCGGAGCCGGAGGCGTGCCTCATCACCGGCATCACGCCACAAAAAGCGATGAAGGACGGGCTGTGCGAGGCGGATTTCATCCGCCAGATCCACGAGCAGTTCGCCACCCCAGGCACCTGCGTGCTGGGCTACAACAGCATCCGCTTCGATGACGAGGTGACCCGCTACACCCTCTATCGCAACTTCTATGACCCCTATGCCTACAGCTGGCAGAACGGCAACTCCCGCTGGGACATTCTCGACATGCTGCGGGCCTGCTACGCCCTGCGCCCGGAGGGGATCGAGTGGGCGTTTGACGAAGAGGGCAAGCCGAGCTTCAAACTGGAGAAGCTCACCGTCGCCAATGGCGTGTCCCACGCCAACGCCCACGATGCGCTCTCCGACGTGCTGGCCACCATCGAGATGGCCAGGCTGGTAAAAAAGGCCCAGCCCAAGCTGTTCGATTATCTCTTTGATCTTCGCAACAAGAACAAGGTGAAGGCCCTCATCGACGTGGTGACCATGAAGCCGCTGGTACACATCTCCGGCATGTTCTCCCCCTGGCAGGGGTGCGCAAGCTGGGTGTCGCCGCTCGCCTGGCACCCCAGCAACCAGAACGCGGTGATCATGGTGGATCTCACCCGCGACCCCACCCCGCTCATCGAGCTCACCAGCGAGGAGATACGCGAGCGCCTCTACACCAAAAAAGAGGATCTCGGGGATCTTGCCGGCATTCCGGTGAAGCTGGTGCACATCAACAAATGCCCTGTGCTGGCGCCGGCCGCCACCCTGACGCCGGAGCGGGCGGACCAGCTTGGCATCGACCGGGCTCAGTGCCGCAAGAGCCTGGATCTGCTGCGCGCCCACCCCGAAGTGCGGGAAAAACTGGTGGAGGTATTCAATCAGGAGTTTACCGGCAACAATGACGGCGATCCCGATACCCAGCTCTACGCCGGCTTCTTCGGTCACGGCGACAAGTCCACCATGGATCTGGTGCGCGCCACCCCGGCGGATCTGCTGGGCGAGCGGGAGTTTGCCTTCACCGACGCCCGGCTGCCGGAGATGCTGTTTCGCTACCGCGCCCGCAACTGGCCGCACACCTTGAGCGAACCGGAGCAGAAGCGCTGGCGACTACACTGCAGCGACTACTTCAGCCGCCGTCTGCCGGACTATGTGCCACGCCTCGAGGCGCTGGCTGAGCAGAATCAGGGGAACGATCGGAACTTTACCATCCTCAAGAGCCTCTATCACTACCTCGAAAATCTGTGAGATGTGACCCGCCTCACGGTTAAATGACTGTACGCTCCCCCGCCCCGCGACATAATGGGAAGGGGAGCAAAGACTCCTGATGTTTCAATTATTTGTGCGCTAACATTGCACTAACGGCCGGTTGGCCTATCGACCCTTGGGGATGCCTCATCCGATGCGTTCAGGATTATCCGGTTTTGGTTTGCTCATCTGCGCCCTGCTGCCATCGACCAGCATGGCGGGTGTGCGCTTTGATATCCCCGACTACCTGCTGCAGTTGCCGCAGCAGACCTATGAGCTGATCGAGAGCAACTTCAGTCGCCTCTATCGGCAGACCGACTTCACCCCCCAGATCACCAACAGCTATTTCAACCGCTCCGATCTCTACAACTTCGTCGGCGTGCCGCTGGCCATCACTCCCCAGGCCGGCTTTCAGCTGGAGGTATTCGGCCAGCTCTACAACCGCGCCTCCCAGAGCTATGTGCACATGAGCCAGGACATGTCGCTCTATCGGATGATCCGGGCCGACATGATGGGCAACACCAACGACGAAGTAGCCCTCGGCATGGGGCTCGGCATTCCGCTCACGGCGCAGCTCACCTTCAAGGCCCTGCTCTCCAGCAACGAGATCCCGGGCTATGGCGCCGCCAACTACGCCATCGGCTTCGAGTGGCGTTACTGACTCAAGGCCAGCAGCCCTCTTTCGCAATAAATTCAGGCTCCCATGGGAGCCTGAATCATGAGTGCCAGCCTGCTCAGCGGTAGCGGATCACCCGCCCCTCACCCCCCTGCAGGGTGAGCGCAGTGCCGACGGCCCCCTCATCCCAGAAATCCTCGCCACCCGCCGGCAGCAAAAACTCCTGAGGCTGCGCCTCCCAGTTGAAGAGGCAGAGCAGGGTACCGCCCTCGGGCAGGCTCACCTCGCCGCAGGCAAAGTCCATCGACTCGAAACGGGCGCAAGGGGCCCGCGCCGCGCAGAGCTCCAGCAGCTTGCGCAGTTGCGCCGCCTGAACCTCGTCGAGATCCTGCAGCCTGTCCCCGGCCAGCATCATGCCACCGCTTGCCACCAGCGCCGCCAGATGGAAGTGGTACTCGGCAGGGCTCGCCTGCTGGCTTGGCAGATCCCGCAGGCAGATGCAGTCAGGATCGAGGGCCCACAGCCGGTCGTTCTGCCAGGCGCGGCAGAAGGCCTCGCGAGCGATCTGGCGATAGCGATGGCCGTGGCGTTCCACGTCATCGCTCACCCGCATGCCGTGCACCAGGCCAAGGCTTGGCCAGATGGGCGCGTTGCAACCGAGCAAAAAGGCCCCCTCGCCCGCCCCGCGCAGGATGGCGGCCATGCCGCGCCGGTAGGCCTCGACCCGGGTGGCAGCCGGGTCGTGGAAGCGACCTCCGTGGATGGCGCCCCAGAAGTTGGCGTCGAGCTTGAAGTAGTGGATGCTCCACTGCTCGCGCAGGGTACGGAACACCCGCTCGAGGTGAGCCTGCACCTCTGGGTGGGTGCCGTCCAGCACGTACCAGGGGGTGCAGCGCCAGCCGCCGTAGGTAACCCGCTCGGAGGGCAGCGGCAGCCCGTCATCCCCCTTCACGAACCAGTCGGGGTGCTCCTGAAACACCTGGGAGCCAGGCTCGGCGATAAAGGGGGCCACCCAGAGAGCCGGCTCGCAACCGGCGCCTTTGATCTCGGCGGCCAGGGATGCCACCCCCTGCTCGAACTTGGCCGACGGGGTGAGCCAGTCGCCCATTTTCGCTTGATAGCCATCGTCAATCTGCACGTAGCGCAGGGCCGGGAAACGCTCGGCACGCACCTGCAGATTCTCGCGAATGTCGGCGGCGCTCACGTCCGCGTAGTAGTGATACCAGGAGCACCAGCCGCTGGGGCGATCGCCAACCTGGCCGATCAGCGAGCCATGTTCGGCCTCGATCCGCTGCGCCAGTTCGGCCAGCAGCGCCTCCCGATCTTTTCCCTCGAGACAGAGCAGCGCCTCACTCTGCCAGAACTGGCCGGCCGGGAGCGCACGCCCCTCGCCGTTCATCAGGATCTGCAGCCGGCCATCGGGGTAGAGCCGAAACTCCCCGCCAAAGCGCTGGCAGCTGGCAAAGGCGAGCAGCAGCCAGCCCCTGTCGTGCTCCACCAGCAGCAGGTTGTGCACCGTGTGATAGCCCTGATCGTCGGTGATGCGATAGACGCCGGCATCGGGGCAGCGACCGACCGGTTGCAGCGCTTGCCAGCTGCCCATGGTCTGGGCCAGCATCTGGAAGCCTTCGCCGTAGATGGCGCTCGCAGGCGAGAGGCCGAGTTTGCCGTCAAACAGCGTCCAGTGCCCGACCCGGGCCTCGCTGCTGCCGGTGTTGTCGAGCCGCACCCGGCACAGGGGGCCTTCCCACTGGCGGGTTTGCAGCAACGAAGGGGGGAGATGGTGGTCGTCCGCCAGCTGGCGCAGGCGGGACAAGAGAGATGTCATGGCGACTCCTTGTGGTTCGAAAAGGGTTCTATCTGAAAATCTTCAATTAAATCAGCCTCAAACGAACTGATTTCAGCTGTTATTGTTTTAATGCCGCGACCCTGTCTCTCTGGTAGACTGGCGTATTCCTTACTTTACCGTTACCAAGATGGGGCTCCTGTGATCGCGCAACGTGCCTTGCTGTACCTTCGTGACTTTCTGGTCATCGTCGCCTGCCTGCTGGCGGGCAAAGCCCTGGCAGCCATCCTGCCGTTCGCCTTTCCCGGCAGCATCATCGGCATGCTGCTGCTGTTCGTGCTGCTCTCCCTGCAACTGGTGAAACTGCACTGGGTCGAGCAGGGCGCCGGCCTGCTGCTGCGCCACATGGGGGTCTTGTTCGTGCCGGTGGCGGTCGGGCTGGTGGCCTGGCTGGAGCCGCTGCGCCAATCCTTCGGCCTCATCATGCTCTGTATCGTGCTCGGGATCGTGCTGATCCTCGGCACCGTCGGCCGTCTCTACCAGAGGATGAACAGATGATCTTCTGGCTGGCCATTCCCTTGACCCTGGCGCTCTATTTCGCCACCCGGGCCCTCTATCGCAAGCTGCCCTGGCCCATCATCAACCCGGTGCTGGTGCCCACCGCCGTCATCATCGGCCTGCTGCTCTGGTTCGATCTGCCGCTGGAGCAGTACGAGAGCGGCACCCGCCCCATCACGGCCCTGCTGGAGCCGGCGGTGGTGGCGCTGGCGCTGCCCCTCTATCAACAGGCCCGCCAGATCCAGGCCAGGCTCAAACCCATCCTGATCTGTACCCTGAGCTCGGTCCTGATCTCGGTCTGCACTACCCTGGTTATCGGTCATTTTATGGGGGCCAATCCGGCACTGCTGGCCTCGCTCGCCACCAAATCCATCACCACCCCGCTCGCCATGAGCGTCAGTCAGTCGCTGGGCGGCATTCCCGCCATCGCCGCCGCCGTGGTGGTGGTGGTCGGGATCGTCGGCGCCCTGGTCGGCTTCCCCCTGCTCAGGCTGATGCGGGTCACCGACCCCGAAGCCCAGGGGCTGGCCATGGGCGCCTGCGCCCACGCCATCGGCACCGCCACCTCCGCCGAGCAGGGCATCACCCAGGGCGCCTTTGCCTCGCTGGCCATGGTGGTATGCGGCATCCTCACCGCCGCCGTGGCGCCCCTGCTGTTTGCCATTTACCACTGGTTGAGCTGAAGCGCACCCTTTTCCGCTGCGGCGGGCCTGCGGGCCCGCCGATGTGCGACCTGCCGCACAATTTGCACAAGACAAACGTTTCCATTAACATCCCCCTCCGTTTGCCCGTCAGGGCGTGAGCACGCTCACACATTTAGCCGAGCTTGCTCCCTACAATGGCCCCCCAATTGGCCTTTGAGGACACACTATGCATCCCCGTTTTGCCAAGCCACTCGATACCCTGTCCGCTCCGCTCAAAGCAGCCCTGCTGCCCATGCTGGGCGATGATTTCCAGGCCCGCTTCACCGCCGATCAGGTCGCGACCCTGAAAGCCGCTACCGGTCTTGACGATCGCGCCCTGCGCCTGGCCCTGCTGCCACTGGCCGCCGCCTGCTCGGTGGCCCCCATCTCCAAGTTCTTCGTCGGCGCCATCGCCTGCGGCCTGAGTGGCAACTGGTATTTCGGCGCCAACATGGAGTTCGCCGGCCAGGGACTGTTCCACTCGGTGCATGCCGAGCAATCCGCCATTTCCAACGCCTGGCTGGGCGGCGAGACCGGCATCTCCGAGATCACCGTCAACTACACCCCCTGCGGTCACTGCCGCCAGTTCATGAACGAGCTGAGCACCGCCAAGACCCTCAAGGTCTCCCTGCCGGACGACTTGAGCGCGCTGCAATCCTTTCTGCCCCACTCGTTCGGCCCGGCGGATCTGGACATCACGGACGCCCTGATGAGCCCGCAGTCCCACGACGAGCTCCAGCTTGAGAGCGATGATCCGCTGTGGCAGGCCGCGCTGGCCGCCGCCCGCCAGAGCTACGCCCCCTACAGCCAGGGTTATGCCGCAGTGGCACTGCAGTTCGCCGACGGTCGCATCTTCTGCGGCCGCTACGCCGAAAACGCCGCCTTCAACCCCAGCCTGCCGCCGATGCAGATGGCCTGCGCCCATGCGGTGCTGGGCGGCGAGGATCTCGCCACCATCCGCCGCGCCGTGCTGCTGGAGAGCAAGGATGGCCAGATCAGCCAGCAGGACTCCGCCCGCGCCACCCTCAAGGCGCTCGGTTCGGTCGAACTGGAGTATCAGGCGGTCTGATCGGCCATGGCCTGAAACAACAAGGGGAGCCAGTGGCTCCCCTTGTTGTTTTGTGGTGATCAGCTGATCCCCCGTCAGGACTCCCAGACGATGCTCTGGGAAGAGGACCAGGCGTCACCCAGGTTCGCGTACTTCTGCTCCAGCAGGTGGCGGCGGATCTTCATGGTGGGCGTCAGCACCCCGTTCTCGATGTTCCAGGGGCTCTTCACCACCAGGATGCCGCGAATCTTGGCATGGGACTCCAGCTGCTCGTTGACCCGGTTGCGGGCCGCCTCCAGCTGGGCATTGACCTGATTGCGATCCCCCTTCATGGCGTGTTCAGCCAGCTGTACCAGCGCCACCGGCTGCGGCATGCCGTAGCCGATCACGCACAGCTGCTCGATGATGGGCTCCTGGCCCAGCAGCCCTTCGATGGGCACCGGCGCCACATACTTGCCCTTGGCGGTCTTGAACACGTCCTTCATGCGGCCGGTGATGGTGAGGTAGCCCTCCCGATCCAGCTTGCCCATGTCGCCGGTGTGCAGCCAGCCCTCTTCATCGATGGCCTCGCGGCTATGCTCGGGATCCTTGTAGTAGCCCAGCATCATGCCCTCGCAGCGACAGAGGATCTCCCCCTCGTCTGAGATCTTGATGTTGACCCCGATCCCTGCCTTGCCGACCGTGCCTATCTTGTCGGCCCTAAACGGGTAGTTGATGGTGGAGTAGGCGTGGTTTTCGGTCATGCCCCAGGCTTCGGTCACCTGAAGGCCGATGCTCAGGTACCACTCAAGCAGGGCCGGCGACACCGGCGCCGAGCCGCAGCCAAGTACCCGCGCCTGATCCAGCCCCAGCCCCTTTTGCAGCTTGCGCTTGATGAGGCCCGAGACGAAGGGGATCTTGAGCAGCAGCGCCAGCTTCTGCTGAGGCAGCTTCTCGAGGATCTTGATGCGGAACATGGCCCACAGCCGCGGCACCGAGATGAACACGGTGGGACGGCAGCGTTTGACGTCCTCGATGAAGGTATCGAGGGACTCGGGAAAGGCGATGGTGGCGCCGCCGTAGAGGCTGCCGCCGTAGATGTAGACCCGCTCTGTGATGTGGGCGAGCGGCAGATAGGAAAAACCGCGGTCGGACTGGGTCAGGCCCACCGTCTCCACCAACTTCTCGCACGACCAGGCGTAACGTTCGACGCTCAGCATGGCCCCTTTCGGCTTGCCGGTGCTGCCGGAGGTGTAGACCAGGCTCAGCAGGGCGTCCGGCGCCTGCACCGGGCTGTCCGGGATCGGTTCGTGGCGATCCAGCAGTTCGTCCCACTGGTGGGCCGCCGGCATAGTGTCATAGGGAAAGGCAATGCGCAGCAGATCGGCGGGCACCCCCGCCTCCTGGCTTTTCCAGTCATCGAGCTTGCCGACGAAAATGGCCTTGGCCTCGCTGTGGCGCAGCACGTATTCGATGGTATCGACGTTGGCGGTGGGGTAGATGGGCACGCTCACGTACTGCCCCATCTGCATGGCGAGATCGGCGATGAACCACTGGGCGCAGTTCTTGGAAAGCAGTGCCACCTTGTCGCCGGCCACCAGCCCCAGTTGACGCAGTGCCGTCACCATGCGGCGGGCCTCGTCGGCCACTTCGCCCCAGGTGAAGTCCACGTATTCTCGGTTGATGGTTTGACGCAGATAGACTCTGTCAGGAGACTGCCGCTCCCAGTGATAGAGCATTTCGAGCGGCAGTTTATTGGCAATACGCGAGGAGGAAGCCATAGTTTAATCCCTGAAACAAAAGGCGAAACTTATTATTAACCTTTCACTAACCTCAGGGAAGAATAAACTTAAACCTCTGTTTGAACTGTGTAACCGATCAAGCTTCTGCCTGTTGTTGCAAACGAATCCACATCGCCTGCACCAGCTTCTCATCCTCTTCCGAGAGTTCACCCTGCAAAATGGCCTCGTTCAGGCTGCGCAGCACATAGCTCTTTACATCCCGCACCAGGGTCTTGCCTTCCAGCTCGGCCCGCGCCACCGCCAGCGAGATGTGGCCGCGCAGGTAGCCCCCGGCAAACAGCTCGTCATCGGTCGCCGTGGCCACCATGCTGTCTATCAGTCCCAACAACTTGTGCTCAAATTCATGAATCGTCATTTAACGCAGCCTCATTTTCCGGGATTGCCGGCAAAATAATTCGGGGGAGTGGAACCGCGATCCGGTTGATCGCGGCTCTCTGGCGCCAGGCCAGCCGCATCCTTGATGTCCTATTCCGGGTTGGCCACCGGGTAGATGACCTGATCCTTGTATCCCGTGGTGATCCGCAGATAACCACTTAACGACCGGTTCAGCGCCGGATCATCGGTATCCACCAGCAGCGGACGGCCATCGAGGGCTGCCAGCTTGGCTTTGGTGGCCAGGACCTGGATCTGGTCCCGCCCGACGGCCCGGATCACCTCTGGACTCAGTTGCTGATTTCCGCGCCCGAACAGATGTCCCTGACCGCCGATCAGGGTGATGATCAGCCGGCAGCGACGACCGCGGATCCGGGTCAGGATCTCGGCGGCGCAGAGATCCTGCCCGATAAGCCGGCCATTTTCCACCAGATCCACACCGAGCAGGGTATTTTCCAGACCCAGCTCCGCCATGCAGGCCGCCACCGTGCTGCCGGAGCCCATCAGATAGAGGGTATCGGGCTCCATCTGTTCGACCACACCGGCGGCGATGTCCGCCAGCACCAGCTCTTCGGACTCCCGTCCCCCCTGCTTGACCGCCTGCACGTAGCGCAGATCGCCGGGCACCTGCAGCTGGCCATAGTGGCGGGCGCGCACCTTGCCGGCGCGAAACGCCTCCTCGTCGATGTCCATCACCTCGGCATCCACCAGACTCAGCAGTTCGCCTGCGATCATCCTGGCCGCCACCCGGCCGCTGGCGGCGGGGGTCACCCCGTACACCCCGGAGTGGATCTTGCAGCCAGCCGGAATGCCCAGCACATGGCATGACTCCCCCACCGCCGCACAGATGTCCCGCGCCGTGCCGTCACCGCCGGCAAACAGCAGCAGATCGACGCCGGCCTCGCGCAGCGCCAGCGCCGCCGCGCGGGTATCGGCCGCCGTGGTGGGCACAGTGGCGGGCTGGTAGACGATGCGACAGGGCAGACCGAGCTCGCCGGCAAGCCCGGCCCCCATCTCCCCCGCCACCGTCAGCAGCTCGAAGCGCTCCGCCAGTTCACACAGTGGCAGCAGCGCCTGACGAGCCCGCTCGCAAGCCTTGGGCACGGCACCACGGGCCAGCGCCTCGGCCACCATGCCGTCACTGCCCTTGAGACCGACCGCGCCGCCGATGCCGGCGACCGGATTGATGATGAGTCCTAAACGAAACATATGTCCCTCCCGTTGGATGGTCGCCATTTTTATCTTTTCCAGCCACTGGGACAAGCCATAACCCCCTGCTAGAATGCGCGGTTTCAACCCTCAACCAAAGTTCAACCAAGGTTTCATCATGCTGGAATGGGTTCTGGACCCCTCTGCCTGGGTCGCGCTCGCCACCCTGACCCTGCTCGAGATCGTGCTCGGCATCGACAATATCATCTTCATCTCCATCCTGGTCGGCCGTCTGCCAGAAGCCCAGCGCCAGAAGGCGCGGATCCTGGGGCTGGCGCTTGCCATGGGCACCCGCATCCTGCTGCTGCTATCGCTCGCCTGGGTGATGCGCCTCACCGAGCCGCTGTTCACCGTGCTGGGCGAGGCCATCTCGGGCCGCGATCTCATCCTGTTGCTGGGAGGCCTGTTCCTCATCGGCAAGAGTGCCCACGAGATCCACGCCACCCTGGAGGGGGCCGCCGAGCCCGAGAGCGTGAGCACGGCCGCCTCCGGCTTCATCAGCACCCTGATCCAGATCGCCATCCTCGACATCGTCTTCAGCCTGGATTCGGTCATCACGGCGGTGGGCATGGCGGATCACGTGCCGGTCATGGTGCTGGCCATCATGATCGCCGTCTTCATCATGATGTTCGCCGCCAAGGCCATCGGCGACTTCGTCGACAACCACCCCACCATCAAGATGCTGGCCCTCTCCTTCCTCACCCTGGTGGGCTTTGCGCTGATGGCCGAGGGGATGGACCTGCACATTCCGAAGGGCTACATCTACTTCGCCATGGCCTTCTCGCTGACGGTGGAGATGATCAACATCCGCCTGCGCAGTCACCACGACCGCGAGAAGTTCAAGCAGCAATAACGGCGAGCCACAAAAAAGAGCGCCTGATGGCGCTCTTTTTGTATCTACACAACCGTGTCATTCATTGCTGATGACAATCGCCACGCGGCGGTTTTCGGCCCGACCGGCAGCCGTCTTGTTGTCGGCGATCGGATCGCGCTCGCCACGGCCCCGGATGTCCAGGTTGGCCTGCGGCATGCCGACCGAAACCAGCACGTCGGCCACCGACTGTGCCCGCTTGTAGGAGAGCTGATCGTTATAGTCCGCCGCCCCGTTGGAGTCGGTATGACCATCGATCCGCGCCCGGTTCAAGCCCACTTCCAGCAGAGTCGTCCCCAGTTTTTCCACCACGACGCGCGTCTTGGGGGTCAGGGCATCCGCGTTGTTGGCAAACAGCACACGGTTGGAGAAGTCCAGAGTCCAACCCTCGTCGGTCAGGCGAAAGCCTTGCTCCTTGAGTACGGCGATCTGCTCTGCCGTGAGGCCGTGGGGAGCACTCTGGCAGCCCATCAGCACGCTCAGCAGCAAACCGATCAAGCCGGTTTTCATCAGGACATGGATCTTCATTGTTATTTTTCCTCAGCAGAGACATCAAATTCCAGCTGCTCATGGAGTGCAAGCTCCCGACGCAGCCGTTTGGCTTGGTACATGGCATGGTCCGCCTGCTGCAGCAGATCGGCGGCACTCTGCCCCTGATCCGGATACAGCGCGACGCCAATGCTGACGGCCGCCACCAGCTGGCTGCCGTCCCCCAGTACCACGGGGTCCGCCATGGCCTGCTGGATGCGGGCAACCACATCCTCCACCTCCTCCACCAGGGAGAGGGGGGTGAGCAGGATGGCAAACTCGTCGCCCCCCAGACGGCATACCAGATCCATCGGCCGCAGCTGATGTTGTACCCGTCTGGCCAGCGCGATCAGCACGTCATCCCCGGCGGCATGGCCCAGGGTGTCGTTGATCTGCTTGAAGCGATCACAATCGAGGTAGAGCAGCGCGAAGCGCTCGTCATGCAGCCGGCCCGTGGTGACCGCCTGATCCAGACGAGCCTCAAACAGAGCACGATTGGGCAAGCCGGTCAAGGCATCGTGGGTGGCCTGGTGCAACAGGCTGGCATTCTCCCGCCGCTGGTGGGCCTGCCAGGCCTCCAGTTCGTCGAGCAGGGAGTTGAAATCCTGACCCAGCTCGTGCAGCTCGGCGATGTTGGCTTCCGGCACCCGCATGGCGAGGATCCGCTGGCGGCTCACGCTGTGGGCCACCTGGGCCAGCTCCTTGAGCGGCGCCGTGAGGGAGTGTTGCATCCGGTGCGCCACATAGAGGGCCCCCAGGGTGCTGAGCACCAGGCAGAGCAGCATGGCCAGCAGGGTTTGCAGCAGGAACAACAACAGATACTGGCCGTGCCCCACCAGGTGGATGTGGGCGATCTCCATGCCCCCCCGCATCATGGGCTGATCCACCGGCCCCGGCAGGATGATCCGCGCCAGATACTGCTCAAGGCCGGACCAGGGGGTGCTCATGGCCCGGCTCCAGCTCGCCAGCAGCTGGCCGCTCGGCAGATAGATGCTGGCCTGCGCCACGTCTTCGTGCGTGAGGATGGCCTCCAGCGCCTCCCGGGCCGCCTCCTCGTCGTGGAACACCACGGCCGCTTCGCTGGTATAGCCGATGGCGCGGGCGACCAGCTCCAGATTGTGATCCGCATAGAGCCGCAGCGCCAGCAGGGCGATGCCGGTCAGCAGCAGACCGGCCATGCAGACCGCGGTCAGGGACGTCACCAGGTGGGTGCGTCCCAGACTCTGTCGCAAGGTGAGGCGCTGGGAAGGGGGGCGGAACAGACCTATCATGCCCCCCCCTCATCGGCCTTGGCCAGTTTGAGCACCGCCGGATGCACCCGCACTCCGCTCCTGGCCAGGGCATCCAGATTGACCCTGAACCGGATCCGCTCCTTGCCGATCTGCAGGCAGAAGACGGCGTCGGCCACGCACTCGGAGCTGGATTCGCTGATACTGAGGATGGGGTAGCCACGCAGCCGTTCAAACAGCGGCAAGCGCCGCTCGGAGGAGAGCACCCCCAGATAGAGCACGTCGCACTGGGGGCCGATCGCCTCGTCATCGATTTCGTAGCGATGGACGCTGACCGGTCGGCCGTTGGCCTGCTGCTTGATGGAAAAGAGCGCGGTGGCGTATTCCGTCGGTGCCGCCACGCACAGGCGCAGCTCGCTCGGTTCATTCGGCCAGCGGGTATAGCTGAGAATGTCGAGCACGGTCTGGCGTACCTGCTCGGACCGCAGCTCGGCCGCGGTGAGCGGGGGCGACTCGCCGGAGAGGGCCAGCGAGCAAAACAGGGGCGCCAGCCAGACCAGGATCCTGAACAGTGAAAAAGTGTGCATCATGCCTGCGCTTACACCCGCCTCAGCAACCACACAGGGCACAGGCCCGAAGGGGGTGAGCCGGCAGGAGATAGTATGGAACTTGTCAGCAGCATGACAAGGCGCAGCCCGCAGAGCAAGGGGCTGACCGGGCTGGCGTCACAATAATGAAGAGGGCCCACCCCGGCGTGAGCCCTGCGATAAGTTACATTCATGGGGTTACTTCTTGCTGATCCCGTATTCCCGCAGTTTGTTGGCGATGGCGGTGTGCGACACCCCCAGCCGTTTGGCCAGCTGACGGGTGGAGGGGAACGCCGGGTAGAGCCGCTCCAGCAGCCGGCTCTCGAAGCGTTTCACCGCCTCGTCCAGCCCCCCTTCGAACCACTCGTCGATGAGCGGCATGGCGTCGGCCGCCACCGGCAAGTCCACGTGCTCAGGGCCGATCTCGTCCCCTTCCAGCAAGGTCATGGCGCGATAGAGGCAGTTGCGCAGCTGGCGCACGTTGCCGGGCCAGCGATAGGCGGTCAGGTACTCGGCCATGTTGCGGGTAAAGCGCGGGCGCGGACGCTGCAGTTCGCTGGCAAAACGGGAGACGAACTGCTGGGCCAGCGCCATGATGTCCGCCTTGCGCTCGCGCAGCGGCGGCAGCGCCAGACTCAGCACGTTGAGGCGGTAGTAGAGATCTTCCCGGAACTTGCCCTCGTGCACCAGATCCAGCAGCTGCTTCTGGGTAGTGCAGATGAAGCGCACATTGACCTTCACCTCCTGCTCGTCGCCGACCCGGCGGAACACACCGTCTTGCAACACCCGCAGGAACTTGGTCTGCAGATGGGGCGACATGTCGCCGATTTCGTCCAGCATCAGGGTGCCACCGCTCGCCAGCTCCAGTACCCCGCGCTTGCCCTCAGTGTTGTTGCCAAAGGCGCCGGGGGCGTAACCGAACAGCTCGCTCTCGGCCACGTTGTCCGGCATGGCCGCGCAGTTGAGCGCCATGAAGGGATGGCTGGAGCGCAGACTGGCACCGTGGCAGGCGCGGGCCAGCAACTCCTTGCCGGTGCCGGTCTCGCCGACGATCAGCAGCGGCGCATCCTGCATCGCCAGCTTGCTCGCCTGGGCCAGCACCTGTTTCATCTTCTGGCTCTCGGCCTGCAGGTGCTCAAAGCCCCCCACTTCCACCGCGTGGAGCGCGCTGAAGTGCATGCCGACCCGGCGGGCGGACTTGAGCACCACCACGGCGCCGGCCAGGGCCTGCTTGCCCTTCTCCTCGGCCACGAACAGCGGCATCAGATCCGCCAGATACTCCTCGCCGCCGATGCTGAGCTTGCAGGTCTGCGGGCGGATCTCGCTCGCCTCCAGCCAGCGGCTGAAGGAGAAGCCCTTGACCAGGGAGCCGAGCGCCGCGCCGCGCACCTCCTCCACCGGCAGGGCCAGGGTGGTGAGGGCGGACTGGTTGGCCTGGGTCACCTTGCCCTTGGCATCGAGGGAGAAGACCAGATCCGGCAGCGCCTTGAGCAGCGCCTCAATCTCGTGGTGCTCCCGCTCGGAGGGCATGTAGGGGATGGTCTTGACGTCATAGACGCCGGGAATACGGCGGATCTCCGGCATCAGGTGCTGGAAATCACGAAACTCCAGCTCGGGAAAGTTGAGATAGATGATGCCTGAGGTATCGATTTCGATGCCGCGCAGATCGATGTTGTGCTCCACCAGGCGGTCGAGCAGTTCCCGGGTCAGGCCCAGGCGGTCTTCACAGCTGACTTCAAGACGCATTCGGGACACACTTCCTAGCTAACTCTATGAATGACCGGATAATACAGACTCGATCCCGCCAGTGCGAGCGCCAGCCCATAAAAATGCGGGCCCGCCCCGTTTTCACCGGGCAGGCCCGCGTCATCTACAGGCGTTTATTTGAGCAATTTGTCGATTAGGAATGGCCTCTTCACTTCAGCAGCTCATCCGTGCGCGCCGCCATGATGAAGTCGTTGCGGTGCAAGCCGCCTATCTTGTGGGTCCACCAGCTGACGGTCACCTTGCCCCACTCGGTGAGGATGGCGGGATGATGAAACTCCGCCTCCGCCAGTTCACCCAGCCGGTTGGTGAAGGCGAGCGCCTCCTTGAAATTGCGGAAGGTGAATTCGCGCCGCAGCTGCAGCTCACCTTTTACCACCAGCGGCTGCCAGTCGGGGATGAGGCGCATCAGTTCGCTCAGCTCCTGCTCGCTCACCTTGGGGGCATCGGCGCGGCACGCTTCACACTGCTGGCTGGCCAATTCGGACATGGGACTCTCCTTGTGTATCGATGAAAAGGGGTGATCAACACTGGCGGGCGGTTCAACTCGCCTGCTTGCCGCCGGCCGGTGTAAAACGGGGGGGGCGCAGCCCCAGGCGGCGCGCCTCGGCCACCATGGCCATGATGTCCTGCTCCGCCAGACGATAGAGCTCATCAAGCTCGGGCAGCACGAAATAAGTGGGCTGCATGATGTCGATGCGATACGGGGTGCGCAGCACCTCGATGGGGTCAAAGGGTTGCAGTACCGGCTGGCAGCCGAGGGCATAGGCGGTCTCGCCGATGGAGGAGAGAATACCGCCACCGTAGATGCGAAGCCCCTTCGCCGTGGCCAGCAGGCCAAACTCCACCGTGAACCAGTAGAGCCGCGCCAGAAAGACCCGCTCCTCCTTGCCGGCCCGCTGGCCGAGCTGGCCATAGACATGGGTGAAGTGGGCGAAAGCGGGGTTGGTCAGCATGGCGCAGTGGCCGAAAATCTCGTGAAAGATGTCGGGCTCCTGCAGGTAGTCGAGCTCGTCCCGGCGGCGGATGAAGGTGGCCACCGGAAACTGGCGGTTGGCCAGCAGGGCAAAGAAGCGGTCAAAGGAGATGAGGGCCGGCACCGCCGCCACCGACCAGCCGGTGGCCGGTTGCAACACGGCGTTGATCTGGGCCAGCTGGGGGATCCGATCCCGGGGCAGGTCGAGCCGCGCCAGCCCGGCCTGGTACTCGTCACAGGCCTTGCCTTCGAGCGCCGCCAGCTGGCGTGCGATCAGGATCTGCCAGGTGCCGTGCTCCTCGTCCGAGTAGTGGATCGTGCCCGCTTCGTCCGGCTGGTGGGCGGTGTAGAGACTTGCCATGGGTGACTCCATCCTCTGGGTTGCAACCCGCCATCCGGGCGGTGTGGCGCCATTGCGCGATGAGATCACTGTAACGGTTTGCCCCCCAAAAAAGCAGCCGACCCTGGGGTCGGCTGCTGCGGACAATTGTAAATAATTTGTGACAACCACAATCGAGCCCTTGGCCTGGTGCTCACCCCTTGTTGAGGTAGCCCGCCAGCTGACCGATCAGCCGCTTTCTCAGCTCTCCCAGTCTCGGCTTCTCGTCCGCGCACCAGGGCAACGGGCGGCACGCCTCTATGGTGCGCAGGCCGAGCCGGGCGGTGAGCAGCCCGGCCCCCACCCCTTGCGCGGCACGGGCGGAGAGCTTGGCGGTGAGCTCGGCCCCCAGCAAATCCATCCCCACCTCGGTCACCAGCTCGGTGGCACCGGCGTAGAGCATGTTGCGAAACACCTGACGGATGAGGCGAATGCGGCTCCAGTAGCCGAGCTCGATGGCGTAGACGTCGGCGATGTCCTCGATCATCCGCAGGTTGCGCCACAGCATCAGCATCATGTCGACGGTGGCGAGCGGGCTCAGGGCCACCAGCACGGCGGCCTCCCCCGACCATTTGGCCACCCGCGCCTGGGCCAACTTGTCGCGCTCGCCGAGCACCAGCTGGCTGTAGAGGGTCAACACCTCCCGATCGTTGTGGCTCTCGTCGAGCTGGGCCAGCCAGGTTTGATACCCCTCGCGCCCCTTGTCGCCGCTGCGCTCGGCCAGCCCTTCGCAAAACCCCTGCCCCTGGCCGACCCCCTGATGAGCCAGCAGATCCTCGGCCCGCGAGCGCACATCCTGACGCCGCTTGAGGGCGCGCAGGCGCAGCCACTCACGTCCCACCACCCCGGCGGTGCCCGCCGCCACCAGCGCCGAAGCCGCCAGCCAGGCGCCGCCCCAGAGCGGGGTGGTGAGAAACTGCTCGTAGAGAAAGGCGCCGTACTGGCCCAGAGAGAGCAGGCCGACCGCCCCCAGCCCCCAGGCCAGCAGCCGATGACGGCGGCGCGGCTTGATGACGAGGGCGCTCTCCACCTCGGTGAGCTCTTCCAGCTCATCGAGGCGCTCGAAGCTCGCCTCCTCCAGTCGCTGGGCGGGTGCCGGCGCTCGCTGGTCGTCAGCTGTCGTCAAGGTGGGCTCCAGGATCACCTTGCCTTGCAGCGGCGGCTGCGCTTTTGTCTGATCGTTCATCGCTTCTCCTGAAAACCGTCTTCTGGGTGCGGCGCAGGCAACAAACCCGGGCCGCACGCCCTTATTCGAGGTGATCCCCGAGCAGAAACTCCAGCGCCGCATCGAGCCGGATATGGGGCAGCGCCTGATGGGCGCTCATGGGCAGCGGGCGAAAAGCCTGAAAATCAAAGCCTTGATTGTTCCACCACTGCGCAGGCGGGATATGGGATGGCACCTCGCCCGGAAACAGCAAGAGCGGCTCACCGCTCAGGCTGGTGCCACGGATGGCGGGGAACTCGCGGCCATCGGCCACCCCCTTGCCCACCTCGGTCGCCTTGATGGCGGCCAGCGCCAGACACTCGGTGGCAATCCCCTCAAAACGGGCCTGGCCGCGGCCGCTGCGCACCAGGTGCTGCAGCAGGGAGACCATGGGGCCGTGCTGCTCCGGGGTGACGTGATCGGCCTTGCTCGCCACGAACAACAGCTTGTCGATGCGCGGCGAGAAGAGCCGCCGCCACCAGTTGCTCTTGCCGTAGGCAAAGCTCTCCATGATGCGGGCGATGGCTTGCTGCATGTCGCCAAAGCTGGCCGCCCCGGCGTTGAGGGGCTGCAGACAGTCCACCAGCACGATCTGGCGATCGAAACCGGCGAAGTGCTGCTCATAAAAACCCTGCACCAGATGCTGCTTGTACTGCTCGAAGCGCTGTTTGAGGGTGGCGTAGAGAGTCCCCTCGGCGGGCTCGCCGGCAGGCATCTCCCACACCCAGGGCACAAACTGCAGCATGGGGGCACCGGCATACTCCCCCGGCAGCACGAAGCGACCGGGCTGGATCAGGTGCAGCCCCAGCTCACGCTTGCAGGCGTGCAGATAATCGGTGTAGCGCTCGGCGAGCTGGGCCACCGGCCGCTCCTCGAAGCCCTGCTCCGCCTGCCATGCGGGTGCCAGCCAGCCGGCGGCCAGGGTCTGCAGCTCGGGGCGGCGCAGCTGCTCGCGCACCTGCTCGCTCCACTGCTCGTAGCTCATCTCCAGCAGCGGCAAGTCGAGCAGCCACTCCCCGGGGTAATCCACCAGATCCACGTAGAGGGTGGAGATCTCCCCCAGGTGCTTGCGCAGCGGATGACGGGTGCGATAGCGGATTTCCAGGCGCACCTCGGCCACCCCGCGGGTCGGCTCGGGCCAGGCCGGCGGATCGCCAAACAGGGCGTCGAGGCCGCGCTCGTAGGCAAAGGTGGGAATGTGGGCATTTTGCTGGGGCACCCGGCGAGCGCCGAGGATGCGCCCCTGGCGCAGGGCATCCCACAGGGGCAGCCGGCCGTCGATGGCCGCGTGTTCCAGCTGGTTGACCAGCGCCGTGATGAAGGCGGTCTTGCCGCTGCGAGAGAGGCCGGTGACTGCCAGCCGGATGTGGCGATCCCGGACCCGGTTCACCACGTCGCTTGCCTTGTGCTGCAGGCGATTGAATTGCTGTTCCAGTTTATTGAGTATCAAGGCTTGTTCTGTTCTCCCGTAGCTGCCCGACGAAGCGGGTGGCAGGCAGCACCACCCTCGTCATGATCCCCGCCCGCCTCCCCTGCCATCAGAGGCAAGTCCAGGTCGGCGGGGCCATCGTACCGCTCAGGCCTTACAAGTTGCGAAACTCCCGCTGCAGGGTGAACTCCTTGGAGGTCACCAGCTTCTCAATGCGCTGCACCCTGGGCTCCAGCGCATCCAGCTCCTGGCCGATGCGGGCAAGGGCCTGATGAGGCGTGACGCCTGCCTGCCAGCTGCGCGCCTTCATCCGCACCTCGGCAAAGTCGGCATCCTCCTGGGCATAAAGGGTGACCGGCTTCTTGTCGAGCAGAAACCAGGCGGCGACGTAGGCGGTGAAGGTGATGAAACCGGCGAAGATGAGGCCACTGATGGCCAGCAACCGCACGATCCAGGTCTCCACCCCGAAGTACTCTGCCAGACCGGCACAGACCCCGGCTATCTTGCCGCGCTGGGGATCCCGGTACAGGTTGCGACCTTCACGACTGATGCTGCTCATACCTTGTTCCTCCAACCCGGGACTTCCGCATCCAGAATCGACTCCAGGGCACCGACCCGCTCCTGCATCTTCTCGGCACGCACCAGCAAACCCTGCAGCTGTTCACGCTCGCCATCGGCAAGACCGGCGCCAATGCGCCCCTTGGCACGGTAGTGCAGCACCAGCCAGATGGGGGCCACCACTACCATGAAGACCACCATGGGAACCATCAACACACCCAGCAGATCTTCCATCTGTTACTCTCCCTGTTTCGGCGTGGTGTCGCTCTGGCCCAGCTTCTGGCGCATGGCTTCCAGCTCTTTGCTTATTTGATCGTCGGCTTCCAGCTCGGCAAACTGTTGGGCCAGCGCCTTGTCGGACTGCCCCAGATCGGCGCGGGCCTCCATCTCGTCGATGCGGCGCTCCATGCGCTCGAACTTGCTCACCACCGCCTGGCTGTCGCCACGGGCAACCTGGCTCTGTACGTTGAGACGGCTGCTGGCCGCTTCGGTGCGAATGGCCATCGCCTTCTGGCGGGCACGGGCATCTTCCAGCTTGGCTTCCAGCTGACGGATCTCCTCCCCCAGCTTCTCGATGCCGCTGTCCACCGCCTGTTGCTCACGCAACAGGGAGTCGGCCAGCTCGGCCTGCTTCTTCTTCTCGATGAGCGCCGCGCGGGCCAGGTCTTCCCGCTCCTTGCTCAGGGCCAGCTCGGCCTTGCCCTGCCACTCGGCGACCCGCTCCTGATGGCGGGCGACCTGGCGGCCGATCTCTTTCTGGTTGGCGAGGAAGCGGGCCAGGTTGGAGCGCTCCTTCACCAGTTCGTCTTCCATCTCCTGGATGATCAGGCGCACCATCTTCTGGGGATCTTCTGCCTTGTCGAGCAGGGCCGTCAGGTTGGAATTGATGATGTCGGCCAGGCGGGAAAAAATACTCATGATTGTACTCCTGTGGTTGGCATACGTTGTTTCTCCATTGACAATGGCAACTTGTGTGCCAATCTGGAACAGAATTTAACTTGTTGATTTATATGGGGCTGCTCGATCACATTTCAAGAGGCACCACACAAGTAATGATTAGAATCACCAACTTTTGGTAAGATTGACCAGCTTTCACCGACTCACGGGGATGACTATGACCACGGCCACGGAAAGCCTGTTGGGGGAATCCAACGCATTTCTCGAGATCATTGAGCAGGCCTCCCGCCTGGCGCCGCTGCGCAAGCCCGTGCTGATCATCGGCGAACGGGGTACCGGCAAGGAGCTGATCGCCCACCGCCTACATTATCTCTCGGCGCGCTGGGATCAAAGCTTTGTCACCGTCAACTGCGCCACCCTGAGCGAGAGCCTGCTGGAGACCGAGCTGTTCGGCCACGAGGCGGGCTCCTTCACCGGCGCCGCCAAACGTCACCAGGGCCGCTTCGAGCGGGCCGATGGCGGCACCCTCTTCCTTGACGAGCTGGCCACCACCAGCGCCCGGGTGCAGGAGAAACTGCTGCGGGTCATCGAATACGGCGAGTTTGAACGGGTGGGCGGCGCCAAGGCGCTCAAGGTGGATGTGCGGCTGGTGTGCGCCACCAACGAGGATCTGCCGGCGCTGGCCGACAAGGGGCAATTTCGCCACGACCTGCTCGACCGGCTCGCCTTCGACGTCATCACCCTGCCCCCCCTGCGGGAGCGGCGCGACGATATTCTGATGCTGGCGGAACACTTTGCCCACGGCATGACCCGGGAGCTCGGCTATCCGCTGTTTGCCGGCTTCTCGCGCAAGGCGACCCAGCTGCTGCTGGACTACCCCTGGCCAGGCAACGTGCGGGAGCTGAAAAACGTGGTGGAGCGCAGCATCTACCGCCAGGGCAACCCCCAGTTGCCGCTGGCCGATCTGGTGCTCAATCCGTTCGATTCCCCCTGGCGACCCTTGGCTCGCACCGACACCGCCGCGGCGCAGCCAAGCGAGGCGCAACCGGCGCCCGTTGCGGCCACTGCCACCCTGCCGCTGGACCTCAAACAGGCGGTGGCGGGCTACGAGATTAATTTACTCAAGCAAGCGTTGCAGCAATCCCAGTATAATCAGCGCAAAGCCGCCCAACTGCTGGCCCTGAGCTATCACCAGTTCCGCGGAATGCTGCGCAAATACCAGCTGCTGGACAGTGACAACGATGCGGATTAATAACCCGGGCAGCCCGTGCCAGAGCGGCTTCCCCCCCTTGCCGGCCCCATCGCCGGCAACTTCGTATAAAAACATGGTTCGACAATGAGAATGCTCAAACCCCTGCTGCTTGGTGTGCTGGTGCTGCTCACCGGTTGTCACAAACAGGATGACGCGTCCAGAACGGGACTCATCTATTGTGCGGAAGGCTCGCCCCAGACCTTCAATCCCCAGGTCTCCAACTCGGGGGTGACCCTGGATGCCAGCTCGCGCCCGCTCTATGACCGCCTGCTGGAGGTGAACCCCAACACCCTGGCGCTCGAAGGCGGGCTCGCCACCCGCTGGCAGGTGAGCGAGGATGGCCTCTCCTATACCCTGACCCTGCGCCAGGGGGTGACCTTTCACCACACGCCCTGGTTCAACCCCTCCCGCCCCCTCAACGCCGACGACGTGGTGTTCACCTGGCAGCGGCTGCTCGACAAGCTGCACCCCTATCACGAAGTGTCCGGCGGCGAGTACCCCTACTTCTACAGTCTGGGGCTGGATCAGCTGATCAAGCGGGTCTACCGGAAGGGGGCCGATAACGTCGTGTTCGAGCTCAACCGGCCGGATGCCTCCTTCCTCGCCACCCTGGCCAGCGACTACGCCATCGTACTCTCCGCCGAGTATGCCGAGCAGTTGCAAAAGGCCGGCACCCCGGGGCTCATCGACAGCCGCCCGGTGGGCACAGGGCCGTTCAGCTTCAAGGAGTATCGCCACAACGAATACGTGCGCTACCTGCGCCACCCCGGTTACTGGGGCGGCGAGGCCAAGATTGAGCAGCTCATCTACGACATCACTCCCAAATCCTCCAAACGGCTGGCCAAGCTGCTGACCGGCGAGTGCGACGTGATGAGTACCCCCTCCGCCAGCCAGCTGTCGGTGATCGACAAGGATCCCGACCTCAGCTTGGCGGTGCAGTCCGGCATGAACGTCGCCTTCCTCGCCCTCAACACCCGCAAGGCACCGTTCAACAAGGTGCAGGTGCGCCAGGCCATCGCCAGCGCCATCAATATCGACAACCTGCTGCAGGCGGTCTATTTCGAGACGGGCCAGCCCGCCAACAGCCTGCTGCCGCCGCTCTCCTGGGGTTACAACCCCTCCCTGCCGATGCGCCAGCCGGATCTCAAGAGGGCGCGCCAGCTGCTCAAGGAGGCGGGACTGGCGCAAGGCTTCGAGATGCAGGTGCTGGTGCAGCCGGGCTCGCGCGCCTACAACCCGGATGCCCTCAAGACCGCCCAGCTGATGCGAAGCGATCTGGCCAAGATCGGCATCAAGCTCAAAATCGTGCAGCAGGAGTGGCCGGTCATCGAGGCCCGCCTCGCCCAGGGTCAGTACGACAGTCTGCTCAGCGGCTGGATCGCCGACAACGCAGACCCGGACAACTTCTTTCGCCAGCTGCTGAGCTGCGCCGCCGTCGAGCGCGGCAACAACTACAGCCGCTGGTGCAGCCCGGCGTTTGATCAGCTGCTGGACGACGCGGTGACCACGCCCCAGCTGGCGTTTCGGCTGCGCAACTACTATTACGCCCAGACCCTGCTCAACGAACAGATGCCGCTCATTCCGCTGGCCCATGCCCTGCGTACCCAGGTCAGCCGCAGCGACATTGAGGGGCTCTCCCTGATGCCCTTTGGCGGCACCGTCTTCAACCAGGCCTATCGGGAGTAAGCATGTTTCTCTATATCCTGCGTCGCATCAATCTGCTGCTCATCACCCTGCTGGCGCTGACCTTCGTCGCTTACCTGCTGGACGTGCGCCTCATCGGCCAGCAAGCCAGCTTCTGGAGCGGCTACCCCGACTTCCTGCGTCGCATTCTGGACGGGGATCTGGGGCTCTCCAGCGTCTCCGGCCTGCCGGTGCTGGACGAGATCCGCCACTATTTCCCCGCCACCCTGATCCTCTGCGGGGCGGCCTTCGCCATCTCGCTGCTGGTGGGCATCCCGCTCGGCACCCTGGCGGCCCTCTCCCAGGGCAAGCCGCTAGATCTCACCATCATGACCGCCGGCCTCATCGGTTACGCGGTGCCGGTGTTCTGGCTGGCGCTGCTGGTGGTGATGTTCTTCTCGCTGGAGCTGGGCTGGCTGCCCGCCTCGGGCCAGATAAGCCTGCTCTATGACGTGCCCTCCATCACCGGCATCGCCCTCATCGACGTCTTGATGAGCCACGAGCCCTGGCGCCAGGCCGCCCTGCACGACGCCCTGCGCCACCTGATCCTGCCCTCGCTGGTGCTGGCGGTGGTGCCCACCACCGAGGTGATCCGCCACGTGCGCAGCTCCCTCATCGACGTGATGAAGCAGAACTACATCAAGGCGGCGGCCAGCCGCGGCCTCTCCCGTCGCCAGATCGTCTGGCGCCACGGTCTCAAGAACGCCCTGCCGCCGGTGCTGCCACTGCTGGGCCTGCAGCTGGGCAGCGTGCTCACCTCCGCCATGATCACCGAGGTGGTGTTCGAGTGGCACGGCATCGGCCGCTGGCTCATCAACAGCATCGCCCTGCAGGACTACGCCGCCATCCGCGGCGCCACCCTGGTGGTGGCCAGCTTCGTCATCTTCATCAGCGTCAGCACCGAGCTGCTCACCACCATCATCTACCCGGCGCGGCGCAAAGAACTCTATGCAAAACAAGACTGAACGTGCTCATGGCATGACCCGGAGCCAGGAATCCTATGCAAGACAAGACTAGCCTCTACCCCGAGCTCAAGATCCTCTCGCCGCTGGAGCAGACCTGGGCCTCCTATCGCCGCAATCCGCTGGCGATGGCAGGGCTCTGGTGCTTCGTGATCCTGCTGCTGATCACCCTGCTCGGCCCGCTGGTGGTGCCCTACGGCATCGACGAGCAGCACAGCTCCCGCCTGCTGCTGGCCCCCTCCTGGGCCAACAGCGGCAACATCGACTACTTCCTCGGCACCGACGATCTGGGCCGCGACATCCTCTCCCGGCTGGTGGTGGGCGCGCGGCTCACCTTTGGCAACGCCCTGCTGGTGGTGGTGATTGCCATGGTGGTGGGCACCGCCATCGGCATCCTCGGCGGCATGAGCAAGGGGCTCAAGTCGAGCGTGCTGCACCACCTGCTCGATACCCTGCTCTCCATCCCCTCCCTGCTGCTGGCCATCATCATGGTGGCCATCCTGGGGCCGGGTCTGTTCAATACCCTGATCGCCATCACCCTGGCGCTGATCCCGCCCTTCATCCGGGCCACCTACAACGCGGTCCACACCGAGATGCAGAAGGAGTACATCATCGCCAGCCGGCTCGACGGCTCGCCCCCCTTGCGCATCATGCGCCTCGCCATTTTGCCGAACATCGTCGAGACCCTGGTGGCCCAGACCACCCGCACCCTGTCGGCGGCCATCCTCGACATTTCGGCGGTGGGCTTTCTCGGCCTCGGCGCCCAGTCACCGCAACCTGAGTGGGGCGCCATGCTGGCGGACTCCAGCGATCTCATCTATCTCGCCCCCTGGACCGTGACCCTGCCGGGCATGGCCATCCTGTTCAGCGTGCTGGTCACCAACCTGGTTGGTGAAGGCATTCGCGAAGCACTCAAAGAGGGGAACGACTGATGCAATGCTCTGTGCCCAAGATAGGCATGCTCACCCTTGTCCCCCGCCAATTCCTGTACGGCGTGCAGGTCAACCCATCGCTGGTTGGCGAGGGCATTCGCGAAGCACTCAAAGAGGGGAATGACTAATGCCGCTGCTCGACATACGCAACCTCACCATCGAGATCGACACCCCGCAGGGCAAGGTCAAGGCGGTGGACAAGGTGAGCCTGACCCTGGCCGAGGGGGAGATCCGCGGCCTGGTGGGGGAATCCGGCTCCGGCAAGAGCCTGGTGGCCAAGGTGATCGTCGGCATCCAGAAGGACAACTGGACGGTACGCGCCGACCGGATGCGCTTCAACGACATGGACCTGCTGACCATGGCCCCCCGCGAGCGGCGCCGCATCATGGGCCGCGAGATCGCCATGATCTTCCAGGACCCCATCAGCTGTCTCGACCCCTCCGAGGAGATCGGTACCCAGCTGGAAGAGGCGATCCCCACCGACTCGTTCGAGGGGCAGTTCTGGCAGCGCTTCCAGTGGCGCAAGAAGAAGGCCATCGCCTTGCTGCACCGGGTCGGCGTCAAGGATCACCGCAAGGTGATGCGGGCCTACCCTCACGAGCTGTCGGACGGCATGTGCCAGAAGGTGATGATCGCCATGGCCATCGCCAACCAGCCGCGCCTGCTGGTGGCGGACGAGCCCACCAGCGCCATGGAGTCCACCACCCATTCGCAGATCCTGCGGCTGCTGGACAAGATGAACAAGCTGGGCAACACCACCATCCTCATCATCAGCAACGACATCGCCGCCATCGCCAACCTGACCGACACCATCAACGTGATGTATTGCGGCCAGATGGTGGAGGTGGGCACCCGGGAGCAGATCCTTGAGACCCCGCACCACCCCTACACCGATGCGCTGCTCAAGTCGATCCCCGACTTTGACAAGCTGGTGCGCCACAAGTCGCGCCTCGAGACCCTGCCCGGCGTCATTCCGCCGCTGCAGCACCTGCCCATCGGTTGCCGGCTCGGCCCCCGCTGCCCCTACGCCCAGAAGCAGTGCGTGCAGACGCCGCTGATGAGCAAGATCAAGGGGCACCAGTTCAGCTGCCACTTCCCGCTGAACATGGAAGAGCCCAAGAAGTGACGTCAATTTCGTATCAGTGCGTGACAGCGAGCCCTGTCACCAAGGAGTCAGGACAGTGATCGAACCCTCTCTGCTGCAGGTCCGAGGCCTGTGCAAGACCTATCAGAACCGCACCGGCCTGTTTCGACGCCGGGCGGTGGAAGCCATCAAGCCGCTCTCCTTTGATCTCGAGGTGGGCCAGACCCTGGCCATCGTCGGCGAGGCCGGCTCCGGCAAGAGCACCCTGGCCCGCATTCTGGCGGGCATGATAGAGCCGAGCGGTGGCGAGATCGCCATCGAGGGGCAGCCGATGATCCACGGCGACTATCAGACCCGCTGCAAGCTGCTGCGGATGATCTTCCAGGACCCCAACTCATCCCTCAATCGCAAGATCCGGGTCGGCCAGATCCTGGAGACGCCGCTGCGCCTCAACACCGAGATGACCGAGGAGGAGCGCCGCGACAAGGTGATACAGACCCTGCGCATGGTGGGCATGCTGGCAGATCACGCCCTCTTCTACCCGCAGATGCTCTCCGCCGGCCAGCAGCAGCGGGTGGCGCTGGCGCGGGCGCTGATCCTCAACCCCAAGATAGTCGTGGCCGACGAGGCGCTCTCCACCCTGGATATCTCGGTGCGCTCCCAGATCATCAACCTGCTGCTGGAGATGCAGGAGACCATGGGGCTCAGCTATGTGCTGGTGGCCAACGATCTGGGGGTGGTGAGCCACATCAGCGACGAGGTGCTGGTGATGCACGAAGGGCGGGTGGTGGAGCGCGGCAAGACCCTCAAGGTGTTCGCCGATCCCCAGCACGAGGTGACCCGCCGCCTCATCCAGAACTACGACAACGAATACCGCCGCTGAGCCCTGCCCGGCGGCCTGCCACCGGCCCTTCCCCGCTGTTTCCGCTGCCCCGAAAATGAGACAAAAAAATCCCGGCTCAGGGGCCGGGAATTGCGCTCAAAAGTAAATGCGTCGCTCGTAGTAGGAACGCTGCAATGGTAGGCAGCCCCCTTCGCGTCAACAACTGTCAGATCTGACAGGAAGACCGCTATGGAACCTGAACTGCGGATCCGGCGAGCGGATCAGCTCCGCCTCCAGTTGGCCGAAGAAGGCCACCCGCTCGCTGATGTCCTCCCCCGCATATTGCTCGGCCAGCGCCAGATAATCCTGATAGTGGCGCGCCTCTGAGCGCAGCAGGGAGACGTAGAAGCGACCCAGCTCCTCGTCCAGATGGGGTGCCAGCTTGGCAAAACGCTCGCAGGAGCGCGCCTCTATGTAGGCGCCGATGATCAGCTTGTCGACTATGGTGGCGGGCTCGTGGGTGCGCACGTGCTGCATCAGGTTGCGCGCATAGCGGGAGGCGGTCACCGGGCCGTAGGGGATGTCGCGGGCGGCCATCAGCTCCAGCACCTGCTCGAAGTGGTGCAGCTCCTCCTGAATGAGCCGCACCATGGGAAACAGCAGCGGATTGCGAGAGAGCTCCTCGAACACGGTGCGATCGGTCTCTCCCATGGTCCGCTTGCCGAGGATCTCGGCCTTCTCCGGAATGGCGTCCAGCTCCCGATAGAACGCCAGCTTGGGCAGCAGATGTCGCTTGCCCTTGGGCAGGCAGTAGCGGCGCACCAGGCTGTGGGCGGTGAGCGCAGCCTTGTTTTCGCAGTTGGCGTGATCGATGAGCAGGGTCGGCAGCTGGGCGGGATCCCGCGCCATCTCGATCCACGCATCCGGGGTCTCGCAGTGCAAAAACTGGCGCACGGGGGCTAGCAGGTCATCCATCTGAACTCTCGTCTGGTCGGGTTGATACGGCGGCGGCCCATGCTAGCGGATCCCGCCGCCACTGCCCATAGCTGCGGCTACAAACGCTGCTTTTTCAAGCAGATGCAGGGCCCTTTTCGGCAAGCGGAAACAACAATGGGGGCCTTGGCCCCCATCTCGTTGCAACACCTCAGCGTGGAAAACGTTTAACTGCCTTCGTTAAAAATTTCCAGGTTGCTGGTGCCTTCCTGCCACTCGCGCACCGCCTTGTTGTCATCGCTGCGCATGGCGTTGAGGTGGTCGAGGTAGGATTGATCCACGTCGGAAGTGACGTAGTGGCCGTTGAATACCGAGGTCTCGAAGTGACGCAGCTCGGGGTTGATCTCCCGCACCGCCGCTTCCAGATCTTCCAGATCCTGGAAGATGAGGCCATCGGCACCAATGAGCTTGCACACCTCTTCCACTTCCCGGCCGTGGGCGATCAGCTCGTTGGCGGTGGGCATGTCAATGCCGTAGACGTTGGGGAAGCGAATTTCCGGTGCCGCCGAGGCGAAGTAGACCTTGGCGGCCCCCGCTTCACGGGCCATCTGGATGATCTGCTCGGAAGTGGTCCCGCGCACGATTGAGTCGTCCACCAGCAACACCTTCTTGCCCTTGAACTCGGAGCTGATGGCATTGAGCTTGCGGCGCACCGACTTCTTGCGCTGAGTCTGGCCCGGCATGATGAAGGTACGGCCGATGTAGCGGTTCTTCACGAAGCCCTGACGGTACGGCAGATCCAGGGTGTGGGCGATTTCCAGCGCCACGTCGCAGGAGGTCTCGGGGATGGGGATGACCACGTCCACGTCGAGATCTTCCCACTCGCGGGCGATCTTCTGACCCAGCTTGCGACCCATGTTGAGGCGGGCAGCATAGACCGACACCTTGTCGATGCACGAATCAGGGCGAGCGAAGTAGACATATTCGAAAATGCAGGAGCTCATCTGCGGGTTCTCCGCACACTGCTCGGAGAAGAGCTGGCCCTGCTCGGTGATGTAGATGGCTTCACCCGGGGCGATGTCGCGCACCGTCTCGAAACCGATGGCATCGAGCGCCACGCTCTCGGAGGCGAGCATGTACTCCACCTGCCCCTGCTCGTCGACCCGGCGACCCAGGATCAGCGGGCGAATGCCGTTGGGATCGCGAAAGCCGATGAGACCGTGGCCAATCACCAGAGAGACCACCGCATAGGCGCCGCGGATCTGCTGATGCACCTTGCGCACCGCAGCGAAGATGTCCTCCGGTTGCAGGGCCATCTTGTCGCAGCGATCCAGCTCGTGGGCCAGCACGTTCAGCAGCACTTCGGAATCCGAGGTGGTGTTGATGTGGCGGCGGGCCACCTTGAACTGCTGCTCCTTGAGCTCCTTGGCGTTGGTGAGGTTGCCGTTGTGGGCCAGCACCATGCCATAGGGAGAGTTCACGTAAAAAGGCTGGGCTTCAGCGGCACTGGAGCTGCCTGCGGTGGGATATCTGACATGTCCTATGCCGATATGCCCTTTCAGGCGCTGCATGTGACGCACTTCAAACACGTCCTTCACCAGGCCGTTGGCCTTGCGTTGCCGGAAGTTTCCACTGTCAATGGTCACGATCCCGGCGGCATCCTGTCCCCTGTGCTGCAACACCGTCAAGGCGTCGTAGAGGGCCTGATTGACGGGGGTGGTGCCAACTATACCGACAATACCACACATGTCTTTGCTACCTCGAAGTCACTATACCTGTTTAAGAAAACTCGATGAGTTCAGCATGAACCCGAAGAACCACTGGATGACCGGCTTGAACTCGGGCACCAGCTTGGATGCCACCCACCAGTCGCTCTGGGAGAGGCTGGTGAAGGTATCCATGAAAAAAAGCAGGGCACTGACGATCAGTACCCCGCGAATTGCGCCAAAACAGATGCCGAGCACCCGGTCGGTACCGGACAGCCCCGTCTTGTCTACCAGCAGGCCCACCACGTAGTTGACCACGCTGCCCAGGATCAGGGTCGCCACGAACAGGGCGGCGATGGCCAGGCCGTTGCGCACCAGGGGATCGCTGAACGAGGTGAAATAGACGGCGAGATCGGGATAGAAATGGCTGGCGATGAAGAAGGCGACGAACCAGGTGACGAGAGACATGGCCTCCTTGACGAAGCCGCGCACCAGGCTGATGAGAGCAGAGAAACCGACGATGCCGATGATGGCGTAATCAATCCAGACCATAGAAAAAGATGTCCTGCGAAATTGCGGCGCAGTCTAACAAAAACGATTGCGCAATGCTTGATAAAATTGTGTTACATGTTCAAAGAGGCGCCGGCAACGCAGATTTATTCACGATTAAAACGGTTGACCGGCGCCAGAATGCACAACGCCATGGCATGCCATGGCGTTGTCGTCTGCAATGAGCGCTTACCCGATGTGGGTCAGGCCGCCCATGTAGGATTGCAGCGCAGCCGGGATGGCGATGCGGCCATCTTCCTGCTGGTAGTTCTCCAGCACCGCCACCAGGGTGCGACCCACCGCGAGGCCGGAGCCGTTCAGGGTGTGCAGCAGCTGCGGCTTGCCATCGATGCGCACGCGAGCCTGCATGCGGCGTGCCTGGAAGTCGGTGCAGTTGGAGACGGAGGAGATCTCGCGATAGGTGTTCTGGGCCGGCAGCCACACTTCCAGATCATAGGTCTTGGCAGCGCAGAAGCCCATGTCACCGGTGGAGAGTGCCATCACGCGATACGGCAGCTCCAGCAGTTGCAGTACCTTCTCGGCATGGCCGACCATCTCTTCCAGCGCGTCCCAGGATTTTTCCGGGTGCACCAGCTGTACCATCTCGACCTTGTCGAACTGGTGCATGCGGATGAGACCGCGGGTGTCACGGCCGTAGGAGCCCGCTTCGGAGCGGAAGCAGGGGCTGTGGGCGGTCATCTTGATGGGCAGTTCCTGCTCGTCGAAGATTTCGTCGCGGGCCATGTTGGTGAGCGGCACTTCGGAGGTCGGGATCAGGGAGAACTTGCGTACCTTGCCCTCTTCTTCCCCTTCCCCTTCGATGCCGGTATTGAAGAGATCCTGAGAGAACTTGGGCAGCTGACCGGTGCCGTACAGGCTGTCCGGGTTGACCAGGTAGGGCACGTAGCACTCGGTGTAACCGTGTTGCAGGGTGTGCAGGTCCAGCATGAACTGGGCCAGAGCGCGGTGCAGGCGGGCAATCTGGCCCTTCATCACCACGAAACGGGAACCGGAGAGTTTGACGCCGTTCTTGAAATCAACGCCCTTGGCCGCTTCACCCAGATCGATGTGATCGCGCACCTGGAAACTGAACTCGCGCGGGGTACCCCAGCGACGCACTTCCACGTTGTCGTTCTCGTCACGACCGACCGGCGTGGTGTCGCTCGGCAGGTTGGGGATGGCGTCAGCGATGGTCTTCAGCTCGGCCAGCAGGGCATCCAGCTCGACCTTGCTGGTCTCGAGCTCTTCGTTGATCTTGGAAACGATGGCCTTGAGCGGGGCAACATCTTCGCCGCGACGGGCAGCCTCACCGATGGATTTGGAGCGGGCGTTGCGCTCGGCCTGCAGCTCCTGGGTACGGGACTGCAGATCCTTGCGTTTCTCTTCCAGAGCATTGACAGCCGCTACGTCCAGAGCGTAGCCACGTGTCGCCAGACGAGCGGCGGCATCGTCGATGTCGCTGCGCAGATATTTGGGATCCAGCATGGTTTACCTACTTTTTTAAAATGGGATCTGGGCCTGAGTCATCATGACGGGCTGGGAAACAGATCCGGAAGTTAACATCGGTTGGCACACCCCTGTCGTCTTTTTGCATCGGGCCAACAAGAGCAAGCCTTCGAAATCAAGAAGATGGCACCAGGCCAAGACAAGCGGGGTCAGAGGGGCAGTGTATCAGACCGCCCCCCCGCCCGAACAGGGACTATTGCGCCCGTTTTGCCCTGTTTTCCGGGGGATGACGACCTGGATCAAATCGGCTGACCAATTAACGTGCAATCGGCCCGAATTGGTCAGGCAGAGGCGCGGTCACTCCCCTGCCCCGGCCGATTATTTCTCCCGCTGGCGCGGGCTCTGCTTGTCCAGTTCGTGCAGGTAGTCGAGCTTCTGGCCGATCTGCTTCTCAAGGCCGCGATCGGTGGGCTGATAGTACTGCTTGCCAGCCAGCTCAGGAGGGAAGTACTGCTCGCCGGCGGCATAGGCGCCCGGCTCGTCGTGGGCATAGCGATACTCAGCGCCGTAACCCAGCTCGCTCATCAGCCTGGTCGGCGCGTTGCGCAGGTGCGGCGGCACCTCGAAGTCCGGCAGGTTTTTGGCATCATGAAGCGCCGCCTTCCAGGCGGTATAGACCGCATTGCTCTTGGGGGCGCAGGCGAGATAGACGATCGCCTGGGCGATGGCCCGCTCCCCTTCCGCCGGGCCGATGCGATGGAAGCAATCCCAGGCCGAGAGCGCCACCTGCATGGCACGGGGATCGGCGTTGCCCACGTCTTCCGAGGCTATCGCCAGCAGCCGGCGCGCAATATAGAGCGGATCGCAACCGGCGCTCACCATGCGGGCATACCAATAGAGCGCCGCATCCGGTGCCGAGCCGCGAATGGACTTGTGCACCGCCGAGATGAGGTCGTAGAAGTGATCGCCGCCCTTGTCGAAACGGGCCACGTGCTCCCCCACCACGGCGGCGAGCAATGTGCTGTCGATCACCCGCGCCCCGGTACTGTCGGTTTCGGCCATGTCGGCCAACAGCTCCAGATAGTTGAGGGACTTGCGCCCGTCCCCATCCACGGCTTTCGCCAGCGCCTCCTTCACCCCGGGGGCGAAGGCGAGGCTCGGGTCGTTGAGGCCACGGGGGTCCTGCATCGCCTGATCGATCATGGCGAGGATATCCAGCTCCTCCAGCCGTTTGAGCAGATAGACCCGGGCCCGGGAGAGCAGCGCGTTGTTCAGTTCGAACGAGGGGTTCTCGGTGGTGGCGCCGATGAAGGTGATGGTGCCGTCTTCGATGTGGGGCAGGAACACATCCTGCTGGCTCTTGTTGAAGCGGTGCACCTCGTCCACGAAGAGGATGGTGCGCACCCCGCGCCAGCTGTTCTCCTTGGCCTTGTCGATGGCGGCTCGGATCTCCTTGATGCCGGAGGTCACCGCCGAGAGCCGCTCCACCTCGGCCTGGCAGTAGTGAGCAACCAGTTCAGCCAGCGTGGTCTTGCCGGTGCCAGGAGGGCCCCACAGGATCATGGAGTGGCAGTGGCCCGCCAGGATCGCCTTGCGCAGCGGTTTGTCGGGCCCGAGGATATGTTGCTGACCTATGTACTGCTCGAGGGTTTGCGGCCGCATCCGGGCCGCCAGCGGACGAAAGTCCGACGAGAAATCCAGCGATAAATTGCTCATCTGCATTGACCGTCAGGAAGGGTGCAGGCCGCCGTTGCCGGGCGGCCTGCCAATAAAGCCAGCGCCTGCTTGCGCATCAGCGCTGATCGTCCAGTGCGACCCCCGCAGGCGTCTTGAAAACAAATTCGTTGCCCTTGAGCGCCGGCTTGCGGTTGAAGTTGCTCAGGGTGAACTCGCTCCACTGCCCCTGGGCCTCTTTCACGTCGAAGCGGTTGATGTTGTTCTGACGGTCGAAGGTGATGCGAAAGGAGGCGATCAACTCGTCCTGGTTGCGGCTGGTGACTGTGTAGACATCCCCCTGCTGGGTCACATCGTAGTTCTTCCAGAGCGCATCGTCGTTGCCGGCGATCAGCACGAAGGGGGTGTTGAGCACCGCATCCTTCATCTTGAGGGCAGTGACCTGCTCGACGAAGGGATCGTAGATCCAGACATCCTTGCCATCGGCCACGATCAGGCTCTCGTCCGGCGTGGTGGTATGCCAGTTGAAACGGTTGGGACGCTGCACCAGCAGGGTACCGCCAGCACGCTGCAGCTCCTTGCCCTTGCTGTCATAGACCACCTGGGCAAACTTGGCGGAGAAGAGGCTCACCCCCGCCAGTTTCTGCTTGAGATCGCTGGCCGCATCGGCCCACGCCTGGCTGCTGGCCACCAGCAGCACTGTGCCCATCAACAGTTGTTTTTTCATCACGCTTTTCATAACGGCTATCTCGATAAAAGGCCACGCCCGCAGAGGGCATGGCCAGGATGATAGAGGGGTGAGCCTTAGTCCCGCACCGGCGGCGGGGCCAGCACGTCGCGCTGACCATTGCCGCCCGGGGCGCTGACGATGCCCTGGTTTTCCATCTGCTCGATGAGACGGGCCGCCCGGTTGTAACCAATCTTGAACTTGCGCTGCACGCTGGAGGTGGAACCGCGGCGCGACTCCACCACGAAGGCCACCGCCTCGTCGAACAGGGGGTCGAGCTCTTCGTCGTCACCACCGCCATATTCGCCGCTGCCGCCCTCGCCGCCCGACTCACCGGAGAGGATCTCCTCGATGTAGTTCGGCTCGCCGCGTAGTTTCCAGTCCGCCACCACCTTGTGTACCTCGTGGTCATCGACGAAGGCACCGTGCACCCGGGTCGGGTTGGAGGTACCGGCCGGCATGTAGAGCATGTCGCCCATGCCGAGCAGGGATTCTGCACCGCCCTGGTCGATGATGGTACGGGAGTCGATCTTGCTCGACACCTGGAACGAGATACGGGTCGGGATGTTGGCCTTGATAAGACCGGTAATGACATCCACCGACGGACGCTGGGTCGCGAGAATGAGGTGAATACCGGCCGCCCGCGCCTTCTGGGCGATACGGGCGATGAGCTCCTCCACCTTCTTGCCGACGATCATCATCATGTCGGCAAACTCGTCCACCACCACCACGATATGGGGCAGTTTTTCCAGCTCAGGCGGCATCTGATCCATGGAGTCGCCCGGACGCCACAGCGGATCCAGCAGAGGGTCGCCCTCCTCGATGGCTGCCAGCACCTTGTCGTTGTAGCCCTTGAGGTTGCGCACCCCGACCGCCGACATCAGCTTGTAGCGACGCTCCATCTCGCCCACGCACCAGCGCAGGGCGTTGGCGGCGTCCTTCATGTCGGTCACCACCTCGGTCAGCAGATGGGGGATCCCTTCGTAGACCGACAGCTCCAGCATCTTGGGGTCGATCATGATGAAGCGCAGATCGTCCGGCGTCGACTTGTAGAGCATGGAGATGATCATGGTGTTCACCCCCACCGACTTGCCGGAACCTGTGGTACCGGCCACCAGCAGGTGGGGCATCTTGGCGAGGTTCACCACCACGGGTTCGCCGGCGATGTCCTGACCCAGGCCCATGGTGAGCGGGTTACGGCTGCCCGAGAACGCCTCGCAGTCGAGGGTCTCGCGCAGGTAGACGGTCTGACGCACCCGGTTGGGCAGCTCGATCCCCACATAAGTCTTGCCCGGGATCACCTCCACCACCCGCACGCTGCTGGCCGACAGAGAACGGGCCAAGTCGCGGGAGAGGTTGGTGATCTTGCTCGCCTTCATGCCGGGTGCCAGATCCAACTCGAAGCGGGTGATGACGGGGCCCGGATAGACGCCCACCACCTTGGCCTGCACGTTGTAGTCGGCGAGTTTCGCCTCCACCAGCCGGCCCATACGCTCCAGCTCGTCCTTGCTCATCATCTGGGTCTTGGCGGGCGGACGGTCCAGCAGCTCGATGCTCGGCAAGGGGGGCAGCCCTGGTTGCAGGCGGCGCTTGGGCTTGCCAGGAGTTGGGGCTGCCGGTGCCGGCGCCTCCTCATCCCCTTCGGCCCAGGGCAAGTCGAGATCATCGTCCTCGTCATCGGCCGTCACCAGCGCGGGCTGACGACGGGCGCCGGCCGCGGCGGCCCGCTTGGTGCGGGTAACCGGCGCAGGCGCGTCATCATCGTCGTCGTCAAATTGCGGATCGAACTGGAAGGTATCCTCGTCGAGCTCGGGCAGCCACTCCTCGGACTTGGCCTTCTGGCCCTTGGCAGCCGCCTTCTCCTTGGGACGACGGGTCCAGCCGGTGTGCGGCTCATCCTCCTCGTCGTCACCCAGCTCGATGGCACCCACGCCCCCTTCCAACAGGGGATCCGGCCCCTCGTAACGGGGCTGGCGCCAGCCACCGGTGAGCCAGCGGCCCAGGGTGGCAGGAAAGTGATAAACGGCGCTGACCGAGCCGGTGCAGGCGGCACCGATCCGCTCGACGATGGTGAGCCAGGACCAGCCGGTAAACAGGGTGATGCCGGTGGCCACGAAGCAGAGCAGCAGCAGGTTGGCCCCGACGCCACCAAACAGCGGCACCACGGCGGAGGAGATAACGTCCCCCACCAGACCGCCGGCGGAGAAATTCTGCAGATCATTGAAGTTCATGCTGGCGATGGCGGACATGCCGAGCACGGTCAGGATGAAACCGACGATGCGCACCGACAGGGTGAGGTAGTCCACATCGAGCAGGCGGCTCGGGCGCCAGAACAGGCTCCAGCCAAGCAGCACAACCAGGGGGGGCACCAGGTAGGAGAAAGCCCCGAAGGTAAACATGGTGATATCGGCGAGCCAGGCCCCCGCGCTGCCGGCGAGGTTCTTAACCTCCCCTTGCCAGGAGGTCTGGGACCAACCGGGATCGGCGGGGTGGTAGGACAACAGGGCAAGCAAGAGATAGGCAGCCATCAGGGTGATGGCGATCAAGACGGCTTCGAAGATCCGTTGTGTACCTGATAAAGGAGTAAACAGCTTTTTATCGGCCAAACTCCGGCTCCTTTCTGAAAACATGTAATGCAGGGGGATAAGGGGGCCTAGTATCCCTGAAAAGCCCACCGGTTGTCAGCCAGTGCCCGATGTGCCGACCGTATTCACAACCGGCACGATAAGAAGAAACGAGCGGACCGGCCGCTCGTTTCTGAATGTCGTGACTTGTCGCAAGGCTGGCAAGCCACAGCATAACCCAACTCAACGGGTGCTGATCACCAGCCGACTGCTCTGTTTGACCTCTTCCATCACCACGTAGGTGCGGGTGTCGTTGACGCCGGGCAGACGTAGCAGGGTTTCCCCCAGCAGGCGGCGGTAGGCCGACATGTCGCTGACTCGGGTCTTGAGCAGATAGTCGAAATCGCCGGAGACCAGATGGCACTCCTGGATCTCTTCGAGCACCTGAACAGCCTTGTTGAACTGTTCAAATACATCCGGGGCACCGCGATTGAGGGTGATTTCCACGAATACCAGCAGAGACGCATCCAGATAATGAGGGTTCAGAATGGCGGCATATCCTTCGATATACCCTTGTCGCTCAAGGCGACGAACCCGTTCCAGACACGGTGTGGGACTCAGGCCAACACGTTTGGACAACTCAACGTTCGAAATTCTGCCATCCTTTTGCAGCTCATTCAGAATGTTGCGGTCAATCCTGTCCAAATCCTTTAGCCGACTCTTAGCTTCCATCATTTATTCCATCCTTTGGCTATTTTTTGGTAAGAATCACCAGTCATTTTATAATTATGGTCACAAATCCTGTCAATACCTGAATATGCTAGGCGCAAATGTTGCTGAAAATGAGCGCAACACAAAACACCAGTCGATAGTCGAGGGATAGCATGATTATCGGTGTACCTGAAGAAATAAAAAACCATGAATACCGCTTAGGCATGGTTCTGGCCAGTGTACGTTAACTAACAGCACGAAACCATACCGTTTTCGCCCAAAGCGGCGCAGGAAGCGGCAATGAGTTTGCCAATCCAGATTATCACGCTGCCACTGCTGCTATTTTGTCCTGCATCGCCGAACTTTTCGCCAGGGCCGAGTCACCACAACGATCAGCAAAGGCCGCCAAGCCGGCTGCCGCCCTCTCGTGTTTCCCTCCTTTCTATAGATATGCACCTCACCGCCCCAGCGTGTTTAGCATCCGACGTGCCATAACGAGGGCGTTTCTTCGGCAAGAGAGCCCAGGCCCCTCCCCCAAGCAGCGCCGCCGAAGCGACCCTCGCTGACAACCGGGCCTCTTGGTGAGCCCCATCGAAGCCAAATTGCCCCACCCACGGCGGGCCCCACTGCGCCAGAAGCTGTCAATCCTGGCGAGCTTGTCTCCATGTGAGCGGGGTCTGGTTCACTTGTGCCGGCAATCAATACGCTCGAGCACCGCTCCCCTGGTTGTCGGCCGTGGGGCCACCAGGCATTGCTCGCCCGGGCCCATGACGACAGCCAAGGACAACCCGTGATAAGAGAACGCTTCCCCTTCATGAAGGGCCTTGAGGCCGATTGATGCAATCGACGCACTGGCCTTTGACCCCATATCACGAATTACCTACAATCGCGCAAACTCATCACGTCTCGGAAATCACATCATGAGCCAAGTCACTCATAGCAAACTGCTGATCCTGGGCTCCGGCCCGGCTGGTTACACCGCGGCTGTCTACGCCGCCCGTGCCAACCTCAATCCGCTGCTCATCACCGGCATGCAGCAAGGCGGTCAGCTGACTACCACCACCGAAGTGGAGAACTGGCCCGGTGACCCCGAGGGTCTGACCGGTCCGGCCCTGATGGAGCGCATGAAAGAGCATGCGGAGAAGTTCGATACCCGCATCCTGTTCGATCACATCAATGAAGTGGAGCTGACCCAGCGTCCGTTCCGCCTCAAGGGCGACAACGGCGAATACACCTGTGATGCGCTGATCATCGCGACCGGCGCCTCCGCCAAGTACCTGGGCCTGCCTTCCGAAGAGGCCTTCAAGGGCCGCGGCGTCTCCGCCTGCGCCACCTGTGACGGCTTCTTCTATCGCAACCAAGAAGTGGCCGTGGTCGGCGGCGGCAACACCGCTGTGGAAGAGGCACTCTATCTGGCAAACATCGCCAAGAAGGTGCACCTGATCCATCGCCGCGACGAGTTCCGCGCCGAGAAGATCCTGATCAAGCGCCTGCACGACAAGGTTGCCAGCGGCAACATCGTGCTGCACACCCACCAGACCCTGGACGAAGTGCTGGGTGACGACATGGGGGTGACCGGTGTACGCCTGCGCAACACCCAGAACGATACCACCCAGGATCTGCCGCTGATGGGGGTATTCATCGCCATCGGTCACCAGCCCAACACCCAGATCTTCGACGGCCAGCTGGAGATGCAGAACGGCTATCTTAAGGTGCGTGGCGGCCTGGACGGCTTTGCCACCCAGACCAGCATCGAAGGGGTTTTTGCCGCCGGTGACGTGGCTGACCACACCTACCGTCAGGCCATCACCTCCGCCGGTACCGGCTGTATGGCCGCCCTCGATGCAGAGCGTTATCTGGACGCGCAATAAGCACAAGGGATATAAAAGGCATGCCGCAAGGCATGCCTTTTTGCTTTAAGGAGCCGGATGAAACAGAAAATATTGATTGTCGAGGATAGTCTGACTATTCGTCGCATGCTGATCCAGGCCATTGCCCAGCAAACCGGGCTGGAAATCGATGCGTTCGAAACCCTGGAAGGGGCCCGACACTGTCGGGGAGAAGAGTATGTGGTTGCTCTGGTGGATCTCACCTTGCCGGATGCCCCCAGCGGAGAAGCGGTCAAGGTATTGCTGGAGCGCGGCCTGCCGGTGGTGATCCTCACCGCCGACATCAGCGAGGATAAACGGGAAGCCTGGCTTGAGGCCGGGGTGCTCGATTACGTGATGAAAGATTCACGTCACTCCCTGCAGTATGCCGTCAGCCTGGTCCATCGCCTCTACCTCAACCAGCGTATCGAAGTACTGGTGGTCGATGATTCCCGTACCTCCCGCCACCGCACCATGGCCCAGCTGCGCAAGCAACTGCTGCAGGTGCACGAGGCGAGCCATGCCCGTGAAGCGCTGGCCCAGCTCGAACAGAACCCGGCCATCCGGCTGGTGCTGGTCGACTACTATATGCCAGAAATTGACGGGATCAGCCTGGTACGTATGTTGCGCGAGCGCTACAGCAAGCAGCAGCTCGCCATCATCGGGATCTCGGTGTCGGACAAACGCGGCCTCTCCGCCCGCTACCTCAAACAGGGTGCCAACGACTTCCTCAACCAGCCGTTCGAGCCGGAAGAGCTGCAGTGCCGGGTCAGCCACAATCTGGAGGCGCTGGAACAGTTCAACAGCATCCAGGAGTCGGCCAATCGTGACTACCTGACCGGGCTCTACAACCGGCGCTACTGGTTCAACGAGGGTCAAAAATGGTTCGAGGAACACCAGCGCCAGGAGACGCCGCTTGCACTGTGCGTGCTCGATGTAGATCACTTCAAGCAGGTCAACGATCACTGGGGTCACGCCATCGGCGATCAGCTGTTGTGTCACCTCACCCGTCTGCTCACCCAGTTCTTCCCCGATGCCATGATCGCCCGCTTTGGCGGCGAGGAGTTTGCCCTGATGGTGCCTCACTGCACCGTGCCCGTGCTGCTCAAGCGGCTGGAAGGGTTGCGCCAGCAGATGCGCCAGCAACCGCTGTCACGGGAAACGCCGCTGTTCGTTCGCGCCAGTTTCGGGGTGATCCAGGTCGGGCGCGTCTCCATGGACGAGGCATTGAGCGAAGCGGATCGCCTGCTCTATCAGGCCAAGAACACCGGTCGTGACAAGATAGTGTCTCAAGGCTCAGCGGCCTGATCGCACCATCCCGGATGCTCGTCGTGTAGTACCGCCCGACCGCAGCCCCTCCCCGGGCACACGCCGGGTTCCCCTCCTGTTACCTCCCCGTCATGCCACAGCCCTGCTCAGTAGGTCTTGTCGACCCGCACGCCATCGTCGAAATAGAGGATGCGCACCTTGTCACCGTTCATGAATACCATGGCCGGATCGTAATCCTGAATGACGTTGACCAGCCCGTTCTGTTCGTTGCGAATGAGCAGTTCCACCAGCTTGTTCTCCACCACTGTGCCGCCGGATTGATACTGCTGCGCCGCAGCGGCGCCCGCCAGGGCCCCGACAGCGGTGGCGATTTCCCGACCGTGACCACCACCGAACTGGTTGCCAAGCAGACCACCCAGCACTGCGCCGCCCAGGGTTTTCCAGCCTGAACGCTCGGATTCCAGGATCTGACGCTGGGTGATGTTACGCACCGTTTCAACCTGGCCAAACACCACCTGATTCACGGGCCTAGCGGTATTGCGCTCGTAGACCTGGGCCCAGGCGGGCGCAGTGACAAAGCAGAACAAGCTGGATACTATCAGGATAATGGCCTTCATCTATGAACCTCGTTGCCTTATGTCTCGCTATCTTACCCAATTGGATGATGAGCTGTGCTGGTTTCCCGACCCCGAGCACGCCCTGGATGAACCCAACGGCCTGCTGGCGATCGGTGGCGATCTCTCCCCCGCCCGTTTGCTGGCAGCTTACCACAAGGGGATCTTCCCGTGGAACGAACCCCACCAGCCGCTGCTGTGGTGGTCACCCGACCCCAGAGGCGTAGTGCAGCCGGCGCAACTGCACATCGGCCGCAGCCTGCGCAAATTTATCCGCCGTACCCCATTCGATATTTCCATCGATCGCGCCTTTAATGAGGTGATAGCGGCCTGCGCCGCCCCCCGTCGCAGTGCCAGTGGAACTTGGATAAGCACCCCCATGATCGACGCCTATCGACAGCTGCACCGCCTTGGCCATGCCCACTCCATCGAGATCTGGCAGGATGGTCAGCTGCAGGCCGGCCTCTACGGCCTCTCCCTCGGCCGGGTGTTCTGTGGCGAGTCCATGTTCAGTCGCATCGACAACGGCGCCAAGCTGGCCATGGTAGCCCTCTGCCAGCACTTTGCCCGGCATGACGGGGCCCTGATCGATTGCCAGATGCAGAACGACTTTCTGGCCACCATGGGAATAGAGGAGTGGCCGAGAAGCAAATTCCTGACGACGCTGACCCAGCTGAGTCGGCAACCACTGGCGGCCGGCTGCTGGCAGGCGGGGAGCATGACACTATGACCGAAGAAGTGATCCTCAAGGTAGGACTGACCCCCAAGCATCAATGCAGCTATCTGGGTCATGAACAGGAACAGCTGCTGGTATTGATGGATCACAGCCTGCTCAACGCCAGCGGTTACGAGCGCCTGCTGACGGCCGGCTTCCGCCGCAGTGGCAACGACATCTATCGCCCCCACTGCCCGGCCTGCAATGCCTGCCAGTCACTGCGCATCCACAGCGAACGGTTCGTGCCCAGCCGCAGCCAGAAGCGGATCCGCCAGCTCAACCGGGATATCGAGCTGGTGCTGAGCTACGATGACAAGCCCGAATACTATCAGCTCTATGAGCGCTACATTCGCGAACGCCACCATGACGGCAGCATGTACCCCCCCAGCCGCACCCAGTACAAGGGCTTCCTGCACTGTGACTGGATGCCGCCCCTCTATCTGGAAATGCGCAAGGATAATCGGCTGATCGGGGTTGCTACTACGGATCTGCTGCCCCATTCCCTCAGCGCCATGTACACCTTCTTCGACCCGGCCCATGCCGATCGCTCACTCGGTACCTTTGCCATTCTGAGCCAGTTGGAACTGGCCAGGCGTACCGGCCGCAGCTGGCTGTATCTGGGCTACCTGGTGGAGGAGTGCCGCAAGATGAATTACAAGAGCCAGTACCTGCCTCATGAGCGTCTGATACAGGGAGAATGGAAAAATATCGACAGCAAGCCCGAGTAAACTTTACACATAGCCTTAAATCCGGCATGATCCAGCGGATTTTTGTTGTGGCTTATCAAGAGGATTCAATGGCTAAAGAAGACAGTATTGAGATGCAGGGCACTATTCTCGAAACCCTGCCCAATACCATGTTCCGTGTGGAACTGGAAAATGGTCACGTGGTTATCGCTCATATTTCCGGCAAGATGCGCAAAAACTACATCCGTATCCTGACTGGAGACAAAGTAACGGTAGCTCTGACTCCGTACGATCTCTCCAAGGGACGTATTGTTTTCCGCTCTCGCTAAGCCAGGAATTCAGCAAAAAACCCCAACCTTTCGGTTGGGGTTTTTTGTGGTCTTTCGACCGTTCAATGCTTAGTGGGAAACGGCTTCAACATTGACCTGATAGTCAAAGCTGAGGCTGTCGTTTATCAACTCAACCTTCACAACCCCCCCATCGACCAGCGCCCCGAACAGGATCTCGTTGGCCAGGGGTTTCTTGAGGTGTTCCTGGATGACCCGCCCCATGGGTCTTGCCCCCATGGCCCTGTCATACCCTTTCTCGGCCAGCCAGTGGCGGACACCCTCGGACACTTCAAGGGATACCCCTTTCGCATCCAGCTGAACCTGCAACTCGACGATGAACTTGTCGACCACCTGATGGATGATCTGCATGTCCAGATGGTTGAACCAGATGATGTGATCAAGCCGGTTGCGAAACTCCGGACTGAACGTCTTGTTGATCACCGCCATGGCATCGTGGCTCATATCCTGCTGCTGGAAGCCGATGGACTTGCGCTGGGTCTCCTGCACCCCTGCGTTGGTGGTCATCACCAGGATCACATTGCGAAAATCCGCCTTGCGCCCGTTGTTGTCAGTCAGGGTGCCGTTGTCCATCACCTGCAGCAGCAGGTTGAACACGTCCGGATGCGCTTTTTCGATCTCGTCCAGCAGTACCACTGAGTGCGGATGCTTGAGGACAGAGTCGGTCAGCAGACCCCCCTGCTCAAATCCCACATAACCGGGGGGCGCCCCGATCAGACGAGAGACGGTGTGGCGCTCCATGTACTCGGACATATCAAAGCGCAGCACCTCGACGCCAAGCGCCTTGCCGAGCTGCTGGGTGACCTCGGTCTTGCCTACCCCGGTCGGGCCGGCAAACAGGAAACAGCCCACTGGGCGACGCTCGTTGCCCAACCCCGAGCGGGAGAGGCGAATGGAGTCTGTCAGCACCTCGATGGCCTTGTCCTGGCCAAAGACCACCATCTTGAGATTGCGCTCCAGATTCTTCAGCACTTCCTTGTCGGAAGAGGAGACTGATTTCTCCGGGATGCGGGCAATCTTGGCGACGATGGTTTCGATCTCCTGCACATTGATCACTTTCTTGCGCTTGCTCACCGGCAGCAAGCGTTGACCCGCCCCGGCCTCGTCGATCACGTCGATCGCCTTGTCCGGTAGATGGCGGTCATTGATGTACTTGGCGGAGAGCTCTACCGCGGCACGGATGGCCTTGACGGTGTAACGTACCCCGTGGTGAGCCTCATAGCGGCTCTTGAGGCCCATCAGGATGCGCGTGGTGTCATCCACGCTGGGCTCGACGATGTCGATCTTCTGGAAGCGACGCGCCAGGGCGCGGTCTTTTTCAAAGATCTGGGAGTATTCCTGGTAGGTGGTAGAGCCGACGCAACGCAGCAAGCCATTGGAGAGCAGCGGCTTGATGAGGTTGGCCGCATCCAGCTGACCACCGGAGGCAGCCCCCGCCCCTATGATGGTGTGGATCTCGTCGATGAAGAGGATCGCCCCTTCCTGGCGCTCGATCTGCTTGAGCAGTACCTTGAGGCGCTTCTCGAAGTCACCGCGATATTTGGTCCCTGCCAGCAGCGACCCCATATCCAGGGAGTAGATTGTACTGCCCGCAATCACCTCGGGTACATCGCCCTTGACGATACGGTAGGCCAGCCCTTCCGCGATGGCTGTCTTGCCCACGCCGGCTTCGCCCACCAGCAAGGGGTTGTTCTTGCGACGGCGGCAGAGCACCTGAATGGTACGGTTGAGCTCCTGATCGCGCCCGATGAGGGGATCGATACGCCCTTCCAGTACCAGCTGATTGAGGTTGGTGGCAAAGCTCTCAATCTGGGCAGCAGAGACCTCGTCGTCAGACTCGACATTGTTGCTGCTGTTGTCCGGTTTGCTGTCTTTGCGTACTCCATGGGAGAGGAAGTTGACCACATCCAGCCGGCTGATCTCGGCTTTTTTCAGGAAGTAGGCGGCCTGGGATTCCTGCTCACTGAAGATGGCAACCAGCACGTTGGCTCCACTGACCTCGGTGTTGCCGGAGGACTGAACGTGGAACACGGCGCGTTGCAGCACGCGCTGGAAGCCCAGTGTGGGCTGGGTCTCGCGGTCTTCATCATCACGGGGAATAAGCGGGGTTGTTTGACTGATGAATGCGCTGATCTCTTTGCGCATCTGCTCCACGTCAGCACCACAAGAACTCAGCGCCTCATTGGCTGAGCTGTTATCCAGCAGGGCTAACAACAGGTGCTCGACGGTCATGAATTCGTGGCGCTCGTCACGGGCCAGTTTGAAAGCCTCGTTCAGCGTCTTTTCTAGATCTTTATTCAACATAGGCACCTCCCCTAGTACAGCAACAATGTGGTGTCGTCATCGCCATCAAGTCATCAGATTCAAGCCTTTTCCATGGTACAGAGCAGTGGATGTTCGTTGTTACGTGCATAGGTGTTGACCTGGACCACTTTGGTTTCGGCAATCTCGGCGGTGAATGTGCCACAGACTCCCTTACCACTATAATGCACGCTCAGCATCACCTGAGTGGCCTTGTCCAAATCCATACCAAAGAACTTTTGCAGCACCTCCACCACGAACTCCATCGGTGTGTAGTCGTCGTTGTTCAGGACGACCTTGTACATGGGTGGCGGTTGCAGCTTGGTTTTCTCTGCCTCTGCAATCTCTTCATTAGCAAAGAGTTCTTTCTGCTTGCTCATAGTCGCGCTTTGGTACCTCTAGATTACTACCGCCTAACACAAGATTGGTCAATAGACTTGTTAACCAGATCACATCAGTTGTTAACAACTCCTTGACTCGCTCAAAAGTTAGACTAGATTGGTTACTTGCTAATCGGCGCCCGTCTGCTATGGGCTATGTTACTAGTTATAAAGGGCTGGCGCAGGTTACTCAACGACTTCAAGGTAATCAATAAAAGGATGTAGATGTATGGCAACCGGAACAGTCAAGTGGTTTAACAACGCAAAAGGATTTGGGTTTATCTGTCCGGAAGGAGGTGGCGAAGATATTTTCGCCCACTACTCCACGATACAAATGGAAGGCTACAAGACGTTGAAAGCAGGTCAAGCAGTCAACTTCGAACTGCAGCAGGGGCCGAAAGGCAATCATGCCTCTGTCATTGTGCCAAACGAAGCACAGAACATGTAAGAGTCGAACTGGATAAATAAAAAAACCGGTAACCTTGCGGCTTGCCGGTTTTTTTATTGCTGCGAGCCAGAGGAGAAGCGAATTCTCCTGACAGGTCAGGCAAAGATCATTTTGCGTTGTCGTGATAGTCCTGACAGGCGCTCAGGGTGTTTTCCATCAGGCTGGCGACCGTCATGGGGCCCACCCCACCCGGTACGGGCGTGATGAAGGATGCGTGGTTGCGGGCAGTCTCAAACTCCACGTCACCGACCAAAGAGCCATCCGCCAACCGATTGATACCCACGTCGATCACCAGTGCCCCCGGCTTGACCCACTCACCCGGGATGAAATTGGGTTTGCCAACGGCGACCACCAGCAGGTCGGCACGGCGAACTTGCTCTTCCAGATCCTGGGTGAAACGGTGGCAGGTGGTAGTAGTACAACCGGCCAACAGCAGCTCCAGCGTCATCGGCCGGCCAACGATGTTGGACGCACCGACCACCACCGCATGCAAGCCGTGTGTCTTGACCCCGGTCGTTTCAATCAGCGTCATGATACCTTTGGGCGTGCAGGGGCGCAGTGCCGGAATTCGCTGTGCCAGCCGACCCACGTTGTAGGGGTGGAAACCATCCACATCCTTGTCGGGGCGAATACGCTCCAATACCTGAGTCGTATCGCAGTGAGCCGGCAAGGGGAGCTGCACCAGAATACCGTCAACGTCTGCGTCTTCATTCAGCTTATCGATCAGTGCCAACAACTCTTCCTGGCTTGCCGTCGCATCCAGATCGTAAGAGCGGGAGATAAAGCCCACCTCTTCACAGGCACGCCGCTTGCTGCCGACATAGACCTGAGAGGCAGGATCTACCCCGACCAGGATCACCGCCAGACCCGGCGCCCGTTTTCCTTGTGCCAACCGCTGTTGGACTTGCGCTGCGACCTGATTGCGAATCGTTTGCGCAACCTGTTTTCCATCAATGATTTTGGCAGACATCGTTCTTCACTCACCATGTGTTCAACTGCCGCGCATTGTCGCATTTTTTTGCCACGGGTGTTAGCGGCTCTCGCATGGAGGGCAATAAGTAGGCATTTGAATTCATTGGTGGAAAAATTCGTTGACGCTGGCTTTCCCGCTTGGGTATGATGCCGGCCCGTTGCCCAGTACAGCCGCTGTCGCTATGCTGGAGACGAGATTTTCGGTGATTAGCGCAGCCCGGTAGCGCATCTGGTTTGGGACCAGAGGGTCAAAGGTTCGAATCCTTTATCACCGACCAGGTTTTTCGACATGCCGCCAGGCTTGTCGAGGCAATGCGCCCTTAGCTCAGTCGGATAGAGCAACGGCCTTCTAAGCCGTGGGTCGCAGGTTCGAATCCTGCAGGGCGCGCCATTGATGATATGCATCTCCCCGATGCAAGCATTGATGGTTATCTTCAGTGGTGGCTGTAGCTCAGTTGGTAGAGTCCCGGATTGTGATTCCGGTTGTCGTGGGTTCGAGCCCCATCAGCCACCCCATTATCCCTTTCAGAAAACATTCAATCTTATCTATTTAAATCCAGTAGAAACAACCCTCTCTTATTGCGTCCTGATGGTTGCCTGCAAAATGTCTTTAAGGCATCCGTGTCGGTACGGGCGCTTTAGCTCAATGGTGAACATATTCACCTGTTCGAACACTTCAGCCGTAGCTTCAAAAGCACCACACTGCCTCGAGGAACTGGTGACGGACGGCCGACACCTTCTTCATTCGCATGCTCAAGGGAGTAGGCAAAGTGTATCCACAAACCGTGTTGGACTGCTTCAACCACCGCGCTACACCACCAGCAAGCTGACATTGACCTCGGCCCATGCGCTCAACGAAACGGTACTACCGTTCTTCGTGGCTCACGAGGCGCGGGTCTATACCACCTAGACAGCTATTTCGAACTCTGCACAACCAGCGCCCCACACTAGGGCAGAATAATGAAAAAACAGCCCTTTCTAGCGCATATTCAAGAAGGTTCTGAAATTGATGATGACAGAAGAGCATACTAAAGTAACGTAAACAAGACACCGGTTTTAGGCCGGTGTCAGGTGATAACTAGATCTGTACAGCTGAGTCGTTACAACACTAAACAAATAAGCTGATTGAAATAATGTTAGAATTATCTTGTCAGTACTTTAAATCACTCTGGTGAATTAATATTAAAGAAGAAACGTCCCAAAATATAAAAACAAAACGTCAGCTTTAGAATAATACCTTACTATGATACTATTTATATAGTAAACATGTGACAACTTCGCGATTATTTTTATTTAAGATGCTCAATCAAAAATACACTTTCTCATCATGGCAGTTTCGTCACCATTATTTTCTAAAATAAAATCAGGCTGCTTATTCCAAATGTACAACTTTTTCTTTTTATCAAAAAATCCATACCAATTAACAACAAGAGATTTACCATTCACAGATAGTTTAGCAATCGGTTTCTCTAGAGAGATAGATGACCAGTTTATTTTTTCATTTCGTGACTCCAACACGTCAACAAAAAACAATTCCGAAGAACCATTTTTTAACTCCTTTAATCTTGCAGAAATTAACAGATTATTGTCATTTACATTAACTCTTACCCCTCCCCCATCAGATACTATTATATTGCCTCCGAATCCACCACAATTAACAGACCAATAACCAACATATGTTCCAATGTTAGCGTTAGCCGTACTAGAAGATACCGCTAGCAACATAAATACGATTCTACTGAACATCATTAAATAACTCCAAAAAGCCTGGCTTTATAAAAAGACTTGTTTTTCCTAAACGTTCTTCAGAAAGAAATTTTTCGTAGGAACTCAAGCATTCATCAATTTTTTTAATCGGTTGACCATGTCGACCAGGAGGAAGGCTCGCCCATTCATAACTGCAACTATCTTCAATAGCTTCCTTTATTTTATTATTTACTATCATGGACAGTGCATTTCCACGAACTTTTTCTTTCAAGAAAACTACACAAAGCAGATCCTGATATATTGGTGAAAAATCTTTTATTTTATATTTCTTGCGCCAAAATTCAGTCGATGGGTCATTCCATGTATAGCCCATAACTTGATAGGCGCCAGCTGCCGACGATATATATTCAACATTTGTTTTTTTATTCTTACGCGTTATTTTAATTTGTGGATGATCATTAAATGTTCTATTGTAGTCTTTTATAAAAGATTGGCCGCCAAACAGTCTTTCATAACCACTGTCGGTATCAGTCCCTTCACACATTCTAATCATTCTCATAAAGGCTCTAATTCTCAACTCAGCCTCCGAAGATAATGAAATGTTCATCAATAGCGAAAATGGATGAAAATGCCATACATTAGGCCCAGCAATCTTAACTTTACCAAGATTATCCATCCACCCTAATTCCTCCACCCGTTTAACCTCATGTTCAATTAAAGGCGGGAGAGCAGTGACTTTACAAAAAATACTTTTAAATCGCTCCATCATCACTTTTGATGCCGGAACCCACCACTCGCTGCTATGCTTCACCACCATCCCTTTAACTCGATCATAGTTCTCTATGCTATCGACAGCATTCTCCAACTTTTTAACTGTAAGATCATTATCTTTCAACTCTTTATCATCTGAAGCATGACGATACAGGTTCAGGAAAAATGGGGGGATCTTAGCCGGATCCAAGGCTCCATCACTATCAGAGCCATCAATCAGCGTGAAGCCTTTATCCTTCCACTCTTTACTACTAACTACTGCCTCTGCTCGTGGATCGTCACTAAATAACTCTATGTGGACCATATGCTTGCTAGACATTCCCCCTTCGGTAGAAGTTGGTGCTTCGTACAAACCAAGATAGCCAATGGTTTCGCCAGCACGAATTGGTACCGGGGTTGGCAATTCATACAGCTCGCCCAAGTGAGTCGGCTCCTGGTCCTTAATCTCAATATTCTCTTCTTCCACACATAACCAAACAAAACGACCAAGAGGCTGTACGACACAACGGGCCATACGTCGCGCTCTACCACGAACTTCCTGCCACTCGCATCTATGTGCATCAAAGCTGATCAGACTTCCGGCTGGGACACTAAAAACACTATCACCAGCCACATAATGTCCTGTTTTCCCTTTTTGAGCTTTGGGATCGGCACGACCAACCATATCTTCTTTCACACGAGCTTCTATTTTGTCATATACCCACATAGGCCTAACAATGTTGCCTATTTTTTCTATCGCACTCGGGTCTTGTGCCATCCAAAGGTTATCAATTCCTTTTGTGGCTAATACTTCTTTGCTACTAGCACCGTTACTCAGCACCTTGATACGAGCAAATTCGAACTCCCCTTGACCTGTTACATAACCACGTTGTGCAGTAACACCTTCGACAAGTTCGAATTCCTCTCCCGCTTTCAAGGTTAGTGCGGGAAGTTGGTAATCATGATTCGGTACACTATGACGCACCCGCCATCCCTTTTTTAACCGATAGCGGCTGTTTTTCGGCCATTTATCCCAAGGGCATAAATGCATATACAGAGTGTAATAAGTGAAACCTCCATCTTCTTCCTTCGTCCCCTTATCAGAAGTATTATCCCTTGGTGTGGTATCCTTAGCTCCGTCAGCTGGTTTATCTTGCTTGAACTTGTGACGAACCAAGCAAAAAGAATTGGAATAGCGATACTCTTGCCCTTTATATTTGCTAACCAAATAATCAGGCATCATTCGAAAGGCAACCACCTCACCATCGGCAATACATCTAACTGGATGGATATTTTTTACCCAAGGAGCTTTCTTATCACTAATATGAATACCGCCATGCCAAGTGTTAAGACCCAATAGATAGTTAGCCTCATTTCCTAAAAGAGACGCTAATGACTTGGCATCTTTAAACTCCTTCCCATCCGCCTGGGTAATAGGTAAGCAAGGAGATGTGGGAGGTATAATATCTATGAGCTTACTAATAGCGGCGTTTTTATTAACCCACCACTCTTGAGGGTTGACAATTTTTCCGGAGGAATCTTTTATCTGATAATGAATATGCATTGCATATTGGTTTTCTTTTTGCGGTCCTCTACCGCCCATTCTTCCAATCTGGGTAACTCCAGCTTTAACAGGCTCGCCCTCAGTTACATCTTGTGATAGCAAGTGGAGAATTTCATGACTAAAACCTTTATTATCCAGTATTTTTACTGTGCCAAATGAGCCACCTGAATATGAAACTTTACCATCAATCGGTGAAAAGGCCGCGGGATGTTGCATATTAATCCCTGTCTGCCCACCTATATAATTGAAATCAACGCCTTTATGCGGTCCTGATGCCCTCTTTTCACCAAAAGGGGCTGTAATATGTGGTTTTTTCCCATCGCGAGGAGGAAGTATCAAATTCATGGCGATATCAAAAGACATATATACCTCCACCTACATAGAATGATCAGTTATTTTTACGAGATACCAACACTTGTCTTTTTTGGAAAAAGACAACGACACTTGATAACCCGAATCACGCCCCTTGATAACAGCCTCTAAGTTATCCTTGTCAATTTTAATCTCTCTATCGCCATCAGCGCCTTTACTACTCACAACAGGAAAATCTGACAACTTAAAAAAACGAGATTCATTTACCTCTTTAATGTCACCATCCAGCTCTTGATAAAAAACAATATCAACAGGTTTTGCTGTGTATCTAGTTTGAACTTCGATTTCATTAATAAAAATTCGAGAAAAACCATCAAAACTGTCAGCAGGACAGGACTCTGCAATACATTGGGATGACATGAAGAGAAGGATAACTAGCTTAAAAAGCTGTGGGATTTTCATAGAATCTCCAAACTTAAAAATTCCAATGATTAATTTGAAAAAACATTTTAACTCTATCGCCCTGAAAAACTGACTTTTGCCAGAGTTTTCTCTTCTTTCAAGAGCGCCTCCATCGCCTTCTCGGTGGGGATGGTCTTGACCAGTTCGACCAGTTCGGGAGCCTTGACCACTTCTACTCCCTTGGGCACCACGGGAGCCTTCCCCCCCCAGCCAGAGCCTGAACCTGCGCTGCCGCCGGCATTGAGTTTGATGGCGGGGCCGACCAGCTTGATGCCGCTAGGATCCACTTTCACAAAGCTGCCGCCTCCCTTGAGGGTTATTTCAGAACCCGCCTCCAGCACCAGCTTGTCGCCCACCTTGATATGCACTTCCTGACCGGCTTCCACCAGCAGGGATTGCCCCAGCTTCTGGTGCAGGCTGGCATCCACCGTCAGCGAGTAGTCGGCTTTTATCTGGTCGCGCTTCTCCCCCTCCACCGTCAGGTGGTCATTGGCCTTGATGCGGGTCACCCGCTCATTGTCGATATCGGTGTGCTGGTCGTGCTTGATATGCCAAGCCGCGTCGTTCTCTATCAACACGTTCAGGTCTTTCTGACCGTGGATATAAATCTCTTCCTGCCCCGCCTGGTCTTCAAAGCGCAGTTCGTTGAAACCCTCACCCTGGTGGGTCTCGGTACGCAGCACGGTGCGGGTCTTGTTGGCCGGTAACTCATACGGCGGGCGGTTGGTGGCGTGGTAAGTTCGACCCGTCACGATGGGCTGGTCCGGGTCCCCTTCAAGGAAACTCACGATAACCTCGTGGCCGATGCGCGGGATGGCCATCATGCCATACTGACCGCCGGCCCAGCCCTGGGAGACTCGCACCCAGCAGGAGCTCTGGTCATTGGAGCTACCATATCTGTCCCACGGGAACTGCAGCTTCACCCGGCCGTGCTCGTCGCAGTAAATCTCCTCACCGTCGGGGCCCACCACCATGGCAATTTGCGGGCCATCCACCATGGGCTTGTGAGGGGCCTCCGGGCTGCCGATGCGCGCCCGCCAGGTGGTACTCGCTTTCACCACGCCAAATTCGTTGTGGTAGACGGTGGGGCCGCTCCCACCCTCCTCTTCCAGCGCCTGTGGCTGCAAACCGGTGTGCTGGATGCGCACGATTTGCCAGTCGGTGTTGAGGCTGCTATTGGGGTGTTCGGTGAGTGAGAAGCTCTGCCCCGGCTGCAAGGCCGCGCAGTTGGACTTAGCCTGGCCCGCCACTGCATCGTTGCGCAGCGCATCCAAGCGGTGCTGGGCAAACGCCTTGCCGCTCGGGTCCTCTTTGTAGCGACCCGGATAGTCGAAGTGCTGGTAGGTGTCGCGCTGGTGCGCAAGCTCCACCCCCACCTTCTTGTGGGAGAGGCCATAAGCCGGGGTCTTGAAGCTGTAGTCTTTGAGCTCCACATCCGAGGGTCGTACCGCCTCCCGGTAGTGGAACTGACGGACATAAGGGCCCTGTTCCGGCGAACGGTTGCCGAGGTTGAAGAAGAGCTCTGGGCCGGCAGTCAGGGCGGCTGCGTCATCGGCAAACACGATACGGTGCTTGCCCTGCTCGAATTCGTGGAAGTAAAACATCCCCTCTTCGGCGGCGAGGCGGTTCACGAAATCGAGGTCGGTTTCCCGATACTGAACGCAATATTCCCGCTTGGTATGCTCGTTTTTCAGGGCAAAGGCATAGTCGGTGATGCCGTGCTCTTGCAACAGGATGCTGAGGATTTCATCGGGCTTTTGCGCCTGAAAGATTCGGGAGTTCTGGCGAAGTGACAGCCGCCACAGGGCCGACTGCACCAGCAGCTGATAGCGGGTGCGGCGAAAGCCGCTGTCCCCTTGCGCGAAGTCACTCACCACCCCGCACACCCGGCGCTGCAGCTCGCCATTGTACCACACCAGCAGCTCGCACGGCTGGTCCAGAACGGCGCCAAAGTCGATGTCGGGCTGGGCACTCGCCAGCTCCAGGCGCAGGTTGAACGGCCGGTTCAGCGCTTCATCAAGCGCAAACTCGGCCACCACGAAGGTGCTCTCAGGCAGGGCCCCCACCTTGACGGTAAATTGTAATCCTGTGCTGTCTGCCATGAAGCGCTCCTTAACCTGCCTGTCCGCTGCCCGAACCAATCACCACGCCGCCGCAGCCGACGGCGGTACCGGTCACGGCGATGGGCTTGCCGTTGACCAGCACAGAGCCGACCCCGCCCGAGATGCTGCGCGGATGGGGTGGATTGTTGGGTTTGTCGTGGGGGGCCAGCGGATCACCCTGGCGGGCCACCGGCTTGCCATCGAGGAATACATCGGGGCTGGCGGCAATCACGGGGGATGGGTGGAAACCCTCGTGGTCGGTGCCGATGTCACCGAGCAATGCAATAGAAGGACACATCTGGATTCTCCGTGGGGCAACCATGGTGCAAGCGCAGCCTGGTGCAGAGACAGTTGAAGCGGCGACCCAGCAGCCTCCATGCCATGGCAAGGTCACCCATAATCACATTAAAAATCAGTCAATTACGATTCAAGCTCGTTGAGTCTGACAAATCTGCTGCAATCCATTGCGCAAGACAGGGCAAGTTTTCCGGCAAACCTTGCCTTGCCAGTCAAATTCACCATACCTTGCGCAACTCTTTGCTCAGACCAGCATTTTCAGCTACCAGAAGCGCCCTGTTGCAGCTGATAGAGGCGGATGTTGAGCGCTTTCAGATCATTTTCCAGGCTCTTGAGCTCGGCTGCCGTGATGGGCTCCTGAGAGGCTTTTCTCGCCTCCAGTTCATCCAGGCGCAGACTGAACGGGATGTTCTGCATCAGGTTCTTCTGCACTTCGTAGAGCTGGGATTTGAGGTAGGAGATGGTCACCGTCTTGCGCTGGCGCTCCAGCTCCAGCAGCTGATCAAGCAGCGCATCCACCCCGGCGCGGGCATCCAGATAGGTGGGCACGCTGATGACATCCCCCTGCTGGCTGCCAAGCTGCGTCTGCCACTGCTTGTCCAGCGCCTTGACCGCCAGCGAGTCGGGATAGAGCATCTGTAACGAGTTCCGCAGTCCCTCACCGTAGCGATACCAGTAGAGCGGCGACGTCTGCTCGAGCCGGGTCAACTGGTTCTGGTAGCGGGCTACCAGATCGCTCTCCATGTTCTGCAGAGTCTGCTCCCCCAGCACGATGCGCGCCTGGCGAATGTCGTCGTAGCTGAGGGCTCGGGGCAGCTCGGCGGCCGGCTGTACCAGGCGCTGGGCCGCCACGGTTTTCTCCTGCTGATGTTGCTGCCAGCCGAGCCACCCCATCACTGGCAGGGCGCAGCTGAGCAGGCCACAGCCAAACCAGAACCAGGCGGGACGCTGCCGGCGGTGCTGCTCAATCTTCAGCACGGTGGGCTTGACCTGCCCCTTCTCTCGCCCCACCAGAATGCTGCCCTGGGGCAGGTGCGGGGTCGATGCCGAGACCGTGCCGCCGTGCTCACTCTCCATGTCGGACTTGAAGAACACCATGGGCGGGATCTGCAGATCCTCCTTGAGGCCCGGCTCGTCGGAGACGATGACGATCTCGGTCTCATCGAACAGGTGGGTATACCCCTCGATGAAGTGCACCAGATTCTCGACCCGGGGAATGCGGCTCAGATCCGCGTTGTGCAGCTTCTCGCTGATGAGCTGCAGCGCCCGCTCGCAGCGATAGATCAGCCGCTTGTCCTCGTGGCTGATCTGGTACTGGCGAATGACGTCGCTGATGCGGGCGATGAACCAGTCGAGCATCTCGATGCGGGCCCGCTCCTGATGCACCGGCGGCCAGAAGCTCTCCCACTGGGTGACGATGAGGTTGGCGAGAAACTCGCACCCTTCGGTAAAACCGCTGAGCCCCTGCAGGCGCGAACGGGCCAGAGTGAAGTAGATGGCGGTCTGCAGATCCACCCCGTGTTTTTCGAAAATAAGGCTGGCGAGCTGATGGATCCGCTGCCAGTCCACTTCGGGGCGCGAAGCGTGGCTGAGCTTGTTGATCTCGGCCCGCAGCGCCTCATACTCCGGCAACATCCTGGGGTCGCGCCCCACTTTCAGGGCCTGCTGACCTTGTTGATTCTGTGACATATGAACTTCCAACGCAGGAAGGGGGCACAGCGTGCCCCCGACGCGATCAATAGAGGGATTCGGGCAGTCTGAACTGGCTGAACAGGCCGCCGGTGAAGGGGTTTTGCGCGCTGTCGGTGTAGACGCGATAGGTCATGGCCCCCTGATCCACCGGGAAGCGCACATCGAAGGTGGCGTCATTGACCTGGGTCAGCTCCCCCTTGTCCATCAGGCGGAACATGGCCCAGGGGCCGACGAAGCCTTCACTGCGCGGTGAGCGCTCGCGGGCAGCCGGCACCAGGGTTATCTTGCTCTCGGCCCCGTCACGCATGGTGTTGGGCCACACCAGCGGGATCTTGGTACGGCGGCCATGGGCGTATTCCAGCAGTTGGCCATCCAGGTTCAGCACGCTGCGCCGCTTGTTGGCGGTGAGCTCGATGGGCTCGAGGGCGAACTGCACCTCCAGGTTGCCCTGCTGGCTGAAGAAGATCTGACGGATGCGGGCAGCACGGTCCAGCTGCTTGACCAGTTCGGCCTGGATGGGCGAGCTGAACTCCCCTTCCATCAGGCCGCTCTCCACCATGGGTTTGAGGTTGACCTGATAGAAGCTGTCCAGCGTCCCGTTGGGTGCGAAGAAGCGCTCCATCTCGGAGAGGGGCACATCCTTGTTCGAGCTCGGGTCAAACGGATAACGACCGGCCAGCTGACTGTTGAAGGGGGCCAGTACCTTGTCCTGCCACTCCTGGTTGAGGGAGGACATGGCAAGGTCGATCACCAGCCGCGAGCTCTGCTCGGAGAGCTGACCCACCCAGCGATCGAGCGGGGCCGGCAGGCTGCGGGCATACTGCTGCAGGGCGAACACCGGATCGGCGTACTTGTTGGTCATGCGCAGCTGCACCGCTTTCAAGGCGGACTGACCCGGCTCGGTAGCGTTGACGATGAGCTCCAGGTAGTGCTGCAGCTCCACCAGCTTCTGGTTGACCTCCTGAATGAGCGGCCCCTGCTCACCACGTCCAGCCAATACTCCATTAGTGGCCATAAAGGGGCGACCGATGCGGGCGCTGATGGCCTGGGCCGGGTCCCCTTCCACATCGGAGATCTTGCGAATGCGGGTGTTGTCATCCAGCGAGGCCAGTACCCGCTGGAACGGCTGATCGTTGCCGGTGATGGCGGCAAGCACATCCAGCGCCTGCTCAGGGCTCTCCAGGGTTTGCACATCCAGATTGGTCAGCAGTTTCTGCCACTGGTTGACGTAATCGGTGACGTAACGGTCATTGACCTGACGGGTGATCTCCTTGCGATCCGCCTCGCTCAACTGGCTCAGCTTGCGCTGGCCCAGCACCCAGGCATCCATCGCGGTGAGATCGATGAGCGCCTTGTCTTGCTTGAGGAAGAAGTCGTTGAAACCGGGCCAGGTCAGCAGCCGCGGTACCTGGCCGGCGTTGTCGCTGCGCAGGGCAAACACGGTGTCGAAGGTGGGGCCCACCTCGTCACGCACGTTGAGATCCGGCGGCAATACATCACCGGCCTTCACCACCAGATTCTGGTAGACCCGCTGATACATGGGCAGCTTGCCGAGCTCGCGCTGGGCACCGTAAACCGGCTCCTTGAAGGGCACGAAGGCGGTGATGGCGGCCTGATCCCGCTCAACCCTGGCGCCATACCAGTTGGTGTGATCGAGGGCATAGTCCAGGTGCCCCATCAGTTGCTCCTGCACCGCCCCCTGCCCCGGGAAGGCCTTCTGCCAGCGGCTCGCCATGTACTGCGCCACCAGCTCCTTGTTGCGACCAGACGCATCGTCCAGCATACGCATCACCCGCAGGATGGCGAGCTTCTCCTCGCTCCCCGCAGGTGCCTGGTTGAGATCCTCAAGCAACCCCTGCATCTGGGCCGGCAGGAAGCGCAGGCTCAACAGTTGCAGGTAGGAACCCTCCACATAGGGACCAATCTCGTCCCCCTGATAGAGGCCGAGGTCCGCCACCAGCGGCATCCGCTCACGGTAGTTGCCAAAGGAGAGGGTCGCCTCGCGAATGAGGTTGAGGCGCGGCAGCTGGCTCACCCCGAAGGCGTGGGCATCAGCCACCTCGTTGGTCTCCATGAAGGCCTGGGCCTTGGTCAATACGTTGCGGCCCGCCTCCTCGTTGACCCGATAGAAGTAGTGCCAGCCACCGATGAGGGCTGCCGAGAAGAGCGACAGGCAGCTGAGGCCGATGGCCATGCGGCGCCGGCGATAGAGGGTGTGCAGCCGGTTTTCGCCGGCCAGATGGGCCTCTGGGAAGATGATGGAGGAGAACAGCTGGCGCACGAAATAGGTGTTGGACTCCCCGCGCAGGGCCGAGTGGATGGGCTCTGGCAGGTTGTAGCGGCGGGAGGCCGCCTGGGCAAACGCATCGAACGGCACCCCTTGCTGATAGACGGAGCTGACATAGACCCCGCGCACCAACAGTGGCTTGCTCTCCTCGATGGCCAGAGTCTCGGCCAGCAGGCTGGTCACGTAATCCTTGAGGCCCGCCAGCTGGCGCACGAACGAGAACAGCGCGTTGCGCTGGGCGGCATCGAGCCGGCTCAGCATCAGCTCGGGCAGATTCTGGTTGAGGTTGTCCACCCACTGATCCCAGAACAGGGCCAGATCCTTCTGCCAGTCGGCGCCCGGCTTAAAGGTCACCCCCAGCACGGCCTCGCGGGCCTCCTTGTCGAGCTGCTGGTAGATCACGTCAAAGCCGCGCAGCAGATCGAGCTTGGTGAAGGTGACATAGAGCGGCAACCGGGTATTCATGGTGGCCGACACCTCCTGCAGGCGCGAGCGCATCAGCTGGGCATAGGCCTTGCGCTCGGCCACGCTGGCGTGGGAGAGCCAGGCCAGATCCACGGTCAGCACCAGGCCGTTGAGGGGCTGGCGACGGCGGTGTTCATTGAGCCAGCCAAGCAGGTGCAGCCAGAGCCGCTCATGCTTGCGGGCCTGCGGATCCAGTTCGGCTTCGCTTTGGGAGAGCAGCACCCCGGCGGGATCCAGCATCACTGCCTGTTCCCCCAGCCAGCAATCCACCAGCTGATCCTGTGCCACGTCGCGCAGTTCGGTATCGAGTCTCGGGTTGAGCTTGTTGGCCGGGTTGGCGCGGTGGATCAGGCTGCTCTTGCCGCTGCCGGGCAGGCCCAGCACCAGATACCAGGGCATGGCGTAGAGCGCCCCCTTGCCCAGATGGGTATTCAGCGCCTGCAGCCAGCGATCGAGGAACAGCGCCTGCCTGTCGATGAGCCCCTTGATCGGATCCTGCTCCAGCCCCTGTTCGTGCTGACGCTCGGCCTTGAGCTGCTGCATCTTGCGCCACACCCGCCAGGAGACTACCCCCAGCAGCAGCCAGAGCCAGAGCAGGGTGAACACCACCCGCCCCCACAGCGGCTCGAACGGCTTGGCGCCGCGCACCTCGAGACGAGGCCCCAGCCACCACACCAGGATGAGAGCCAGCACCCAGAGCACTGCACCGAGCAGGGGCCAGGAGGGCTTCAATTTCGGCAGCTGTTGCCGCAGAAAAGTAAAAATGGTTTTGAACATAAAATGTGATCCAACTCCGACTCAATGACTCATTTCGGCACTCATTTCGACAACGGCGCCGCCAGGCTCTCCAGGCGGTTGACCAGCCCGGGCTCCCAGTGCGACAACCCGAGGCGACTGGCCTCTTGCCACAAGTGTTGATAGTGCTGGCGCGCAAGCGCCTCCATGCCTTCCTGCGCCAACAGCTCCGCCTGCACCAGCAAGGCGTGGAAGCGATCTCTTGGCTCTTTCAACTGCGCAATCCGCTCATCGAGCAGGGCGAGCGCCGCTGCAACCCCCTGCTCGCCGTGGCGCTGGGCCACCTCCTCGGCCAGCCCAGCTTCGCCACTGCCGGCACTGCCGCCCTTGGCCGGTTGCAGCCAGCGGCTGCACTCGGGGGAGAGAAACGGCGAGCCGTCGCTGAAGGCGAGCTCCCGCAGGGCCGGCAGGCGCTGCAGAAAAGTCCCGAGCTCCTCGGCGATCGCTTGGGCAACCGCCCCAAAGCCAAGCTTCTGGGCCACCTCTGCCGAGAGCCTGTGCCCCTCGAACCAGTAGGGCGCCAGGGTCAGACTCTGCTCGATGCGCTGCCAGAGCCCCTGATCAGGGGCGTTCATGGCGGCGCGGTACTCGTCCACCATGTCCGCCGACATGGGCGCCAGCGGGGTTTTATTGCCCGCCCCGCTCATGGGAACCGCCGTGATCCCGGCCCAGACGGCATGACGGCGCAGCCGATAGCCCACTGCCGCCTCCGGCTGGCGCTCGATCAGGAGCTCCGCCACCTTGAGCTGGGTCTGGCGCCAGGCGCGATCGTTGGAGCTGTCGACATCGATGCCGGCACTGCCGCCACCGCCGCTGAGCAGCATGGCGCCGCTGGCACTCGGCCCAGCCGATGCCGGGTTGCCCGTTGCCGCCGCGCTGCTGCTCTGAGGCTGCCCAGCAGCATCAGCCTGCGCCTGTGCCACCTGCTGGCGCTGGGCCCGCTTCAGCCCCATCACCAACGGGTCGAGCAGCTCTCCCTTGTCGGGACACTGCGCCAGCCAGACCTGCTCCAGCTGCTCGGCCTGGGCCAGCAACTGGGCCAGCTCGGCTGCCGAAGCGCTCTCGCAAATGCGCGGCAGTGCCCCTTCGAAGCGCTTGACGATCTGCACCATCAGCCGCTGTTTCTGGCTGGCATTGCCGGGCCAGGCCAACAGCCAGTAGGCCTGGATCCAGGCCTCCAGCAGGCTGATCGCCGCCCCCAGCGGGGTCGCCTTGGCTGGGTGCTGCAGACAGCGCAGCAACTGGGCCAGCACCCGCATATCCTTGGTGCGGCTCTCCAGCAAGCCGAGGCAGGCCTCGGCCACCGCATTGAGATCGACCTGGCTGTGAGCGAGGGAGCCCAGCTTGACCAGCTCGGTCTCCACATAGTCCCAGCGCGGCTCGTCGGCCAGCACGGCGCCTCTGATCTGTTCATCCGGCAGGCTGGTGAGCAGGCGTGCACACCAGGGGTGTTGATAGCTCATCGCCCCTCCTACCAGCGGCACTGCTGACGCAGCGGTGCCAGCGCCTCTTTCAGGCCGCTCAAGTCGACCCGCAGAAGGGCACCGTTGTTGGCCCGCACCTGCAGCTCGCGATGGCCCAGCCAGCGTTTGAGCTCTTCGATGGCGGGCAGACCGCGGCCATATTCCAGCAACAGACCCTGATCGCGAATAAACCAGCTCTGGGAACCGGCACTCGGCTGACCATCCAGCTCGACCAGCACCTTCTCGCCGCTCCAGGGCTGATCCAGCCGCAGCCGGATATGGGTGATGCTGTCGACGCAGCCGATGGAGAGCGTCGCCCCGCGCAGCGCCGGACGGGTCAGTGTTTCACTGCCGCGCGCCTCATCGCTTTGCAACAAGAAAGGGGCACTCGCTGGCGTGCGGGCCTGCTCCTGAGCCCAGATGGCCTGCCAGGCCGCCGATTTTGGGGAGTCCCCTTCGGTGGCACTGGCCGCGCCATTGCCGATGGCGTCGTAGCAGGCGAGTCGCACCAGCGGCGAGGGCTCCTGCCGGCAGGCCTGCCAGCGCGCCATGTCCAGCGGAGCCTCGGCCGCACTGGTGGCCAGCAGCAGAGGCAATAGGGCGATGACGCTCATCAGTTCACCTCCAGTTTCTGGCACTTGTGATCCAGGGTGCGCTTGGGAATGTTGAGACTCTCGGCCACCAGCATCCGGTTGCCGTGGAAGTGGCGCAGGCGCGCCTCGATGACGGAGGCCTCGTACTGCTGCATGGCCCGGCGCAGATCGCGGATGTGGTTGTAGTCGTCCATGTAGCCGGGCAACTCGACGCAGACCCGCTCGCGCAGCTCTGGCGGCAACGCCTCCAGCCCCACCTCCTCCCCGGAGCGGGTATGGGCACAGGCCACCTCCAGCAGGTTGCGCAGCTCGCGCACGTTGCCGGGAAAGTCATAGGTCTGCAGCTGTTTCAAGAACTTGCGCTGCAAGCCGGCGAGCGTCTTGCCATCCTGGGCGGCAAACTGGGCCATGAAGTGCTGGCAGAGCAGCGGCACATCCTCGATATGCTCGCGCAGGGGGGCGATCAGCAGCAGGCACTGGCAGAGGCGGTGGTAGAGGTCGGCCCGAAACCGTCCCTCCTCCACATGACGGGTGAGCGGCTGATGGGTGGCGGCGATGAGGCGAAAATCGGAGTGATATTCCTGCTCGGCCCCAAGCGGCCGGTAACTGCGGGTTTCCAGCACCCGCAGCAGCTTGGCCTGCATGGCGGCGGGCATGTCGCCCACCTCGTCCAGAAACAGGGTACCGCCGTTGGCCTGGGCCACCAGCCCGGTCTTGTTGGCAAGGGCGCCGGAGAAGGCCCCCTTCTGGTAGCCAAACAGCTCGCTCTCAATGAGGTTCTCCGGGATGGCGGCGCAGTTGATGGCGACAAAGGGCTTGTTGGCGCGATCGGAGCACTGGTGCACCAGCCGTGCCACCACCTCCTTGCCGCTGCCAGTCTCACCCTGGATCAGCACGGTCAGCTTGTGCTGGCCAGCCTGGTTTATCTGCTCGCGCAGCCCGCGGATCACCGCCGACTGGCCGACCAACTGATCGCCGAGCAGCTTCTCGTGCTGGCGCAGCCGCTCCCCCTCTCCCTTCATCTGACGCAGGGAGTCACGCAGTACCCCCTGATCCCGCCGACTGCGACCGAGATCGCGAATGAGGGTGAGCTGATTGCAAAAGACCTGGGAGAGCTGGGCCAGCTCGGGGCCGTCGGCCCAGGCCCGCAGCACCTCCCCTTCATCCATCAGGGCCAGCACGGCAAACGGCTTGCCGTTTCCATCCAGCAGCGGATAGGCGTGCAAGCCGCACTGCTGGCCAAGGTCGGCCAGCAGTGCGCGAAAACCGGCGTGCTCGATGCGGGCACCGCCGTAGAGGGAGTCCCAGGTGCGGGACTGAGCCTTGTGCAGCACATAGGCCAGCGGATGGGAAAAATCGTCCACCGCCAGCCCCAGCGTCACTTCCTTCCCCCTGACCCAGCCTTTGCATTCGAGCTGACGGCCGCTCACATCCAGCATGCCGAGCAGCAGCCCCTTGGGCTGGAAGCTGGCATGAAGGGTCGAGCTCCACCAGTGGCACAGATGCGGCTCATCGCGCTGGGCGGTGAGGGCCAGGGCAAATGCGAGGGCTTGCTCCATACTCAAGCCCCCACCTCGGCCACGAACTGGTGATCGGCCACGGAAAAGTGGACGCGCTTGATGGGTTCACCGGCCGAGAGGCGCTGCAGCAGTTGCAGGGAGACTGGCGGCAGCAGGGCCCCATCGATGACGGATTCCAGCATGCGGGCGCCATTCTCGCTGCGATTGGCCCGCAGCAGGATCTCCTCGGCCACCTCATCGTCCAGCACCACTTCGGCACCGAAACGCTCCTTGAGCAGCTTGACCAGCCGGTTGAGCTTGCCGCCGACGATCTGCACTAGCGTGTCGTGACCGAGCGGCAGGTAGGGGATCACCTCCATCCTTGCCAGCAGCGCCGGCTTGAAGAAGGCGGCGAGCTCCGGATAGAGGGCATCCAGCAGCACGTCGGGCTGCTCGACGTGATCGACTATGGTCTGGAAACCGAGGTTGGAGGTGAGGAAGAAGACCACGTTCTTGCAGTCGATGATGCGCCCTTCCCCATCCGCCAGCTCGCCCTTGTCAAACGCCTGATAGAAGAGGTTGAGCACGTCCGGGTGGGCCTTCTCCACCTCGTCCAGCAGCACCACGGAATAGGGCTTCTGGCGAATGGCCTCGGTCAGCACGCCCCCCTCGCCGAAACCGACGTAGCCGGGCGGCGAACCGATGAGACGGGAAACGGTGTGCTTCTCCTGATACTCGGACATGTTGATGGTGGTCAGATACTGGCGGCCACCGAACATCAGCTCGGCAATCTGCAGCACGGTCTCGGTCTTGCCGACCCCGCTCGGCCCCACCAGCAGGAAGGCACCGAGCGGCCGGCCGGGACGGCGCAGATCGGCGCGGGCGGTCAGCAGATGCTTGTGAAGGTGGGCCACCGCCACATCCTGCCCCTTGATGAGCTCGCCGAGGTACTCGGGCAGCCGGGTCACCACGTCCAGCTCCCCTTGCGAGATGCGATTGAGGGGTACCCCGGTCCACTCGGCGATGACGGCAGCAATCTGGGTCTTGTCGACGTGAGCGGAGACCAGCACTTCTCCTTGCTGCAGCTCGGCCAGCTCGCGCTCGAGGGTGGCCAGCTGCTCGGCAGCGGCCTGCGGATCGAGCGGCGCATCGGCGAGATCCAGCGCCTCTCTGGCCAGCATCTCATCCTGCTGATCGGCCAGCAGCGCCGCGCGCAGCTCGACTATCTGGTGCACCAGCCCCTGCTGCTGCTGCCAGCGGGCCTCCTGCTCGGCCAGTTCTTCGCGGCAAGCCTGCTGGGCCCCCTGCAGTTCGGCCAGGCGATCTGCGTTGTCACCAAGACCGATCAGGCTCTGGCGCTCCAGCTGGCGGATCTCCAGCTCGCGCTGGCGCAGCGCGTTTTGCAGGTGGCTGACCGCGCGCGGCGGCGTGGTGAGGTTGATGGCCACCCGGGCACAGGCGGTGTCGAGCACGTCGATCGCCTTGTCCGGCAACTGACGGCCGGAGATGTAGCGGGCGGAGAGCTGGGCGGCGGCCTGCAGCGCCTCCTCGTCGATCAGCACCCCGTGGGCCTTCTCGTAGATGCTGCGCAGGCCGCGCAGGATCACGGTGGCCTCGTCGGCATCGGGCTCACCGACCTTCACCAGCTGGAAGCGGCGCGACAGGGCCGCGTCTTTTTCCACGTATTTCTTGTATTCGCCCCAGGTGGTGGCGGCGATGGTGCGCAGCTCGCCACGAGCCAGCGCCGGCTTGATGAGGTTGGAGACATCCAGCCCGCCGGCCTGGTTGCCGGCCCCGATCAGGGTGTGCGCCTCGTCGATGAAGAGGATTACCGGCTGCACGGCGTCCTTGACCTCCTGCATCACCCCCTTGAAGCGTTTCTCGAACTCCCCCTTGACCGAGGCGCCGGCCTGCATGGCGCCGAGATCCAGCGTCATCAGCTCGACCCCGCGCAGCTTCTCGGGCACCTGACCCGCCACCATGCGCAGGGCCAGCCCCTCGATGAGGGCGCTCTTGCCGACACCGGCCTCCCCCACGACGATGGGGTTGTTCTTGCGACGACGGGAGAGGATGTCGATCATCAGGTCGATTTCATGATCCCGGCAGAGCACGGGGTCCAGGCTGCCCTGGCGGGCCTGTTCGGTCACATTGACGGTGAAGCGGGCCAGCAGGCTGGCATCGGCCGGCAGGGCGGCCTGGGCCGTCTTGCCGCCGGGGGTCGTGGTCACTTGCGTCTCGGCGGACTCCTTGACCCACTCGTCGAACTGCTGGCGCAGCAGCTCGCGATTGACCTTGGCAAGCAGGCGGGTCACCGAGCCCGGCAGATAGCGCTGCGGGGTCATCAGCAGCACCAGCAGCATGACGCCGCTGCGCAGCTGGGCGTGTTGCAGCTCGGCGGAGGCGAGCAGCCAGCTGTCTTGCAGCCACTCCACCAACATGGGTGAAAAGGAGGGATAACCCTGGCCATAACCATTGTCAGCCGGAGAGGGTTGCAGCAGGGCCTTCAGCTCTTCAACGTCGACCTCGGCCACCTTCAGGATCTGGCGCACGTCGCTCAGCGGGGTCTCCAGCATCTTGAGCAGCAGGTGTTCGATGCGGATCTCGGCTCCCTGGTGATTGACACAGAGGGCCGCGGCCTCCTCCAGCATATGACGGCAGATGGGGTTGAGTCTTTCCACCAGTACCGGTAGCTCTATACGAATCAAGGCGTGCTCTCCTTAAGTATTTTATTTTAATAATTCGCCCAGTTGACGCAGAACGTCCTGGGTCTGGTTATTGAGTTGATGGTGATAGAGGCCGAAGATCAGCGCCAGGATCAACACCCCGCCCATGAACAGGCTGCGCAGGGAAACCTGCTTGCGCAGCTGATAGCGGGAGGCCTGCTGGCCCAGATCGAGGTGAAACACGCTGGGCGCCTCGCCACCGGCCTCGGGGGCCAACTGTTTGTGCAGCTGGCGCACGATGCGTTCGAACTCTTCCCGCCCCTGGCTCATCACCTTGTAGCGCCCCTCGAAACCGAGGCACAGGCACAGGTAGATGAACTCCAGGATGTCGCGGTAGCGCACCGGGTCTTCCTGCAGACGAGCCAGCAGCACGAACACTTTCTCGCCGCCCCAGGTCTCGTTGTGGAAGCGGGCCAGCAGGGAGTGCTGGGACCATTCGCTCTGGCTGCCCCAGTCGCGTCCCATCACAGCCTCGTCGATGAAGGTGCAGAGGATGTAACGAAACGACAGCGCCACCCCGTTCTCGTAACCCTGGGCCATCAGCTCCTGTTCGATGGCCTGGATCTCGGTCACCACCCGCTGGTAGAGCTCGGGCACCTGGTCATAGCGCGACAGCAGGCGCACCCGCTGCACCAGCCCCAGCAAGGGGGTCACCGCGTCGATCATCGGGTTGATGCTCTGGCCGCGCAGGCGGAACCAGTAGTCCGAATCCATGTCCAGCTGCTCGGCGTGATCAAACAGCAGGTCGCTGAGTTGCTCGTTCTTGATAATGTCCGTGGTCATCTCTGCTTATTCCTTGGTGCGATCACTGGCTGCGAATGGCCCAGAGCTGCATGTCGAGCTCGGGGAAGTCGCCGGCGATGTGGAAGGCGAGGGTGTTGCTGACCGCCAGCATCTGCCAGGCCGGGCTCTGCCGGTCGAGCTGGAAGTAGCTGTAACCGGCATGATAGGGCAGCTGGCGCGGCGCCACCGGCAGCGGCAGCAGCGGAATGCCGGGCAATTGCAGGCTGATGAGCTCGCGGATCTTGTCGCTGGAGGCCACCTTGGTCTGCTGCAGCAACTGCTTGCGCAGCTGTTCTTGCGGCATGCGGGCACGCACCGCCAGCACGAAGTCGGCGCTTTTCATCAGCTCGCTCTCGTTCACCATGGCCACCATGATGCCGTACTGGTGCTTGCGCAGCTGGATGGAGACGGCGCGCGGCGACAGCACGGTGCTGAGCGCCTGGCGCAGGGCCAGCATCACCGGCTCGAAGCTCACCTGCTGATCGTCGTGGCGATAGGCGGGAAACTCCGGCGGCAGGCGGGATTCGTCGGTAAAGGTCATCAGCTCACCACACAGCTGCACCAGTGATTCGTGCAACCGCTCCGGGTGCAGGGTGCCCAGGCGCGCCAGATGGGAGAGCTGGGGCTGGGCCCGGTTCAGCAGCTGCAGCATCATGAACTCGGCCACGTCGGCCACCCCTTGCTGACCGGGCGCCGCGATGCGCTGGGAGAGGCTGCGGGCCCGCTCGGCCACGAGGCCGGCCGACTCGCCGAGGAAACGCTTGAGGGTCGGGATGGCGGAGACGCTGATACTGCAGGGCATGAAGTTGGGATCCAGCACCAGACCGCCGTCCGGACGCTTGTCCAGAATGCGGGCGATGGCGAGCGACGCGTAGGCGCTGCGATCTTCACGCTCCAGCATCAGCCGCAGGCTGACCCGCCCCACTTCGAGGGAGACCACGTCCCCCCCTTCGCTGTGCAGATCGCGCACGTCGTGGCGATGGGCCTGCAGCCGGGTAGCCACCTGGCCGCCCTGCCCCACCTCGTTGACGCCGCTTACCGAGAGCGGCAGCGCCAGATAGACCTTCTGGTTGGCCACCGAGGCATCGGTGATCTCCAGCGGGGTCGGCAGCATGTCGTCGTTGGGGATGTTGAACACGGTTCCGTCCGGCAGGATGCCGGTGGCCCCGACCAGGGCAATGCGACCAAAGCCCAGGTAATCCTCGTTGATGGCGAGCGACTGCAAGCCGTAGAAATAGTCGGACAGCGCGCTCAGGCGAGCGTGCAGTGCGTAGTCCGAATGCCTTTGTTGTTGCTGGAAGTGCTGGGGCTTGATGAAGAGCCCCTCACGCCAGATAACCCGATTTCGACTCGACATGGTTATTCTTCTTCTTTTTGCAGTTCCACTTCATCCAGGCGCAGGTGCACCAGGATTTGATAAGCCGCGCCCTTGCTCTTGATCTTGATGACCTTGCGCCACTCGGCGCTGTCCGGGTCGGCGTAGCGTGCGATCACGCCGATGTAACGGGTCTTCTCGTCGAGCTTGACGGGGGGCAGGTATTTGAACTGGCCCGGCAACAGGGTGTAGTCCTGATGATCCAGGTAGTTCTTGCCAAGGGCCTTCTCGACATCTGCCGTCACCTGGTCGTAGTCGGTGGCAAGCAGCTTGGAATCCTCGGCCAACAGCACCACCTGAAACTCGATGGGCGCCGCCTCCCCGCTCTCGTTGGGGTTGACGTCAGGCTCCGCCAGCAGGCTCAGCCCCAGGGTGGAGGGTTGACTGTCATTGCTGCCCACCTGGATATCCGGGTTCATGGCGACGTCAGCCATCTTGCCCATGGTGGTACAGCCAGCCAGGGCCAGCAGAACCGCCCCCAGCATCAGCGCACGTATCATCAAATCAGTCCCTGTTGCTGACGAACGGCCTGGTCATAGGCCTGGGCATACACCTGGTGGAACAGCTTGTCGAACCCCTGCTGGCGGGCGGAGGTGAGCTCGCGGTAGTAGTGCTGGTACATGTTCCAGGCCCAGCCTTCATCGGCCATGCCCGGCGCACCGCTGCGGCGGTATTGTTCGAACCGGCCGATCAGCGCCTCGGGCGAGAAGGCTTGCAGAATGCTGTCCAGCGCCGCACCGATGGCCTGCTGGTTTGCCACGTGGTGGATGCGCACATTGTGCAGGCTCTCGGCCACCGCCGCCGGCGCACTCAGGTGGACCGGGCTCTTCTGCTCGGCAAACAGCACCGCCAGGGTCTCGTCATAGTCAAGGCCCAGGCGCAGCGGGTTGTCCTCGATGGGGCGCAGGTGCTTGTCCGCCAGCGCCGCCTGTTCGGTTTGCAGCTGCAGCAACCCCTCCACCATGGCCCGCACCGTCTTGCCCATCTCTTCGAGCATGTCGTGGGCCTGCTGGGTGTCCTGCAGTTGCAAGGGCTGACCCAGGCCGCGCATCAGCGGAGTCAGGGCCACGTGATCGACGCCGTCCAGCGACAGCTGATAATCGGGGTGGTTCTCGATGCTGGGCATATCCAGAAATTCTTGGTTCATGGTGTTCTCGACAGCAGAAAAGGGGGCAAGGGGGGAAACGTCCACATCCGGCTGTGAACGCGGTGAAGCCTGCAGGCGACTATCCGCCAGCGGGCCATCCGTCGGCACGCCAGCTGTTGGCAAGCCATCCATCAACGAATTGGGGGTCCGGCGCTCCTGTTGCAGTGCCAGCAGGGGATCGGCCGCCAGGGTGCGCGGATCATCGGCCCGGGCTGCTGGCTCATCACCGGTCAGCCACTCGTCGAGCTGCTCGGTGGCACGATTGCCCAGCACCTGCTGCAGGCTCTGCTCCGGGGTGATGGCCCCCAGGTAGGCACGCAGCCGGAACGGGCCGACGATGAGCTCGTCCCCCTGCTCCAGATGCACTTTGCGGGCCCGCCCGATGGGTGAGGTGGCGCCATTGATATAGGTCTGGCCGCTCAGATCGCACAGGCAGAAGCGACCGTCGTTGAGCTCGATGCGGGCGTGGGCGGGCAGCACGGCCCCCAACCTGTCCCGCAGCAGCCAGTCATCCTGCTCGGAGGCGCCCAGGGTCCCCCCCATCTCGTCGAAGCGGTACTGCACCTGCTGGCTGCCGTCGAGCTGTTCGCTGTTGAGCACCACCAGGGAAAGTTGCTGGTTAAAATCGCCCACGGTTACTCCTGCACTGATCTCTGTACTTAAATGTTCTGCGCAGCGTATTTCTGCGCTTATTCCTGCACACAAATGGTCACGAACGGATCGCTCGGCGGCTGGCCGAGAAAGGTACTCCACCCCAGACGGGCACTCTGCTCTTCACCGAGTCTCAGTCCCCTCGCCTGCTCCTGGCCGAAACCCAGCCGCAGATCCCAGGCCAGCTGATCGCGCAGGATGAAGGAGACGAAGGTAACCAGGGCATGGAAGTGCTCCCCGTTCGGCAGAAACCCGAGAAACTGGCCAAAACTCAGGTTGTTGATCTTCAACAAGAACTTGCCGGCACAGTCGTTCACCTTGTCGCCGATGACAAAGTCATCCCCCAGGGTGGAGCCAGCCCCGCCGAGGCGGTTCTGCTGATCCTGATGAATAGGCACCTTGCGCCACTGCCAGGCGCTCACCTCCACGTCCGCCAGATCGAAACAGTGGGCCACCAGACCAGCCACCACCTCGGGGGAGCGGCTGGGGCTGGCCAGCATGCCCGCATAGGAGAGCATCTTGGCCCGGTTGACCGGCAGGCTCTGGCAGACCGCCTCGTTGCCAAGCCCCACCAGGGCGAACATCAGGCGGGAGAAACCATCCTCGCCGTTGTCCTGAAACCGGACGTGGTAGCGATACTTGCGCCAGATCCGGTGCAGCAGGGTCAGCAGACGGTGATGGAAGAAGTCCAGGAACAGGCCGAGCTTCTGCTCCCCCTGGGCGTACTCCCACGCCAGCGAATCGAGGTAATAGCCGGGCATCGGCGACTGGCTGCCGTGCAGGCCGAGAAAGGCCACCTCCAGCTCGTGGCGGCCCTGTCCGTCCCGGCCAATCTGCAACACGTCGCTGGTAGGGAACCCCAGGGAGGCGGTCGCCTTGAAGCGGATGCTCTCGTCACCGGGCAGGTAGTCGAGCCCTCGCTCCTGATCGGCACCATCCAGCCGGTTGAGCAGCTCAACCAGCTGGAAGAAGTTGAAGCGGGGCGCGTCCTTGCCGGACGTCACATCAGGGAGTGCTGACCGATCTGGACTGGCCACTGATAGCGCTCCTTGTTGTCGAGATTGACCACCTCAAGCAGGTGGAAGGCGTTGACGCTGGCATACAGCGAGAAGAAGTGGGCCAGCACGGTGCTGAACAGATAGAGCTCCCCTTCGCTGCCAAAGGCGGACTGGCGGATGGAGAGCACCGACTTGAGCCCCCGCACCGGCATGCCGCGCACCAGCCGGTCCACCGGCTTGGTCTCGATCTCCTCGATCCCCGCCAGCCGCTTGCGCGAGGCCTGCTCTGCCTGCTTGTCGTGCAGCGCCGGAAAATCGTAGGTGCGCAGCACCTGCACCAGGGCATCGCGGCGCAACAAGGAGACATAGTTGAGGGAGAGGTTGGAGATCAGCGTCCAGTGCAGACTGCCGTCCAGCGCCGGGCGCAACGGCCGGGTCGGTCGGATCAGGTTGCGGAAGGTGGCAAACGAGGGCGAACTGCCGGTCGGTACGCAGACGCTGCCCACCTTGAGGCGGGCGGCGCGGGAGCGGTTGGTGCAGGTGAGCGTCACCGAGATGGATTCATCCAGTTCGACCGTGGTGGTTTCATCCCCGCGCACGAACGAGAGACTGTGCTCGAAACCATCCCCACTCACCGCCTCCTTGACCCGCACCCGGTAGTAGAGCGCCAGCCGCTGCTTGGCCCGCTCAATCTGGTGCTGGAAGCTCTCGAACGGCTGATAGATGCGCGGCGTGCCGCGGGAGCGACCGAGGTTCCCCTCGACCCAGCCTTCCACCTGATCCACCGAGAAGATCTCGAAGCTGTCGGCGTGGCGATAGCTCGCCTTGAGGGGGTACTCCGCCTGGCGGCCATTGAGGTTGACCGGCTCGCTGTCGTGCTGGAACAGGTTGATGGCCGGCACGCAGTTGAGCATGAAGGAGTCGGGTCGGATCTTGAGCTCCGCCGGCAGCGGCCGGTCGAAGCAGAAGTGCACCTTGAATTCGCTCACCGGCAACGGCTGTTTGGGCCAGTCGCCACCGGCGAGTTCGAAGAAGAGGAAGCTTTCCGGGAAGCAGAAATACTCCTGCAGGATCCGGTAGCCGGAATAGACGTTGTTCGGATAGGGCAAGAGCGCATCACCGCGCTCGAAGCCGACCGGTTTGAGGGCCTTGGCCTCCTGACGAAAGCGCTTGCCGTCGATCTCGAGCTCGATATGGGAGAGCTGGTTGGAGAGCCAGAAGTAGAGCTCATAGGCGGTGTAGCTGTCGCCACCGAGGAAGAAGCGCAGCTTGTCCAGCTGCAACTCGCAAAGCGGCAGAGGGGCATGCAGGGCGATATCCAGCGAGATGGTGGAGAGATCGTTGCCGCTCTGGGCGGCAATATGACGGATATCGGCCGGATAGACCCAGGTATCGTGACAGGTCTGGAAATGGCAGGTCACCTCGTCCATGGGCAGGCTGTCGAGCTGGCAGCCTTGCCTGACCAGCGCCGGCTGGGCGATGGCCCCCGGAATGACCGAAAACTGCATGATGGTCATGCTGGGCACGGGACGCAGGTAGTTGGGCCAGAGCATGTTGAGCAGACCGTGGGTCAGCTCGGGAAACTCATCCTCAATCTTGGCGCGCAGGTTGCCCGTGAGGAAGGCGAATCCCTCCAGCAGGCGCTCCACGTCCGGATCGCTATTTTGCTCCGACAGAAAGCGGGTGAGCTCGGGATGGCTATCTGCAAATTCGCGCCCTTGCAGGCGCAAAAATGCCAGTTCATCCCTGAAGTAATGTTCCAGCGACATTGATCAGACCATGCGGTAGTGACGATGACTGTCCATATGGACGTTGAACGAGGTAACTTGCTCGATATGCTCCAGCCGCACGTGGGCCGTCACCTGAAACGACATCTCAAGCGGACTCGCCTGATGGTCGGGTGAACGGACATCCACATGCACGATCCGCGGTTCATAACGACGGATGCATTGCCGGATCGCCTCCCGGATCCGCCCCTTGATGTCGGCACTGCCCTGGGTGGCATCGTTGAAATCGATGACCCCGAGGTCAGGTGCGCTGCGACAATTGCCGGGACGGGTGTTGAGTACCTGTTCGAGCTGCCGTTTAACAGACGCGATCAGTTCCTCAGACTCCGTACGGGGGGAGGAGCCAAGCCCCTCCCCCCTGATGCGATCAAACAGACTGGCCGCATTTCCTCTATCCCAGGAAGAGAGATGCGGCATCGGGCCTTATTCCTTGTCCAGACGACCTACCAGAGAGAGCTCGAAGCTCGCCCCCATGTACTTGAAGTGCGGGCGCACCGACATGGCCACCTGATACCAGCCCGGCTCCCCTTCCACGTCCAGCACCTTGATCTGGGCGGCACGCAGCGGGCGGCGACTGCGCACCTCTGCCGGCGGGTTTTCCTGGTCTGCAACAAACTGCCGGATCCAGCTGTTCAGCTCACGCTCCAGATCCTGACGCTCCTTCCAGGAGCCGATCTGCTCGCGCTGCAGCACTTTGATGTAGTGCGCCAGGCGGTTGATGATGAACATGTAGGGCAGCTGGGTACCCAGCTTGTAGTTGGTTTCCGCCTCCCGGCCTTCCTTGGTATTCGGGAATACCTTGGGTTTTTGCACCGAGTTGGCGGAGAAGAAGGCGGCGTTGTCGCTGTCTTTGCGCATGGTCAGGGTGATGAAGCCCTCTTCCGACAACTCGTATTCACGACGATCGGTGATGAGCACCTCGGTCGGGATCTTCGCCTGCAGCTGACCCATGGCTTCATATACGTGTACCGGCAGATCGTGGATGGCACCACCACTCTGCGGGCCTATGATGTTCGGGCACCAGCGATACTTGGCGAAACTGTCGGTCAGGGAGGTGCCCATCAGATAGGCGGTGTTGCCCCACAGATAGTGGTCGTGATCCGAGCTGATATCTTCCTGATAGTTGAAGCCCTTGATGGGGTTCTCGGTCGGATCGTAGGGCAGACGCGCCAGGAAGCGCGGTGCGGTCAGTCCCAGATAGCGGGCATCTTCCGATTCACGCAACGCACGCCACTTGGTGTAGGCCGGACCTTCGAAGACTGACTTGAGATCCTTGATGGAGGGCAGATCGGTAAAGCTGTCGACCCCGAAGAAAGCGGGTGCGACGGAAGAGATGAAGGGGGCATGGGACATGGCCCCTACCGCGCTGACATACTGCATCAGCTTGATGTCGGGAGAGCTGTGGGTGAAGGCGTAATCACCGATCACGGCCCCCACCGGCTGACCACCAAACTGGCCATATCCGCTGGAATAAACATGTTTGTAGAGACCGGACTGGGTGATTTCGGGTGAAAACTCGAAATCTTCCAGCAGCTCTTCCTTGGTGGCATGCAGCACCTGGATCTTGATGTTCTCGCGAAAATCGGTGCGATCCACCAAAAGCTTGAGGGAGCGCCAGGAGGACTCCATCTCCTGCAGCTCCTTGGCATGCAGGATCACGTCCATCTGCTTGCCGAGCTTCTTGTCGAGCTCGACAATCATGCTGTCCACCAAGGCCTTGTTGACCGGACTGCTGGCAGTGCCGCTATCCAGGATGTTGGCGATCAGGGCAGCTACCCCCTGCTTGGCGACACTGTAACCCTCATCCACCGGGGTGATGCGAGCCTGCGCCATGATTTCGTCCAGCAAGGACGAGGAGGCGGCACTCGCCCCCGCTTGAACCTGTTCTTCGACCAAAGACATGTTTTTTCCTTTTCTCGTCAATCAATCCAACCCGGCGATCACTCGGCAGGTTTAATCAAATCCAGCTCTTTGAGCAGTTGCTCACGCGCTTCATCACTGGACAACAGCTCCTGCAAACGATTGCGGAAGGCGGGGATATTGCCGAGCGGCCCCTTCAAGGCAACCAGGGCCTCACGCAGCTCCAGCAGCTTGCGCAGCTCGGGCACCTGCTGGGCCACGCTGTCAGGGGTGAAGTCTTCCAGAGACTGGATCTTGATCGAAACCGGCAACTCGTCCTGGCTGTTTTCCTCCAGGCGATTGGGAACGGAAAAATTCAGTTCCAGTGCAGATTCTTTCATGACGGAAGAGAAATTATTCTTGTCGATGGAGACGGTCTGACGCTCCTCGATGGGGGTGTCTTCGGTGCGCCCCTTCATGTTGCCGACCACCATCATGGTCAAGGGAAGTTCTACTTCTCCCTGTTGACCTCCGGTCGACGGTACATATTTGATATTAATACGTTCCTTGGGTGCAACAGTGGCCCCATCAATATTTTTTCCCATGCTCTAAATACCAAGTTGTGGGTCTATCCAGACCCAAAAGCTTATAGCCGGTGGTTTAGCCAACAACTGTCAAAAATGACAGTTGACGCTATTGCCGGTTGGCAAGAGACCAATCCACTGGCCAACAGATATGCGTTCGACCAAAAAGAGCAACAGCTCTAATTATCAAAAGCACAATACCCACTTGTTTATTCATAACAACCCGAAGTGCCTCTACTCTATCGTTAGAGGTCATATTGGCTTAAATGCCATTTATAATTAATGGTATATTTATAGATGAGCTACCGTCAATGAAATATCCGTGAAAAAGAAATTACAAAAACAAAAAACCAACAAAAACAATAGGTTAATTGTAATCACTTAAATCTTGAAAGGTGAGGATTGATATATTAACAAAAAACAAACTTATAACTTTCAACTGTTATCATACCCCATCACGCCAAACTCCAGCTGTTATGCGTCAATTATTGACTGATTGAGTCAAGATAGTAATGCGCCAGGTTATGACGCAAGAAAGAAGAAAAGAATTATTCATACATGAAAACATGATAAAGGTTGTTTTCATCTACGCAACTAACAGATGAATAAGTTAATAAGAGTTCTGTTGTATCAACCTCACATGAAAAACGCTAACCCTCTAAAAAATAATACATTTGATCAGCCAGGCTGATGATAATTCTGACTAGATTGCTGCAAGAACCAATGCTGCGCCAATTTCTGTCCGACACTTTTCTCTTTTTCCGTCATGCCTTTCTCCAGCTCATCACGCGCTTTGGCTGACTCTTGATTACCCTCGGTTGCCGCCAACAGATACCATGCATAAGAATGCACTCTATTGCGTGGAGCTCCCAACCCCTGTTCACGCATGATCCCCATGCGATATTGGGCCAATCGGTGTCGGGCATTGGCCGCCAGCCGATACTGTTTGAGTGCTTGCGGGTAGTCTTCCTTGCCACCCAACCCGAGCCGCAGCATCTCGCCATAGGCGTAACGCGCATTGACATTGCCCTGTGCTGCCGCCAGTGCAAAATAGTGGCGAGCGGTCACCAGGTCCCCTTGCTCTTGCTGCCATTGAGCCAATGCAAACTGAGCCTGACTGAATCCCCCTTCTGCGGCACGCGTCAACCAATACTCTCGTTCTGCGGCACCACTCTGCTGCAAGCTCAATTGATATTCGGCCTCATGGGAGCCACTTCCTGCCGCCAGCTCCAGCCAATAGCGGCCAAGTGCAAGATCCTGGTGAACCTGTTTGCCGACCAGATAGGCCTGCCCCAGCCACAACTGGGCCGGTGCAGAGCCCGCATTGGCGGCTCGCAGATAAAGGCTGAATGCCTCTTCAGAAGGCGCCTTGCGGGCCAGCACCAACAAGGCATCCGGCTGTTGCTGCGCGGCTGCTTTCTCATACCAGTGCAAAGCAAGATCGGAGCGCTTGCTCACCCCTTTCCCTTGCTCATAGCGAGCACCAAGCTGATATTGAGCATCGCGATTACCCTGCTCCGCGGCCTTCTCCAGCCACTTGACGGCATCTTCATCGGCCCCAGCCTGACCTGCATACCACTGCCCCAGAACCAACTGGGCATTCGCATGATCGCGCTTGGCTGCCTGCTCGAACCAGTCGAGGCACTCACTGACCAGCTTGTCCTTGTGCCGTTGCCGGCAATCCTGACCCAACTGATAGCTGGCTTCGGCATTGCCCAACTTGGCTGATTTTTGCCACCATTGCGTGGCCAGCATAGGGTTCTTTGGTTCCCCCAACCCTGCCTGATACCAACTCCCTACTTGCAGGGCTGCCTTTCCCCGCAGTCCGGCATCAGCCGCCAACGGACCGACTTGATCGGCGGCCTGCTTCATCCAGCGCATCGCCTGCGGGTAATCGGGCTTGGCCACCAAACGATTGGCCAATTCATATTGGGCCTTGCCCTGCCCTTGTTGTGCGGCTTGCAAGAGTTCGGATTCCGTCTGTGACGTCGTGGTTGTACAAGCGGCCAGCCAATGGCTCGCCAGCACCAAGCATAATGTGCGGTATGTCATCATTGATATCTGCGACTAATTAAGATGGGAGGGAGAACTGCATACATGACATTTTCTAACTACTTTCTGTATTTACTATTTCACGTTGGCTCTGTTTCAATAAATACCGGTATAGGGCTTTTTCGGTTGATACAAGGCGCTATTGTTCGTTCACATGGTCCAGCTTGACCAGATGCAGACCCAGCTTGCGCCCCTCGTTTAACAGTTTATCGAGAACATCCGTTCGACAAATAAACCCTGTATATTGATCTGCATCTATATCCCAAAGCACGACTTCATATTCTCGCGCTTGCAGCCATAAGTCATAAAGCACCAACAGGCGCCAAACCGATGTATCCTCACCCGGTTCGGCGCAAATGAAGTGCTCCTTCAAGCCATGAATATCCGCCAATGCGTTGCCCTGCAACTCAACTTCCTCGACGTCTCGCCAGTCAATATTGAGACACACCCAATGCTCATCAGAGTTGAATTCAACAAGTGCTGACACAATGCCACCCTGTAGCTCATCGGTATGGGTATTCATCAGCGCGTTCAATCTGCCGACTCTGATCTCTTCAGGCAGAGGAGATAGTAAAATTGATAGGAGCCATTTCTTTCTTCGTCTTTCGACATAGACCATGGGAATCAACAGGGGTGACAAGATAATGACGGATAGGAGCAGAAATAGTTTTTTTATCGCCTTCACCTTTCTTTCCCGATTTTTTCATACAGAGCCAAAGGGGCCAAGCAATACCACGGCAGCACCAAAACGATGTTCGGTTCGCGATGTATCGATCACGCAGACAATGCATGATCGATACACTGCGGACTACTCCTGTACCCAGAACAACATGTCATCCTTGTTGACATGGGTTTGGGAAGGTAAGCTCTGCCCTTTGCGAAGCTGCCACTGCTCATCGGTCAGGTTGCAGCGCCAGTTGCCATCCTGCTCCACCACGGAACCCGGCATGGCAATAGGATGTTGGGCTACTCGCAATGCCTGCCATTTCTCTGCAATACCATTGGCTCTGGCATAATCGACCAGATCCTTGGGGTAATAGCGCATGTCTCGATAGCTGCTGTCATCCAGCTCATAAAGCAGGGTGACCAGCGCCGCTTCAAAAGCCCAATAGCCAAAGTAGATGGCATGCTTTGCCTTGTGCCTGTCGTGCCAATAGCACTCTTTACACCCCTTGTACCATCCTTTGAGATATTGCTTGATGCTCGCCTGACGCTCAACCTTGGTGGGATTCACACCATCTCCCTTGATGGCATCAAATAGCGGGCGGTACACCTCTGGAATATAGGATTCTGGACCTCGAGGGAAGCCAGGATAACCCAGGCGGGCCAACAGTACGCTCCACAACGGGTCGTCGTCCCCTTCCGGATTCTTACTGATATAACGCACCAACTCGGGCAATATCTCATCCTGGCCATAGAGGATGCTTAATGAGAGCATCCAGAGCAGATATTGATAAGCATCTTGCTCCCAGTAATAAAACTGTTCATCTGGAAACTCTTTTTTATGGCGTAAAAACTCTTTAGTGACGATGCCTAGCTGAGCAATAACCTCTTCATGAGAGACTCCGCCAGAATAAAGCAAGATCAGATGTTCAAGATTATCCATAAACATGCCCGCACTGGCACCAGAGCGAGTAGGCAATCCTGCTGGGTCACTCCAGCGTTCATGGTGAGGATCATTTATCCAACTCCACCACTCCTGGTCAAAATAGAGCGATTCTTTGTAGTCTTCTAGCTGAACCAAGAAGAAATCCTCAGATAATAGTGGATCTCGACGCTGCTCAATAAACGAACTCATTCTCTACTCCTACTTGACCGGGATAGTACCGATAGCATCGGCATTCTTATTCAACTTGGTGATCTGAATCACCTCACCAGACTCATCGACGATCATCAACCAAGATTCATATTTTTGTTTTCTGATATCCGCCAATAGCTTTTTATCTGCTATTTCATCCGGTAATCGCCTTTCTATCCACAAATTGCTCATCTGCTTGCCCGACCCCTTGGTCATCGACAACAACTGGGTGCTCTTGGTGCCATCCCCATCGATATACTCCCCCCCTGCCGTCCGAAACTTGGTCTCGGTCACCACGTAGGGAGGCGGAGGATTGGTGTTCTTGTAGATACCATCGATGCCCCGCCCTCTGGGCTTGTCATTCAGGCTACGTACCCGGCGATGTTCTGGCAACAGGTTCTCGAACTTGTGATTTGCCATCCAATTGTCGCTGATGATCTCGCCATAAATCCCTTTCTTCGAGCGGCTCAGGATCTTGAGCTCCACTTTGACCACATCATCCGGCAGCGGGTGGATAACGGTACCACCGGGCATGGCCTTGTAACCAGGGGCATGCTTGACCGCCTCTTTCTCCAACCCAGCGGCTATCTCATCGAGGGACTTGAGCACGGGCCCCATGGCGACAGGCAGCATCTGACCCGCCTGTGACTGCATCTGCAACACCAGACGCTGGGATTGCTCAAGCCAGATCCTGACTGAAGCAGGAGCCAATCCCTTTATCTTGCCGATCAAGCTGGTCAGCGACTTGACGGCATCGTTCAGATAACCCAGCAACACACTGACCGCAATCTGTCCCCTCAACCCACGGATCTGACCGGCAAATTCTTTTAGCACTTTGTCGAGGCGCGAGATACCCAGCACTTTCTTGACCTTGGGATCACTGAGAAACGTCAGCACGGGCGCCATTGCAGGTCTGATCGCCTTGGTGGCATCCCCACCCGCCTTGCGGACAAACAGGAAGATGATTTTCAACACCCCCTTGAGGGCTGAACCCAGCGACGGGATCAGCCCTATCAGGGTAAAGCTTAAGAAAACCCACTTATCCGGCTGCTTGGGATCACGGGAAATATCCCGGGCATTGGCAATCAGATCGCGACAATCCAGCACCTGGTCAACTACGGGAATTAGACCCAGCACCGCATTGGCGGCGATCTGTCCTGCGCTTTGATTGGGGTTGAAATCCCCCTGCAGGGCCTCCCAGATCCACTGCAGGCTGGAGGCAATCCCTTTTTTGACGGCCTCAGCACTTTGTTTGACATAGGCAGCCCCACCGGAAACAGCCTGATCCAGGTGGTCATAGAGCTGCTCAAACAGATCGTTACCGAACATATCAGCCCTCGTCGCTCAGACTGTCGAGATGGCCGGTGAGGGCCGAGATGGATTCACGGGGCAGATCGACAAAATTGTCCTGCAGGTCATAGGTCACTGAAGCGGTGCCAGCAGGCACATCCTCGAGCAGCGCCATGCCATCACCATCCAGCGTGCCTTCCCGCACCGACCCATCGCTCAATACGGCCTTGTAGGGAGTGCCCGCCAGCGGCATCAGCTCGGAGTCGAGGTGATAGAACTTCATCCAGCGCGTGTGAGGGCTATCCAACATACCCTCAATACTCTTGGGTACCTTGCCAGCCCAACCGGATCCAGAGCCTGCATTGCCACCCGAGTTCATCTTGATGGTGGGCCCCACCAGGGTCACACCACCGCCATCGACCTTGATAAAGCAGCCGCCGACCTTGACGGTAATTTCAGAGCCGGCTTCCAGCACCACCTTGGCACCGGCCTTGACGTGCACCTCTTGCCCCGCCTGGGTTAGCCAGCTATCACCCAGTTTTTGGTGCATGGAGGCATCCACCGTCAGCGAATAGTCAGCCTTGATATGATCCCGCTTCTCTCCTTCAACGGTCAGATGATCGTTGCCAAGACTGGGCGGAGCCCCCTGCTCACCCGGCACCTTTCTGATACGAGTCACCCGCTCGTTGTCGATATCGGTGTGCTGGTCGTGCTTGATATGCCAGGCCGCGTCGTTCTCGATAAGCACGTTCAGATCTTTCTGACCGTGGATGTAAATCTCTTCCTGTCCGGCCTGGTCTTCAAAACGCAGCTCGTTAAAGCCCTCACCCTGGTGGGTCTCGGTGCGCAGCACGGTGCGGGTCTTGTTGGCAGGCAGCTCGTAGGGCGGGCGGTTGGTGGCGTGATAGGTGCGACCCGTCACGATGGGCTGGTCCGGGTCCCCCTCCAGGAATGAGACGATGACCTCGTGGCCGATGCGCGGGATGGCCATCATGCCGTACTGGCCGCCGGCCCAGCCCTGGCTCACCCGCACCCAGCAGGAGCTCTGGTCGTTGGAACTGCCGTAGCGGTCCCACGGGAATTGCAGTTTCACCCGGCCATGCTCGTCGCAGTAAATCTCCTCCCCATCGGGCCCCACCACCATGGCGATTTGCGGGCCATCCACAATGGGTTTGTGGGGGGCCTCCGGGCTGCCGATACGCGCCCGCCAAGTGGTGCTGGCTTTCACCACCCCGAATTCGTTGTGGTAGACAGTCGGGCCGCTGCCCCCCTCCTCTTCCAGCGCCTGCGGCTGCAAGCCGGTATGCTGGATACGCACGATTTGCCAGTCGGTGTTGAGGCTGCCGTTGGGGTGTTCGGTCAGCGAGAAGCTCTGCCCCGGCTGCAAGGCCGCGCAGTTGGACTTAGCCTGGCCCGCCACCGCATCGTTGCGCAGCGCATCCAAGCGGTGCTGGGCAAAGGCCTTGCCGCTGCCATCCTGCTTGTAGCGACCCGGGTAGTCGAAGTGCTGATAGGTATCGCGCTGGTGAGTCAGCTCAGCCCCCACTTTCTTGTGGGAGAGGCCATAAGCCGGGGTCTTGAAGCTGTAATCTTTGAGCTCCACATCCGAGGGGCGTACCGCCTCCCGGTAGTGGAACTGCCGCACATAGGGGCCCTGCTCGAGGGAACGGTTGCCGAGGTTGAAGAAGAGCTCGGGACCAGCGGTCAGGGCGGCTGCGTCATCGGCAAACACGATGCGGTGTTTGCCCGCTTCAAACTCGTGGAAGTAGAACATCCCCTCTTCAGCGGCGAGGCGGTTCACGAAATCGAGGTCGCTCTCCCGGTACTGGACACAGTATTCCCGCTTGGCGTGCTCGTTCTTGAGCGCAAAGGCGTAATCGGTGATGCCGTGTTCTTGCAAGAGGATACTGAGAATTTCATCGGGTTTCTGTGCCTGAAAGATGCGGGAGTTCTGGCGAAGCGACAGACGCCACAGCGCCGGCTGTACCATGAGCTGATAGCGGGTACGGCGAAAACCGCTGTCTCCTTGCGCAAAGTCACTGACCACCCCGCATACCCGGCGCTGCAGCTCGCCGTTGTACCACACCAGCAGCTCGCATGGCTGGTCCAGCACGGCGCCAAAGTCGATGTCGGGCTGGGCGCTTGCCAGCTCCAGGCGCAGGTTGAACGGCCGGTTGAGCGCTTCATCAAGCGCAAACTCGGCCACCACGAAGGTGTTTTCGGGCAGAGCCCCCACCTTGACGGTAAATTGTAATCCTGTGCTGTCTGCCATCGTTGCTCGCCCCTGAGATATCGTGCAGCCCCATCAGGCGGGGCACTTCAAGCCGTGTGAGAGATCCGCCTTCGCCCCGGTTTTTCTGACACCATGGCTACCGCACGCCCTTGACGGCGTGCGGCAAGACGTAAACTCGGATTTTTTCTTGTGCCCCCTCACCTCAGGCAAACGGGCAAAAGAAAAAACGCGTGTATTGAAACGGAGCGGGAAATGCCAGAAACGGCAAAAGGGCACCGCAAGCAGTGCCCTTTGACTGAGAATTACGCTTCGATCGGCGCGCGCCAGTCGTCCGCACCGGAGGTACCGGCAACGGTGTGCTCCCAATCGATCTTGCGATAGGCCATGGAGACCTGGATCAGCTGGGTGAAGTCAGACTTCGCCGGATCCTGGCAGTGTGGCATCTGGCAGTCGATGTCGACGATGGTGGCGTCGGTCAGCACGGTAGAGAAGAAGTGCTCCTGCTTGCCCTCGACGGAGGTGCGGTACCACTTCAGGGTCACTTTCGGCAGCATCTCGCCGGAAGCCAGCGCGTTGTACATCAGCGGCACGGCCTTGTTCAGCGCAACGGTGAATTTGAACGGCTTGTGGACACGCTGACCAGCAGGCTGACCGGATTGCGGATCGGTCGGTACGGTGACGACGTGCTGGAACTCTTGTACCAGCATCTCGTCTTCGTGGCCCTGCACGAAGATGTTGCCGACGGAATCGGAAGTGAAGGCACCGGCGGTGATGTTGCCCTGAGTTTTACCTTCGATGCTGATGTAACATGGAGTTGGCATGGAATTGCTCCTGATTGGTTGAACGGTAATGACACTCGACCGAATCCGTTAGCAGTGACCATGCCAGTTCATTTTATTGTTTTAAAACAATAGGTTGAATCAATTACCAATCAAGCCATCATCGCAATAACGCAACAAGTTGCGCATTCAATATATTCATCCAGACAAAGTTGCACATACAGAATAAGAAACTAAAAATCCCGCAATGCATTGCGCAAGTCAGAACTTATTTCAACCTGATGATCCGCACGGGGGTGATGGCAACTGAGCTGTACGTTGACAATAGGAAACATCGGGGGCCGGCTGCCCGTCGATACAACCTGGTTATGGATGATGGAGAAACTGTGAAGACAGCGGGAGGCGACAAGCTATCACGCAAAACAAAAAACCGACCATCGGATCGGTTTTAACATCTGAGGATGGGTCGGGATTGACTCGCGCCATCCCTGACGCTCGCCCTGCGGGCGGCCTCTGGCCGTCCAGGCGGGCTATCCTGCCCACCTGTCGAACCAGGGCCCGAACCGAGCCGCCCGTCACCGGATAAAACAAAAGGCCCCGTCTTGCGACGGGGCCTTTTGTTTTATTTGGCCGTGAGGGATGATTCGCCACTGCATGGCTCACCCCTTCCGGGCGGCCTGCGGCCGTTCATCGCAGCAAGCTGCTCTGCTCGAACCCGACGAGGGTTCTCACCCTCCCTCTTCGACATGAGCTGATAATTCTTCCCCAAAGCAAAAAAACCGACCATCAGGTCGGTTCTTTAAAATTTGGCGGTGAGGGAGGGATTCGAACCCTCGATACGTTGCCGTATACACACTTTCCAGGCGTGCTCCTTCAGCCACTCGGACACCTCACCAAATTTTTACTTCTTGAAGTGGCTTTCGGAGCACGCTGCGCGTGCATCTTGCCGACTTCGTCGGTGGGCAGCCTCTCGGTCACCTCACCAAATTTTGGTCTGTTGTTTAACGTGCTCAGCCAGCACGATGTTCGCTGCGCTGTTGCGCTGGAACGGGGCGTAATTTAGGGGAAAGCCCCGCCGGCGTCAACGGCTTTTTGCATCAGACGAACCGTTCGCACATTTAACGCACAAATCAGTGCACAGACTCCGGCGCAACCTGGATTTCCGGCAGATTCAGGAAGCCCAACCGCTCGCATTCGGAGACAACTTCATGGGTCGCGGCTATGGTGCTTTCCACAAACAGCAGGAACTGCTCGACGCTGAGCCCCGCCTTGGTAAAGACGGTATGCCCCACCACCAGCCGCGGCAGGTTGTCATCGATGATGTCGAGGAACACTTTGAGCGACGGGTACTGCATGTTGAGGCGACCCAGCTCGGCCACCAGCGGCAGCAAGGCGGAGGGACGCACCTCCAGCTCGGATGAAAACAGCACCCCTTCCTCTTCAACGAAGATCCGGCTCTCCTGGATGCCCTCGACGGACTGCAGGGAGACGATGTGGATACCATGGCACTGATCACAGACATAGTGCTCGATACGAGCCTGCTGCAACCAACGCATTATCATTTCGGAGCTGGGGATATTCATCATTTCCACGACACAATTGGGATCAAGGGGCGCAGTCTAAACCAATTTTCCGGCAACCAAAAGCGCACTGGCCGGATAAGCACGGCCCTCGCTTCTTTTTGGCAAGCAGCCTGCATATACTCAGCCCATTCCAGCGCCACACTCGCCCCACAGGGGGCTAAATGACCATCCAAGAAAAGTACCGTCTGCATCTGAAATCCCTCTCGGATGAACTCTTGATCCTGCAAAAGCCCATCCGCATTCTGGATGCCATCAAGTGGCCCCGTCACCTGCAGGCCGACTTTCTGGCCAGCGGAGGGCGCACGCTGCCGGCCGTCGACAAGGCCTTCTATGATGGCCTTCCCCTCGGCTTCGATCCCCGCAACAAGTACCTGGAGCTCAAGGAGCTGCGGGACAGGATCCGGCGCCGGCTCGGTCCCCAGGATGAGCTTGGCCGCATCCTGCAGGAGACGGTGGATCAATACATGGTGGTCATCGAGATGCTGCGCCAGCGCGGGCAACCGGACTTTCTGCGCTACAGCCGGCTGCTCTACGGCTCGGCCGGCGATCACCTGCGCGGCGATCGCAAGACCCTCAAGGAGCTGGGGGCCAGGCTGTGCGACATCTTCTCCCTGCCCGGCGCCCGCCACCTGGTGCGCCCCTACCCCAAGGAGTTCGAGGGGGAAGCGGCGGTGGCCAGGTTGCAGAGCAAGCTGTCGAACTACTTCAGTGACGGCACAGTGCAGGTCAAGCTGAGCGATGGCATCGTCTCAGATGCCGCGGCCGGCGGCGATTACATCAAGCTCAACTCCCACGCCCGCTTCTCCGAGCTGGATCTGCAGGTGCTGGAGGTCCACGAGGGCTGGGTACACGTGGGCACCACCCTCAACGGGCGCCAGCAACCCTATGCCACCTGGCTCAGTGCCGGCTCGCCGCGCATCACCGCCTGCCAGGAGGGGCTGGCGGTACTGATAGAGACACTCACCTTCAGCTCCTTTCCGGACAGGGCCAAGCGCATCTCGGATCGGGTGATGGCCATCGACATGGCGGAGCGCGGCGCCGACTTCATCGAGGTGTTCCGCCATTTCGTCGATCAGGGTGCCAGCGAGCACGATGCCTACAAGATCACCCAGCGGGTCTTTCGCGGCGGCATGGTCGAGGGAGGCGCCTGCTTCACCAAGGATCTCTCCTATGTGAAAGGTTATGTGGAGACGGTCAACTTCATCCGCAGCGCCGTGCTGGAGGGAGTCCCCGAGATCCTGCCCATGCTGTTTGTCGGCAAGGTGACCCTGGACGACATCCCGGTGCTCTATCAACACTACCTGGAGGGGCTCATCAGTGCACCCCGTTATCTGCCCCCCATGTTTCGCGATCTCACCGGCCTCTACGTCTGGTTCGGCTTCGCCTCCGGCATGTCGCTGGTGGATATTGGCCGGGTGCAGCAGCACTTTCGCCAGCTGTTCCACCGCCTGCCGGTGGCCGATCCCATCATTGCCCCGGTCGATATCGAGATAGATTGACCCCTTAGAAACAAGCAAGGCGCCAGATTGGCGCCTTGCTTGTTCATGTTATCCCCATCAGCCGCGGGTTATTTGAAAGCCCGCCCTTCCAGGTAGTGCTTGCGGCACAGGGAGACATAGCGATCGTTGCCGCCGATCTCCACCTGCTCGCCATCTCGCATCACCTGGCCTGCTTCATTGACCCGGGAGTTCATGTGCGCCTTGTTGCCGCACCAGCAGATGCTTTTCAGCTCCTCGAATTTGTCGGCCAGGCAGAGCAGGTGATAGGAGCCGGGAAACAGCTCGCCGCGAAAATCGGTCTTGAGGCCGTAGGCGATCACCGGAATGTCCTGCTCGTCGACGATACGGGCCAGCTGATAGACCTGCTCCCTGGTCAGGAACTGGGCCTCATCGACGATAAACACATCGATACGCTTCTCGGCATGACGGGCTTTCACCATCTCGAACAGATCACAGCGCTCTCTGAACACTTCGACTTTCAGCTCCAGCCCCACCCGGGCACTGATCACCCCGACCCCGAAGCGGTCGTCGATGGCGGGTGTCATGGCCAAGGGATGCATGCCCCGCTCCAGATAGTTGAAGTGCGCCTGAATGAGCTGGGTCGATTTGCCTGAATTCATGGTGGCAAACTTGTAGTGCAGTGAAGCCATGATACTGTTCCGAAACTGAATTTATGGGGCGCATGCTAACCAAAGCCCCCAACAAAACCAAGGGGCCTTGCGGCCCCTTGTACGTTTTAAGCAACAGCCAGGTCCGCCTGGGACCTTGCCTTGCGCAAATGGTAGCTGGAGAAGATGACGAACCAGAGGGCGCTGACGCTGAAGCCCGCCAGCACAGAGTGCATCAGTCCCATAACCAGATAACCGAGGGCGGCGCCAAAGGCGATGGCCAGGGCATAGGGCAGCTGGGTCATCACGTGATCGATGTGATGGCAACCGGCACCGGTAGCCGACAGAATACTGGTGCTGGAGATGGGCGAGCTGTGATCCCCGAACACCGACCCCGCCAGCACGGCGGCCAGCATCGGCAACATCAGGGCCGCATCGCTGGCCGCCGCCATGTCACCCGCCAGCGGCAGCATGATGCCGAAGGTGCCCCAGCTGGTGCCGGTGGCAAACGCCATGGCGCAGGAGAGCACGAACACCACGGCCGGCAGCACTTCCACCGGCAGATTGCCGTTGGCCAGGGAGGCCAGGTACTTGCCGGTCTCCACATCGCGTACCACGGCACCAATGGTCCAGGCAAACAGCAGGATGTTGATGGCCGGCAGCATGGCCATCACCCCTTGCGGCGCGGCCTTGAGCCAGTTCTTGGCACCGAGCTTCAGACGCATGGCCAGACCGATGGAGACCACCAGACTGCACAGGGCACCGTAGACCAGGGAGGAACCCACGTTGGTATTCTCGAACGAGCCAAGGACGCTGAACGGCTCGCCATTGGCGGCCAGCACGGTGGCGCCGGAGTCGATCATGAAGTAGACGGTGGCCGCGGTCAGGGTCAGGATCGGCAGCACCATATCGATCATGCCCCCGTTGCTCTCCTCCGGGCTCTCCATGTCCAGACCGATGGGGCGGCCTTTGGACTCATCCCACAGCTTGCCTTCCAGCGCCCACTGCTCGTGCTGGCGCATCGGACCGATATCGAGCTGAAACGCGATCACCACCAGCACCATGATGAGGGTGAACACCGCATAGAGGTTCATCGGGATCATCTCGACGAAGGCGGAGATGGGGCTCTGCCCGGTGATGCCGTGAGCCGTCATGATGCCGCCCACCAGGGCGATGATGTAAGCCCCCCAGGAGGAGATGGGCATCAGCACGCAGACCGGCGCCGCGGTGGAGTCCAGCAAGTAGGCCAGCTTGGCGCGGGAGATCTGGAACCGATCGGTGACCGGACGGCAGATGGCCCCTACCGACAGGCTGTGGAAGAAGTCATCGATGAAGAAGGCAAACACCATCATGCCGGTGAGCGCCTTGGCCCCCTTGCGGGTCCTGGCACGCTTGGCGGCCCACTCGGCAAACGCCCGGGTCGCACCGGAGACACTCATCAGGCTGATAAGGCCACCCAGCAGCAGCATGAACAGCAGCATATTGATGTTGTCACGGTTGAGCGCTCCGTCGACCCAGAAGATCTTGAGCACTGTGTTCAACATGTAATGCAGGGAATCGAGGGGGGAAAACTGGTTCAGCAGCAGGCTGCCGGTAACGATACCGACGCCAAGCGACAGCAGCACACGGCGGGTGAGGATCGCCAGTGCGACGGCCAGCAGAGGGGGAATGATTGACCAACCGGAGTCGGCGTAGTGAACGATGTCCATGATCTCTTTGCACCTAAAGACAGCAGGTGGAGATCTACCGAGAGGATAAAGAAACAAAACCCATGGGGAGGTAATACTCCTCAGCCCCTTCAGGTAGCGCTCCATAGTGGATGACTATGGCAGTCCTGCACCTATTAGATGCAGAACCAGCAGCCCGGTATGATGGCCTGGCCACTTCGGCGCTGACTCCTTTCCTTGTGCATCATCGGCATCACCCTCCGCACAAGTAGTCATAGGCAGCGCGCCTCTACTTAAAGGTATTCGAGGCACATTTTATCGTGCCGACACGTTATAGCAAGTTTTTTGATTAAATCCCCAAACAAGCAAGATCAAAAGGGCAAAGAGGTAGTCAAATGGTGCAAACATTATGATTTTGTCGCTATTTTCACCTACTTGGAACTCAGTCGAGTATGCCACTGGCCAATATTGCTGAATCGGGCCTGAATTCAATTGCATTACTTAATTCCAGGCATGAATTTATTAATTCGACTCGCTTGACTTAATCCCGAACGGCCGTATAAATTAGCCAAAATAACTATTTTTATTTAATTCACTCTTTTGCTCGCGTGGTGAACACTATGAACGAATTTTTGAAAGTACTGCTGAATATCCGTAGCCTGCGCGCCGCTTGCCGTGAGCTGACGCTGGAACAATTGGAAGAAGGCTTGGAAAAGCTCTCCGCGATTGTCGGCGAACGCCAGCAGGATGAAGCCGCCGAGCGTCAGGCTCGTGAAGAACATCAGCGCAAAATTAATGAATATGCCGAAATGCTGAAAGCCGCCGGTATTGATCCTGCTGAACTGGTTGGCACAGTCGCAGCCGAACCGGCCAAGGCGACCAAGAGCAAACGTGCCCCTCGTCCGGCCAAATATCGCTATATGGACAACGGCGTGGAAAAAACCTGGACCGGTCAGGGTCGCATGCCGTCCGTGATTGCCAAGGCGGTCGCCGAAGGTAAATCCGTCGAAGACTTTGCCATCTGATAAAACAGCATTGGCCCAATAAAAAACCTCGCCTTGCGAGGTTTTTTATTGCCTGCGGCCTGCCGTCAGCCCCGCTCTGCCGCCTTGACCCAGAGCACTTCGGGCGTCGCGGTACAGGCCAGCAGGTAGCGGGCAATGGTGAAGAACCAGTCACTCAGCCGGTTCATGTAGGGCAGAATGGCCGGGTTGAGCTGCTCGCTGCGGCCCAAAGTCAGCAGCAGACGCTCGCAGCGCCGGGTCAGGGTGCGCACCACATGGGCTTGCGCCGCCGCCCGGGAGCCGCTGGGCAGAATGAAATTGCGCAGCAGCGGTAAATTGGCGCTGTAGGCATCGATCTGTTGTTCCAGCCGCAGGGTCCACTCGTTATTCACCTGCCAGATGGCTGCCTCCTGAGCGTCACTGGAAAATGCCAGCTCCCCGCCAAGATCGAACAATTCCTGTTGCAGCAATAACAGGTCTGCCAATAATCCGGTTTCCGCTGAGGGCACCTCGGCAATAAGAAGACCTATATGAGAATTTAATTCATCGATATAGCCATAGGTTTCCACCCGCATATCGTCTTTGGCCAGTTGCACACCATCGGCCAGCCGAGTCATGCCCTTGTCGCCCTGCCTCGTATATATCCTCATACCGACATCCTGTTAATAATGGGAACAATCATGGATTCCAGCCCGTTGAGCTTGATTTCATAGGCAAGCGCCAGCGTTTGACCAAGTGATCCGGCCGGGAAACCGGTACGGGCCAGCCACACCAGATAAGGCTCCGGAATATCGATGATGCGGCGCCCCCGATATTTGCCGTACGGCATCTTGTTGGCCAGCGACAGCAAGACCCGCTCGTCGGACAACCACTCCATTTCAATCGATATCCAGATATTTGTGGGTCTGGATGGAGAGCCGCCAATTGCGGGCAATGCAGGTTGCCATGGCCAGCTGGGTCGCCCTGGGTTTCTGGCTGATGGGTTGCAGTGCAATCACCACGTCGTCGCGCAGACGAGCGGTGGCCAGCAGCGCATCCAGCTCCTCCACGTGGCGCTCGGTGGCCACCGGATGCTTGATCTCGTTGGCTCGCTCGAGGGCCGAGACCAGCACCGGCAACCCACCCTTCATATTGATCTTGGGGGATACGGTGACCCAGGTCTGCTCATGGGTCTTGATCTCGCTGGTACCACTGGTTTCAATCTGCACCTGATAGCCTGCCGCAATGAGGGTGGTAGAGAGCTCCTGGAGGTCATAGAGGCAGGGTTCGCCTCCGGTGATCACCACGTGACGCGCCTGATAGCCAAGTTGCTGGAAGCTGGCCAGGATCTGCTCCGTGCTCATCTTGCTCCAGCCATCGGATTCGTTGGAGCAGTCGAGCACCGCCTGCACGCCCACTTCACGAGCAGGATCGACCACCCAGGTATGACGGGTATCGCACCAGGGGCATCCCACCGGGCAACCCTGCAGGCGAACGAAAATGGCGGGCAGGCCGGTGAAGACCCCCTCCCCCTGGATGGTCTGGAATATCTCGTTGATTGGGTAGTGCATCTTGGTCACGGCTGGTTGCAAAAGTCGCGGATTATACCCCAAGCATGGCCGAGACGCAGGCTCAGCATCCGCTTTTCTCACCGAGCCCGGTTTTTTGGTGCAGACGCGCCATCACGCCCGCCTTGTCGGCCAGGTACTGCTGCAGGCCGCGGCTGCGCAAATCGCAGGCCGGACAGGCGCCGCAACCATCGCCGGCAATGCCGTTGTAGCAGGTGAGCGTTTGCTGGCGCACGGTATCGAGGTGGCCGTAGTGATCCGCCAGTGCCCAGGTCTCGGCCTTGTCGAGCCACATCAGCGGCGTCTCGAAACGAATGCCGCGATCCAGCCCCAGCGAGACGGCCTGATTGAGCGCCTTGACGAACTCGTCGCGGCAATCGGGGTAACCGGAGAAATCCGTCTCACACACCCCGGTGATCACCGCCTCGGCACCCACCTGATAGGCGTAGATGGCGGCCAGGGTCAAAAACAGGATGTTGCGGCCCGGCACGAAGGTATTGGGCAGGCCGTTCTCCTGCAGCTCGAAGCTCACCGGGATCTCGTCCCGGGTCAGGGCCGAGATGGCAAGCTCCCCCAGCATGGTCACGTCCATCACCTTGTGGGCGGCGATGCCGAGCCGGCTGGCCAGACGGCGCGCCGTCTCGATCTCTTCACTATGGCGCTGGCCATAATCGAAGGTGATGGCGTGCACCTCGTCATAACGGGACAAGGCCTGGACCAGGCAGGTGGTACTGTCCTGACCACCACTGAATACCACGACGGCTTTTTTCACGTATGTCACTCCTCTGGGCAGTTCAACTGCGTCGGCCCTGGGCAAAATCATGCCACTGCCGGTTCAAATGGGTAAAAAGAGTCATCAGCGGGGCGAAGCGATCCGGTGCGCCCTCCCACTGGGACAACAGATGGTAGCCCGCTTCCAGGGTCGACAGCGCCTCTGGAAACGGCTTCTTGCGAATGGAGTACTGTCCCGCGACGGCATCCAGCCCAATTCGCGGCAACTGCTGCAACTCGGGGTTGCTGTGCAGCATCCGGTAGGCCTTGCGCCAGGTGCCATCGAGCAGCAGAAAACAGACTCGGCGAGCCGGCTCGGCCGTCTCCCGTTCTCGCACCTCGGCAAGGGTGATGGCCTCCTCATCCGGCCACAGCAGATAACACTGCAGCGCGGGATCGGCCAACAAGGCCGCCAGCTCGGGGAGATCGGCCACCTGTTCACCCACATGCAGACGGGCCTGCGCCAGCGAGGCGGCCAAGAGGACGGCAGTCCCCTTGGGATGACCCACCTCCCCCGGATGCTGCAGGATGTGCAGGGGCGCATGGGGTGAAACCGGCCGAATATAATCGCACAGACAGGCTTTGAGGGCTCTGGTGCAACGTGTACAGTATCGACTCTTGTTGTCGTCGGACTGTTTCATGTTGTCAGAAAAATCAGGATTGCTCTGGGTCATCACGCTTTCACTCGCCAGTTTGCTGCTCTTTTTCACCGTGCCGAATCACCAGCTCTCCTTCGATCGCACCCTGATAGCCCAGGGTGAAGGGTGGCGCATCATAACAGGCAATCTGGCCCACACCAATCTGTGGCACCTGTTGCTCAACCTGAGCGGGCTGTGCGTGCTCTACAGCCTGTTTCGCGAATACCTGACAGGCTGTCGCCTGCCGCTGCTGCTGCTGTTGCTGGGGAGCGCCGTCGGGCTCGGCATCTGGTGGTGGTGTCCGCAGACCCAGTGGTACATGGGGCTGTCGGGAGCGTTGCACGGCCTGTTCGTGTGGGGCGCGCTGCAGGATATCCGCTATCGCCGTCACTCCGGCTGGTTGATGCTGGCAGGGGTAGCGATCAAGCTTGGGGTGGATTTCTACAGTGCGGGGGAAAGTCCGGTGTCCGCCCTCATCGGGGCCAGGGTACACATTGAATCACATCTGATTGGCTCGGGCGCCGGCCTGTTGCTCGGCCTGCTGCCGGTCACCTTGCGCCCCCACGCCGTCAAGGAGTGAGCCAGCACCGGATGCAATGCCGACCCCATCGGGCCGGCATTCTCTTTATCAGCGACCCGCCAGCTCCGCGTTGATGCCGGCCAGCATGGCGGCAGGATCGGCCGCCTGGGTGATGGGGCGGCCAATCACCAGATAGTCGGCACCCGCCTCCACCGCCGCCAGCGGCGTCATGACCCGGCGCTGATCCCCGGCAGCCGAACCGGTGGGGCGGATCCCCGGCGTCACCAGTTTGAACTCGTCACCGAGCAGCGCCTTGAGCTCGTGCGCTTCGTTGGCGGAGCAGACCACCCCGTCCAGCCCCGCGTCTTTGGTCAATTTGGCCAACCGGATCACCTGCTCGGCCGGCGTCACATCAAGACCCAGCGGCGCCATGTCGGACTGCTCCATGCTGGTCAGCACGGTCACCCCGATGAGCAGCGGCGCCTTGTCGCCATAAGGCAGCAGCGCCTCCTTGGCGGCCCGCATCATCCGCTCGCCACCGCTGGCGTGCACGTTCACCATCCAGACGCCGAGTTCGGCACTGGCGGCGACCGCTTTGGCGACTGTGTTGGGAATGTCGTGAAACTTCAGATCCAGAAAGACATCGAACCCCTTGGCAACCAGCTGACGCACGAACTGGGGGCCAAACAGGGTAAACATCTCCTTGCCTACCTTGAGACGGCACTGGGCCGGGGAGATACGTTCAATGAAGGCGAAGGCATCGGCCTCGTGCTGATAATCGAGCGCAACCAGTACTTTGGGATCTAGCATCTCACTTCCTATCGATGGTTATGCGCCGTCCGGAGCGAGTCCGGCCCGGCCTGAAAAAACCAGGCCACAGGGGCCTGGTTGATGACATTGTTGTGGCTCTTACTCCCCGTCCAGACCGCGGATCGGTTTGATGGCTCCCCACTGGCGGCAGGAGGGGCACTGCCAGAACAGGGAGTGGGTGGCAAACCCGCACTGCCGGCACTTGTGGGTGGATTTGATCTTGATCTGCTCGTCGACCAGCGCCTTGAGCATGGTCAGGCTCTCCTTGGCCTGCCCCTCTTCAGCACCACGCAACTGCAGCGCCATCAGGTGCTGGAAGCCGCGTAGCGACGGCGTGCGCCGCAGCTGGCGCAGCACCAGCTCGGAAGCTGCCTCACGCCCGTTGTGGCGCTCCACATAATCGGCCAGCCGCAAGGTGACCGGGAAGCCAGCCCGCGCCTCCTGGGCTTGGCCGAGCAGCTCGGGGATACGCGCCTCCTCGCCGCACAGCTCCAGGCTCTCGCACAGGGGTTCAAGCACTTCGCTCGCGAAATCGATGTCCTGGGTCAGCACCCGCTCAAACTCGCGAGCCGCCTGGCGCGGATCGCCCTCCCCCTTGGCCAGCCAGCCGAGGCCGAGCGAGGCACGCACACAGTTGCCATCAGCGGTCAGGGCCTTGCGAAAACGCAGCTGGGCCTGCTTGCGATTCTCTTCGCGCAGGGCCATGTCGGCCAGCTCGCACTGGTAATGGGCGATGGTGGGAGCCAGCTTCTTGCCCTGGAATTTTTGCAACCGCTCGCTCACCGCGATCGCCTTGTCCCAATCACGCAACTGCTGGTAGATGAGCTGCAACTGGGCCAGCGCCGTCTCCTCATACTCCCCGTCCTCGGTGAGCTCGAGCCACAGCTTCTCGGCCCGATCGAGCAGGCCGGCGGCCAGGAAGTCCCGTGCCAGCTCCTGCAGGGCGAGCTGACGCTGCTCCATGGTAAGCTGGCGGGTGATGAGGTTCTGGTGGATCTTGATGGCCCGGTCTACCTCACCCCGTTGACGGAACAGGTTGCCGAGGGAGAGGTGGGTTTCGATGGTCTCGCTGTCCACTTCCAGCAGCTGGATAAAGAGATCCACCGCCTTGTCGGATTCGTCGGACAGCAAATAATTGAGACCCGCCACGTACTGGCGGGAAAACTGGTTACTCTGTTTCTGGGTGTCCTGGCGAACACTCCTGCGCCCCATATACCAGCCGTAGCCGGCGGCAATGGGCAACAGCAGGAAAAGCAGTTCAAGCATCGAGGGACATTATTCCTTGGCAGCCGTTCGGGCCAGCTCCAATTCACGGGATTGACGGCGCATGGTGCGATTGAGGGTGCGGTTTTGCATCTTGAGGCGCAAGAACAGCAGACCGAAAACCAGCCAGCCCAGCAGGAAGCCACCACCAAAGAAGAATCCCAGCAACATGGAGAGCGAGAACTCTCCTTGGGCAATCAGATAATTGAACTGCACCAGCTGGCCATTTTGCGAACCGATGGCCAGCGTCAGGATAAACACCAGCACCAGTGGAATGAGGGCCAAGATACGCTTCATAGGAGCTCCCTGTCAGTAGCTAATGAGAGGCTGATTATCCTTAAAATCACCGGCAGACTCTAGAGCGAATGGGAAAAGACTTGGCAAAACCGGACAATTGCCACAATAGAAACCGTAAAAACAAAAAAGGCATACCCAGGTATGCCATTTTCTGCATTATTCGATGATGTTCACGCGCTCGCGTAACTCTTTGCCGGGCTTGAAATGCGGAACATATTTCCCGGTCAATTCAACCTTGTCCCCGGTCTTGGGGTTGCGCCCCACACGGGGTGCACGATAGTGCAGTGAAAAACTTCCAAATCCGCGGATTTCAATCCGGTCGCCGTTTTGCAAAGTCGACGCCATTTGCTCAAGGATCTCCTTGATGGCGGCTTCGACATCTTTGGCCGGCATATGCATGCGGCTGGTAGCCAATTGTTCGATGAGATCTGATTTGGTCATAACGTTAAATCTCCTTCCCCGATCACATGCAATATTCATTACGCCAAGATAAAAAAGGGCGGCGTGACACGCCGCCCTTTTCTTGCATCAAGGATTATTCACCCTTGGCGGCTTTGAACGCTTCAGCCATGGCATTGCTGAACACAACTTCTTCTTGTTGGTTCAGGTTGTCGATGGCAACACGCTCGTCAGCCTCGTCCTTGGCGCGGACAGACAGGCTCACGGTGCGGTTCTTGCGATCAACGCCCATGAATTTAGCTTCAACTTCGTCACCAACAGACAGCACCAGAGTGGCGTCTTCTACGCGGTCACGAGCAGCGTCGGAGGCACGCAGGTAGCCTTCTACGCCGTCAGCCAGTTCGATCACGGCACCCTTGGCATCAACCTCGGTGACCTTACCCTTCACAATAGCACCTTTCTTGTTGTCAGACAGGTACTTATTGAACGGGTCTTCTTCGATCTGCTTGACGCCCAGGGAGATGCGCTCACGCTCCGGGTCAACTTGCAGAACAACGGCTTCGATTTCGTCGCCTTTCTTGAATTCACGAACTGCTTCTTCACCCTGGTTGTTCCAGGAGATGTCAGACAGGTGAACCAGGCCGTCGATACCGCCGTCCAGACCGATGAAGATACCGAAGTCAGTGATGGACTTGATCTTACCGGAAACACGGTCGCCCTTGGCGTGAGTTTCGGCAAACAGCTGCCACGGGTTGGATTTGCACTGCTTCAGACCCAGGGAGATACGACGACGCTCTTCGTCGATGTCCAGAACCATCACGTCAACCACGTCGCCAACGTTAACAACCTTGGACGGGTGGATGTTCTTGTTGGTCCAATCCATCTCGGATACGTGTACCAGGCCTTCAACGCCTTCTTCGATTTCAACGAAGCAGCCGTAGTCGGTCAGGTTGGTCACGCGGCCAGACAGACGGGTGGTCTCCGGGTAACGCTTGGCGATAGCAACCCAGGGATCTTCGCCCAGCTGCTTCAGACCCAGGGATACACGGGTACGCTCGCGGTCGAACTTCAGAACCTTGACTGCGATCTCGTCGCCAACGTTGACAATTTCGGAAGGATGCTTAACGCGCTTCCACGCCATGTCGGTGATGTGCAGCAGGCCGTCAACACCGCCCAGATCTACGAATGCACCGTAGTCGGTCAGGTTCTTGACGATACCCTTAACTTCTTGACCTTCTTGCAGGTTAGCCAGCAGGCTTTCGCGCTCGGAGGTGTTCTCGGTCTCGATCACGGCACGACGGGAAACAACAACGTTGTTGCGCTTCTGGTCCAGCTTGATGACTTTGAACTCGAGTTCTTTGTTTTCCAGGTGAGCGGTGTCACGGATCGGACGCACGTCAACCAGAGAACCCGGCAGGAAGGCACGGATGCCGTTCAGTTCAACGGTGAAACCACCCTTGACCTTGCCGTTGATGATACCGATAACGGTAGCTTGCTCTTCGTAAGCTTTTTCAAGCTGCAGCCAGGCTTCGTGGCGCTTGGCTTTTTCGCGGGACAGCTTGGTTTCGCCGAAACCATCTTCGATAGAGTCCAGAGCCACGTCAACGGAGTCGCCTACGTTGATTTCCAGCTCGCCCATGGCGTTCTTGAATTCTTCAGCCGGGATAGCGGACTCGGATTTCAGACCGGCGTCAACCAGTACGAAACCATTTTCGATAGCAACGACAGTACCCTTGACGATGGAACCTTGACGGGTTTCAACGGCATTCAGGGACTCTTCAAAGAGTTGAGCAAAAGATTCGATCATTGTTTATGTCACAAATGAAACATCCACTTGTCATCCAGCACAAGCGGGGTTGTTTTAAATAATCTGCGCCATCCATGGTGCAGACGACCGGATGTCAGCTTGCGCTGGCATCGCCGAGTTGTTGCTCCGCATAGGCGAGCACCGTTGCCAGCACTTCGTCTATGGACATGGCGGTTGAATCCACCACGAGAGCATCTTCTGCCGGTTTCAGGGGAGCAACGGCGCGATTTCTGTCGCGATCGTCACGCTCCCGAATCTCGGTTAAAAGACGCTCAAAGTTAACATCAAAGCCCTTATCTTGCAACTGCTTATAGCGGCGAGCCGCCCGTTCTTCGGCGCTGGCGTCGAGGAAAATCTTCACTTCCGCCTCGGGGAAAACCACTGTGCCCATGTCGCGACCGTCGGCGATGAGGCCGGGGGCCTGGCGAAAAGCGCGCTGACGGCGCAGCAAAGCTTCGCGCACCCGCGGGAAGGCGGCAATCTTGCTCGCGGCATTGCCCACTTCCTCGGTACGAATGGTACGGGAAACATCCTCCCCTTCCAGCACGACCTTCACCTGCTCGGCATCGACTTGGAACTGCACGTCCAGATTGGCTGCCAGGGGAACCAGCGCGGCTTCTGAATCGAGCTCGACATCGTGATGCAAGGCCGCCAGGGCCAGCACCCGGTAGATGGCGCCGGAGTCGAGCAGGTGCCAACCCAGTTTTTCAGCCAGCAACTGGCACAGGGTGCCCTTGCCGGCACCACTTGGGCCATCAATTGTCATCACGGGGGCCATCTGCGGCATAACGTCTCTCCTGCACACTTGTTGCACACATCCCGGAAGGGATGGGGTAATGGGCGCCGATTATACCCAAATGTGCCGAGCCTGGCAGTCGCCAGCACACACAATTGCGCAAAACCGGTCGCAACTGTCCTCTTTGTGTACAACGGGGCAAGCCATTAAACAGTGCAAGGTTTTGTTCTTATGGTTGTTCCGGACAAGGCGCGCTAAACTGGCCGCCCTTTTTTAAGCAGCTGTAGTAAGGAGCAACCTATGAGCAGCGTTACCCTCGTGGCCAAATCCAAGTTGCCAACCCCCTGGGGCACCTTCACGCTGGTCGGCTTTCAGGAAACCGGCACCGGCAAGGATCACGCCGCGCTGGTGATGGGCGATATCACGGGTGATGAGCCGGTGCTGGGCCGAATTCACTCCGAATGCCTGACCGGCGATGCCCTGTTCAGTCTGCGTTGCGACTGCGGCTTCCAGCTGCAAGCCGCACTGGAAAACATCGCCAAGGCGGGCCGTGGCGTCTTGCTGTACGTGCGTCAGGAAGGACGCGGCATCGGCCTGCTCAACAAGATCCGGGCCTATCATTTGCAGGATCAGGGCGCTGACACCGTTGAAGCCAACGTGGCGCTCGGCTTTGCCGCCGACATGCGCGACTACACCATCTGCGCCGACATGCTCAAGCAGCTGGAGGTGAAATCCCTCAAGCTGATGACCAACAACCCGCGCAAGATGAAGGCGATGGAATCCTTCGGCATTCCGGTGGCGGAGCGGGTACCCCTGCAGGAAGGGCGCAATCCCCACAACGAGTTCTACCTCTCGACCAAGGCCAGCAAGCTGGATCACATGTTCAAGAAGTAATCCCTCCTCGCCGCTTGTTGCCATGAAAAACGCCTCCCATCGGGAGGCGTTTTTTGTTGCTCTCGTATCGCCGCAGCGCTAGCGGATGGGCAGCTCAATATCGGCAAACATGGCATCCACGTCGTCGCTGGAGCGCAGCGCGATGGCCCGCTCCACCACGTCCCGGGTCAGATGGGGGGCAAAGCGGGTCATGAAGTCATACATGTAGGTGCGCAGGAAGGAGCCCTTGCGAAAGCCGATCTTGGTGGTGCTGTGGGCAAACAGGTGGCTGGCATCGAGGGCCACCAGATCGGTATCGACCTGGGGATCCAGCGCCATGGTCGCCATCACGCCGATCCCCACCCCCAACCGGACATAGGTCTTGATCACGTCGGCATCGGTGGCGGTGAAGACGATGTTGGGCTCGAAACCGGCCCGGTTGAAGGCTGTGTCGAGCTCGGAGCGGCCGGTAAAGCCGAACACATAGGTCACCAGCGGGAAGCGGGCGATGTCGGCAATCGACAACTTGCCGACCTGGGTCAGCGGGTGGCCCTTGGGGACGATCACGCTGCGATTCCAGTGATAGCAGGGCAGCATGATCAGATCTTCGTACAGGTGCAGCGCCTCGGTGGCGATGGCAAAGTCCGCCTGTCCCTTGACCACGGCTTCGCTGATCTGGGTCGGCGTGCCCTGATGCATGTGCAGGGAGACCTTGGGAAAGCGCTTGATGAAGCCTTTTATCACGTCAGGCAGTGCATAACGGGCCTGGGTGTGGGTCGTCGCGATATGGAGCGTGCCCTGTTCGGGGTGAGTGTGCTGACTCGCCACCGACTTGATGCTCTCCACCTTGCCCAGGATCTCGTTGGCAATCTTGATCACGTCCCGTCCAGCCGGGGTGATCTGGGTCAGGTGTTTGCCGCTGCGCTCGAAAATCTGGATCCCCAGCTCATCTTCCAGCATGCGCACCTGCTTGCTGATCCCTGGCTGAGAGGTGTAGAGACTCTCTGCCGTTGCCGACACGTTCAGTCTGTGGTTGGCAACCTCAACGATATAACGCAATTGTTGGAGTTTCATGATGTTAGGCTCTAAAGGCGACTTGAACTAATACTAACAAACTTTTGACTGATAGCCTTTCCTTCTTGGCCATTTATGGCTGTGCCTGCGCCAGCAGAAAATCCCGCAAGGCCCGGTTGGCCATGGAGAGCGGATCCCCCCGCCGCCACGCCACACAGAGATCGAGAAAGATCGGGGGCGCGAACGGGATCCCGGTCAGGGCCGGCTCTTCGTCCAGCGCCATCCGCAAGAAGGTGGTCACCGCAAAGCCCTGCTTCACCACCGCCTTGAGCAGCGGGATGAGGTTGCTCTCAAAGGCGATGTCGGGCTCGCAGCCCAGCCCCTGAGCCAGCGCTTCCATGTGCTCGCGGTGATAGAAGCCACGGCGAAACATCGCCAGCTCCTGGCTGAAGAACTCGCTCAACGACACACTCCGGGCCTGACGCAGCGGATGCTCCTCCCCCACCACCATCAACATCTCTTCACGCAGCAGCTGGGCCCCTTCCAGCGCCGGCGGCAGATCGCTGGTGATGAGGATGGCGAGATCCAGCGAACCGTCCACCATCCGGCTCAACAGCTCGCGGGTACCCGCCTCCTCCACCCGGATCTTGAGGCCGGGGTAGCGGTGCTTGAAGGCCATCAGGATCGGTGGGAAGTAATAGGAGCCCATCATGTAGGGGATGCCGATGCGCACCTCTCCGCGCTCCAGCCCCTTGAGCTCGGCCATCTCGGCCTCGGCCTGGTGCATCTGGCGCAGCAGGCGCTCGGCATGGCGGCAGAGCACCTCCCCTTCCGGGGTGAGCCGCACGTTGCGATCCTGACGGTCGAACAGGCGCAGCTCGAGCTGCTGCTCCAGCTTGGCGATGGCCATGCTGATGGCGGGCTGTGCCACGTGCAACCCGTTGGCAGCCTTGGTAAAGGAGCCGGCATCCCGCACCGCCAGCAGATAGGTGAGCTGTTTGAGGTCCATATCAATTTGGTTTATTAGATGGATAACTTAAATATATTATATTTATGTTCTGGCGCGCACTAACCTGCAACAAAGCTGTCAGGACAATTGCATATGATCGAAGTCGGTAGTCGTGAATGGATCCGCGCCACCCTGGCCCTCAGCCTGGGCTCCTTCCTGGTGTTTCTCAATCTCTATCAAACCCACCCCCTGCTGCCGCTGCTGGCCGAGGTGTTTTCCGTCAGCTCGCTGTCGGCCAGCTGGGCTCTGGCCGGCTGCACCGCAGGGCTCGCCGTTTCTCTGCTCGTCTGCGCCCGGCTGGCGGATCGCTTCGGTCGGCGCCGGATCATGTTGTGGAGCCTGGCCGGTGCCATCCTGCTCTCCTTGCTCATCAGCCTGGTCAGCCAGTTTGAACAGCTGCTGCTGCTGCGTATCCTGCAGGGTGTGCTGCTGGCGGGGCTGCCCGCCACCGCCATCGCCTACATGGGGGAAGAGTTCAGCAAGCGGGCCCTGCTCTCCGCCGTCGGGGTCTACATCGCCGCCAACTCGCTGGGGGGCATCGCCGGCCGGGTGGTCGGCGGTCTGCTGGCCGGCTGGTTTGGCGACTGGCAGCACACCTTTCTCGGTATCGGCCTCATCAGCCTGGCGCTGCTGCCCCTCGTCATCTGGCTGCTGCCGGCCCAGACCCGCTTCGTGCCCGTCATCGCCAAGCCGGGCCAGTTTCGCCAGGCCATCACCAGCCACCTCGGCAATCCGCTGCTGGTGGGGGCCTACCTCATCGGCGGCCTCAACTTCATGGTGTTTCTGAACCAATACAGCTACCTCACCTTCCTGCTGGCCAGCCCCCCCTTCTCCTTGCCGACCCAGTGGCTCGGCATGTTGTTTCTGACCTATCTGTCGGGGACGGTGGCCTCCTCCCTCAGCGGGCGCTGCGCCCATCGCTGGGGGGCACAGCGTCTGCTGCTGGTCGGCATAACGCTGATGGCACTCGGCAGTGCCCTGCTGCTGTGCGGCTCGCTCGGGGCCATCCTGTCCGGTCTGCTCATCTCGAGTTTCGGCTTTTTTCTGGCCCACGCCTGTGCCAGCGCCTGGGTCGGCCAGCACGTGGAGCACAACCGGGCGCTCGCCTCATCGCTCTATCTGGTGGGTTACTATCTGGGGGCCAGTCTGGGGGGGCTTTATCTTCACCCCTTCTGGGAGCAGGGAGGACTCGGGGGATTGGTGCTCGGCATCGAGCTGGTACTGGTCATCACGGCGGGATTGAGCCTCTGGCTCGGCCATTTGAAGGGACGCCCCGCCCGCCCCCGCATCTGTCATCCCTGACACCATTCCTGATACCAGACGGGGCCAGTCAAGCGGCCCCGTCTCATCAAGCCTGGTCGTAGTAGCCGGCAGGCACCGGCACCACGGCGCCGCTCACCAGCTCTTCTTCAATCACCTCGGCCAAGGTGCGCAGATGGAATTTGATCTGCCCAGAGGCCAGCATCACCGCCACGTCGGGATTGCGTTCATCATTCAGGTTGCCGGTCTTGAAGGCCACCTCGGGATGGGCCGTCAGCAAGGCGTCCAGCGAAGGCACCACCAGCTCGATATGTTCCAGCCCGGCCTGATGGCTGCGACCGGGTTTGGGCGCCGCCAGCTCGATGCAGGGCACGCTGCCGTGGGCATGGGGCACAGGTTGATGCAGGCGGTAGGTGGCGATGGGCCGTCCGCCGATCATCCCCTCCACCAGCAGGTCGCCATGGGTTGCCAGCAGCCCCTTCAGGGTCTGGTACTCCACCAGGGTGGCGGCCCGATAGCAGAGGTGGTCGACCTCGATGGCGGCGGGATGAATGGCAAGTGCGTCCAGCTCGGTCAACAGCTGGCAAACAAATGGGGCCATCGGCCCCAGTGTGGTATCGAGTGGATGTGGCATGATCACCATTTCTTCTTGGGTTGGAACAAGACGTCCAGTTCGTCCGCCTCTTTGTCCTTGATGTTTTGCAGCTCTTTTTCGCTGTGCTCTTGGAGATGGGCGTCGAGTCCGGCCAGCCCCTGGCGCATGTCCTCTTCCCGCGCCATCAGGTAGGGATCTTTATCCGCGACGCTGGCAAGGGCAGAGAGCCCCTTGGTGTAGAGCTGGCGACAGGTGCCGTATTGCCCCTGGATCTGGGCATCCATGGCTCGCTTCACCAGGTTGGCGATGTTGACCTTGAGCTGCATCAGCTCGAGGCGGCGATCCTCCTGGGCAAAGCCCTGCGGATCTATCTTGCCCTTGTTGTGTTCGACCCGCAGCACGGCCCGCATCTTCTTGACCAGCTGCAACATCTGGATGGCCTGACGATCCGATTCGGGGGTCTTGAAATGCCCCTCATCCTGGCTGCTGTAGTTCTCCTGCACGTTCTTGATCTGGGTCTGCACGTCGACAATGCGCTGCTTGATCTGGGCATTGGGCATCACCAGGGCGATGGCGCGATAGGCATCGAGGATCCGGTGCTGCAACAGCAGCACTATGTTCTTGGAGAAGGGCACCAGGTTGACGTTGAGCAGCATCTCTTCGGTTTCATCCACCACCGACTTGTAGCGGGCGATGGCGTGACGCTTGTCGGCCTCAGCCTTCTGCTTATATTGCTGCATCACGTTATAGGCGATGACCAGAAACAGGAGTGCGCCAATAGACAGCAATACCAAGGTTAAAATCATAGGAAGTCCAAACTCCTGTCCCAATTCAATTGCGTGATCCTACAACAGCTTACCTAGTTAAGGTAGTCCGCACCGCAAGGCTTGCCCCCGATTTGTGCCGCAAGGTGGCCGTAAAAACGGGGGAAAACCGGGATCACGCGGCGCTGGCGACACCGCCATTACCCCTTAGTATCGCCCATCGGGCTCATTACTTGAGGCTGAAGCCCCGGGATCGCAGGAAATCCTGCATGAAGGGCCGCGCCTCCTTGCCAAGAATGCCCCGGATCTGGCCGCTCCAGCTCTGCTGCTTGTTGTTGCTGCTGCGAGACTGGTAATAAGCCTCGATCTGCCGGTCATAGCTGGCAAGCAGCTCCCGATCCAGTTCGGCCTGATAACGATTTTCATGCACCACCAGAGCGCGGGGCAAGCGGGGTTTTTGCTCAGGCGCCTGAGCCGGATGGCCGAGACAGAGGCCGAACAGCGGGATCACCTGATGCGGCAGACCCACCGCCTCGCTCACCGCAGCCGGGTTGTTGCGGATCCCGCCGATGTAGACACCGCCAAGCCCCATGGATTGGGCTGCCAGCAGGGCATTCTGGGCCATCAGAGCGCCGTCGATGGCGCCGATCAGCAACTGCTCGACAAAGCCGGTCTGGGCATCCGGTACCACCTCGCAGTGGCGATGATAATCGGCGCAAAAGAGCAGGAACTCGGCCGCCTGGGCTACATAGGCTTGATGCCCCGCCAGTTCGGCAAGCTGGCTGCGCAGGGCCTTGTCGGTCACCCGGATGATGCTGTTGGCCTGCAGAAAGCTGGAGCTGGAGGCGGCCTGAGCCGCACTCAGGATCTGGTCAAGCTGGGCCTCGCTGATGGGCTCGGCAGTAAATTGACGAATGGAGCGATGGGCAAGAATAAGGTCGAGAGTCGGGTTCATGTTGCCTCCATATGAAGAAGCCCACACTCTACCCAAAAACAGCGGGGGGCCCAAGGCCCCCCGCGCTCGCGTCACAGCACGCATACCGGCTAACCTGCCAGCGGATAGTTGCCCGCCTTGCAGCTGACCACGAAGCCGCTCTCTTCCACCTGCGCCACCGACATCGGCTTGCTGAACAAGAATCCCTGAAACACGTGGCAGCCCTGGGTGCGCAGGGCGGCAAGTTCGTGTTCGTCTTCCACCCCTTCGGCCATGATGCCAAGGCCCAGGCTGGTGGCCATGGCGACGGTGGCCCGGATCACCGGCAGGTTGAGCCCCACCACGAAGGAGCGATCCAGCTTGATGGTGTCGATGGGAAGCCGGTTGAGATAGGCCAGCGACGAGTAGCCGGTACCGAAATCGTCGATGGCAATCTTGATCCCTTGCTCGCTCAGGCCATCGAGGATCTCGATGCACCCCTTCATGTCCAGCATCAATACCGTCTCGGTCAACTCCAGCGTGAGCAGGCCGGCATCGACGCCAAACTCCTTGAGCTGCTGGGCCACCAGCTCCGGCAGGGAGGACGAGAGCTGAAAGCCGGATAGATTGACCGACACCGGCACGCTCACCCGCCACTCCTTCTGCCAGTGGGCCATCTGGGCCAGCGCCGTCGACAACACCCAGCCGCCTATCTCGCGGATGAGCCCCATCTCTTCCGCCAGCGGGATGAATTCCACCGGCGAGACATGGCCCAATACGGGATTGTGCCAGCGCAGCAGCGCCTCATACCCGAGCAACCTGCCTTTTGCCACATCCACCTGGGGCTGGTAGCAGAGGCTGAGCTCCCCCCGCCCGATGGCCTTGGCCAGGAACTGCTTCAGGGTCAGCTTGCGATGCAGGGTCTGCTGCATGCTGGGGGTGAAACGCTGCCAGCGCAGCCGCCCCATCTGCTTGGCCTGATACATGGCCATGTCGGCGCGGGTGATGAGGTTGTCGCCATCGTCCGCATCATCCGGATAGATGGCGATGCCGATGCTGCCACCTATGGTCACCTCGGGCACCCCGCTCAGCTGCAACGGCTTGGTCATCTGGGAAAGCATGAGGTCGGCCACCTCCTGCGCCCGATCGCTGGAGTGGCTGAGCGGCACCAGCGCGGTAAATTCGTCGCCACCGAGCCGGGCCAGCTCCACATCGCGCGGACAGATCTGCTTGAGCCGGCCGGCGACCCGCTCCAGCAGCCGGTCACCGGCCTTGTGGCCGTAGTTGTCGTTGACCAGCTTGAAGTTGTCCAGGTCCATGAACACCAGGGCGAAGCGCCCGCCCAGCCCGCAATAGGCTTCCAGCGACTTCATCAAGCCATAGCGATTGAGCAGGCCGGTCAGCGAGTCGTGCCAGGCCAGGTGGCGATGCTCCAGCTCCTCCAGCTTGCGGTCGGTGATGTCGCGCATGGTGAGCAGGATCTGGGCCCCCTGCTGGATGTGACGAAACTGGTACTGAAACCAGCGCATCCCCTTGAGGGTGCGGCACTCCCCCTCGGCCACCACTTCATCGAGCCGGGAGAGCTTCTGATAGAAGGCGTCGTCATTGCCGGAGAAGAGCTGGGAGAGGTGATGTACCTCATCGCCGAAGCACATCTCGAAGTGGTGATTGCCGCTCTCGAGCCGGCCCAGGTTGTCAAACAGGCAGGCCAGGGTATCGCCGGTGGCGAGGGAGGACTCCTGATAGAGGGTGTCGGCATCGATGACCGCCTCGGTCATCATCATCAGCCGCCCCGCCAGCTGGATACCGGAGAGGCGCAAATAAACCTGTTTCTTTACCCCCTTTGGGGAGAGGGTCCACCACTCGCTGTAGCTGCGCCCCTGCTGAAAGTCCCCGAGGTAGCGCTGCAACAGCAGATCGATGGCCTGTGCCATGTCGGCCGAGAAATCGCGCGACTGCAGTTCGTCCAGCGAGCTGGCCTCCCACACATTCAAAGCGGCGCGATTGGCCCAATAGATATGGTGATGCCGGATGTCATACACCCAGATTGGGGTATGCAACACATCCATCCCGTTCAATAACCGTTCGTCTAGCGTATTCATCTAATATGGTGATTCATGGTATGTGATCACTGGGAAACCCAGCGGCGGAGAGCCCTCCCGGGCAACCGATGCTGGTACAAAATCGGATCCAGCCCATAATGGAAACAAGCATGCGCAAGGGGCTGACTTCATATGAAAACGCTACATGTGAAACCCATGGTCAGGAAAAACGGACTCACGTTGGTATTGTTGGGCATCATAGTAAGCATTGCTATGATTTTTATACTTTTTTTACTCGGTGAACAACCACTAATCCCCCCGGTCTCCGGCCTGTTGGCGGGTCTGATGATGATCTTTATCGGCTCATTGAAGCTGGTCGAGCCCCATTTCAGCCTGTCGCTCTGTCACGATTGTCTGCAATATCACCACAAATACGGCGGTTGGATCCTGAAATGGAGAAATATTCAGCGAATCGACCAGCCACGCATTCATCTGGGCTGGGATCTGGTCCCCCTGCCCTACATAGGTTTGAAGATCAAAGATTACGACGATTTTTTGACATTGATCACACCCAGATTGGCAGTGCGCCTGCTGACCGAGCAGCGCGGCGTCCTGTTGCAGGCACTGCGCAGTGAGCAACCCGAATGCATCGGCGGGGGCTGCGGCGACCCCTTTCAGGGGGAAGGCTTGCTGGAAGAGAGTCACTTTCGCTCCCCCTCCGGTCAACGCTATGAGGGGGTGATCGCCATGCTGGCCAACCGCATGACCCGGCTGCGTGATCTGCTCGGCTACGATCTGCTGGTGCCGGACAACAGCCTGGACCGGGATCCGGCCGAATTTGTCCGACTTTTGCACCAGTATCAGCGGGAGTCGAATCTAATCCAGATCAATTAAACGCCGAATTGAGCTTGCCAAGGCTGGCCGCACTTCTTAAGGTCACTGCCTTGTTACACCCAGAACACCGCTTATGAAGTACATCGAAGAGTTCTATCTGTTCGTCAAGGTGGTACAAGAGGGAGGCTTCTCCCACGCGGCCGCCGCACTGGGCATGCCCACCGGCACCATCAGTCGACGTATTTCTCAGCTGGAAGAGCAGCTCGGCTGCTCCTTGCTACACAGATCCACCCGCAAACTCCGCCTGACCGATGAAGGACTGCGCTACTACGAGCGCCTGTGCACCCCGCTCGGTGAAATCGAGCAGGCCACTGGCGAGATCCAGGGCAAAGAGGCCGACCTCAACGGCGTGATCCGCCTGGCGGCCCCCATCGCCCTCTCCAACACCATCCTGGTCGACATGCTGGCGGACTTTGGCCTGCGCTACCCCGAGGTGCAGTTCGACATAACCCAGACCAACGATCATCAACACCTGTTCGACAACGACCGGGATCTGGTGTTTTTCAACGGTGAGCTCCCCCAGTCCCTGCCCAATGCGCTCTGCCTAGGTCACATCGAATACGGCCTGTTTGCCTCCCCCCTCTATCTGGAGAAGATGGGCACCCCCTCCCATCCGGGCCAGCTGGAGGAGCATGCGCTCATCTACTGCTGGCCCCATCAGCACTGGCAACTGACCGACCGGGAGGAGCAAACGGTGCAGATCAAGCGGGCCGCCAGGCTCACCGTCAACCAGACCCAGGCCGCCGTTCGCGCGGCCAGACGGCACCTGGGGATCGTCAACGCCCCGCTCCACTACGTGCACCCCTTCCTGCAGGATGAGCAGCTGGTCGCGGTGCTGCCCGACTGGAAAACCGGCAACCGCCCCTTCTACATGTTGCGTTGCCAACCTCAGTTTGCCCCGTTGCGTGTTAAGATGTTCGCTGATTTTGTTGAAAAATACTCAGCGCGCTACCGGAGCCTGCAGTGGGACAACCAATTTTCACCGGCGAACAGCCTGTCTCATTGCATCTGACCGTTGGCGGGCCACACTTATAGCAATCCTCGTTGACCAGGCCGGCCTAACACTATGAATGTATTGATATGTGATGACTCAGGATTCGCCCGTAAACAGCTGGCCCGCGCCCTCCCCGCAGACTGGGACGTGACGCTCCACTACGCCGCCAACGGGCTGGAAGGGATAGAGCAGGTCCTGATGGGGCATGGGGATCTGATCTTTCTGGATCTGACCATGCCGGAGATGGACGGCTACGGCGTACTGGAGACTCTCAAGCGCGAAGGGCTGCGCAACAAGGTGATCGTGGTCTCCGGCGACATCCAGCCGGAAGCCTATCAGCGGGTGATGGGACTGGGGGCGCTCGACTTCATCAAGAAACCGGCCGCCCCGGAGACTCTCAGCGCCCTGTTGAAGCAGCATGATCTGTGGCAGGCCAAGGGTAGCGCCGTACCGGAAGCCGCCAGCCCCGCAGCTCAGGCGATGGTCGATGCCGGCAGCGTCGATACCGGCATCAAGATCAGCCCCGAAGTACGCGATGCCTATCAGGAGCTCGCCAATGTCTCCATGGGTCAGGCCGCCGACCTGCTGGCCCGCCTGCTCAACGCCTTCGTGGTGCTGCCCATCCCCAACGTCAACGTGCTGGAGGTATCCGAACTGCACATGGCCCTCTCGGCCGCCGCCGACTCGGACACCCTCTCCGCCGTCTGCCAGGGCTTCATCGGCGCGGGCATCGCCGGCGAGGCGCTGCTCCTGTTTCACGACTCCAGCTTCAAGGATCTGGCCCGGCTGATGAACCATCAGGGCACACTCGATCGCAACGCCGAGCTGGAGCTCTTGATGGACACCGCCAACGTGCTGATCGGCGCCTTCCTGCGCGGCTACGCCAGCCAGCTCGATACCCCCTTCAGTCAGGGTCACCCCGTGGTGCTCGGCCAGCACAGACCCATCAACGAGCTCATCAACACTAACAAGAGTCGCTGGCGCCGCACGCTGGCCATCGAGATCAACTACCGGGTCCAGGATCATGCGGTGCAGTGCGATCTGCTGCTGCTGTTTACCGAAGATTCCATCGCCACCATGAACAACAAAATCATGCACATGCTCTAGGAGTGACCATGGAAATCCGTGAATTTCATTGGCTGATGAACATAGTCCAGAACCTGGACGTGGGGCTGGTCGTGCTCGACAAGGAGTACAGGGTGCAGGTGTGGAACGGCTTCATGGAGAGCCACAGCGGCCGGCTGGCCGGTGAGGTGCGCGATGGCGTGCTGTTCGACCTCTTCCCCGACGTGGATCGCGCCTGGTTCGAACGCAAAGCCAACATGGTGTTCAAGCTCAACAACCGCGCCTTCAGCACCTGGGAGCAGAAACCCTATCTGCTGCGCTTCTCCAACTACCGCCCCATCACGGGCTCAGCGCCCCACATGTTCCAGAACCTGACCCTGGTGCCGCTGGCCGACTTCGGCGGTCAGGTAACCCACATCGCCGTGATGATCTACGACGCCACCGACGAGGCCATGCTGATGAGCGGCCAGCGCCAGGCATGAAGACACTTTGCAGCACAATGAAAACAGGGCGCCTTGGCGCCCTGTTTTGTGGTGAGGCGCTCAGCGGGCCCCGAGGTACTCGGTGAAGGCGTCGATCACCTCGTCGATGTCGTCATCGGTGATCTGCAGATGGGTCACCAGCCGCATCTCGCCGTAACCGGAGAAGAGGATCCCCCGCTCCTTCATGAAGGCAAGCAGGGGGCCGCTCTGCTCTTTTGCCAGCTGCAGGAAGACCATGTTGGTCTGCACCTGGGCCAGGTCCAGGGTGATGCCGGGCAAGGCAGCCAACCCCTCGGCCAGACGTCTGGCCCGGCGGTGATCGTCCGCCAGGCGGGTGACGTGCTGTTCGAGGGCAAACAGACCAGCCTGGGCCAGGATCCCCGCCTGTCGCATGCCGCCCCCCAGCATCTTGCGCAGCCGTCTGGCGCGGGCGATCAAGGCGCGAGAGCCCACCAGCAGCGACCCCACCGGTGCCCCCAGCCCCTTGGAGAGGCAGATGGAGATGCTGTCAAAGGGAGCGGCCAGTTCGTGTACCCCGTGACCGCTCGCCACGGCGGCGTTGAACAGACGCGCCCCGTCCAGATGCAGCTGTAGCCCACGTTCGTCAACGAACTCGCGCATCGCCTGCAGGTAGTGAAGTGGCAGCACCTTGCCATTGTGGGTGTTTTCGAGGCAGACCAGCCGGGTCTGCACAAAATGGGCATCGTCAGGGGCGATAGCCGCGGCCACATCGGCCACCGCCAGCGAACCGTCAGCCTGCATGGGCACCGCCTGCAGTGCGACCGAGCCCAGCACGGCGCTCCCCTGGGCTTCATAACGATAGATGTGGGCCCCTTGACCCACGATGGCCCCCTCCCCGCGCTGACAATGGCTCATCACCGCCAGCAGGTTGGACATGGTGCCGGAGGGAACAAACAGCGCGGCCTCCTTGCCCAGCAGCTCGGCCCCGCGGGCCTCCAGTGCATTGACGCCGGGATCTTCCCCGTAGACATCATCCCCCACCTCGGCATGCAGCATGCTCTGGCGCATGGCATCCGTGGGCTGGGTGACCGTATCACTTCGTAAATCGATATAGCGCATGACATCCCTCCTGAAGCTGGAGCATGACGTTAGCCAGCCATGGCTGGCTTGGCAAGCGGGCCGTTTCCGGAATGTGAAGCCGGTGACGGCTTACCAGGGCAGCGGCTGGCCCTGCAGGTCGAGGAAGCTGCCGGACTGGGCCGGCGACAGCTGGTTGAGAAGATCAAGCAGACGCGGCGCCACCAGCGCCGGATCCTGCAGGGTCTCGGTCGCCAGCTCATGCAGGAAGGGTTGATTCATGGGGGTATCCATCAGCCCGGGATGGACGGTGATCACCCCGGCGGTGGGAAAACGTTCGCGCCACTCGTGGGCCAGCGTTTTCGCCCCCATGTTGAGCGCCGCCTTGCTCATCCGGTAGCTGTAACGGCTGCCCGTCTCGTTGGCGCCGAGGCTGCCGGCCAGATCGGAGAGAGTGCAGAGCCAGAGCTGGGTGTCCGGCGTCATGCGCCGGCTCAGGCAGGCGGCCAGAGCCAGATGCGGCCAGGCATTGGCCAGCAGGCTGTCGCACAGCCACCTGGGGTTGACCTCCTCCACTCGCCGCTCCGGCATGAAGTTGATGTCGTGCAGCAGACCTATGGTATTGATCACCACGCTCGGCAACGCAGTCGTGTCATAGAGGGTGAACAGGGCATCGAAGGAGAGTGCGTCCACCTCCTGCAACGGAAAATAACAGGCGGGATCCACCCCTTTTGGCAGTTGCCGGCCAGCCAGCACCAGCTCCTCGCCGCGAGCGGACAACTCATGTGCCAGTGCCGTGCCCAAGCCGCCGCTGCCTAAGATCAGATAGCCCATCGCCCTCTCCCCGCTGCCCTCATCTGTTTAGAGGGTATCAGAATAATCCCTGTCCGTAGCCGGGCCATCCCCATCCGGGCTTATGCCTCATGCAGGTGCCTGCCAAATTCGCGGGCCCGCGCCAGATCGAGAAACCCGTCAGCCTGCTTGTGGCTGCGCAAGAACTGGTAATAGGCGAGCAGGATCACCTGTGCGTCTGCTTCCGGCAGCGACAATCCGGGTTTCTGTTCTTGCAACAGGCTGCCGGCCGCCTCCAGCGCTTCCCGATCCACCACCTCCGCCTGCCGATAGAGGTAGCCACAGCCGGTGGCGAGCCACTCCAGCGAGCAGTTGGCGGCCATGGCTATCTGGTTCGCCTTGCCAAGCCCGGGTTCAGCACCCTTCAGATATTTACGGATCAGAGCCTCGCTCAACCCCACCTTGCGGGCAAAGGCGCTGACGCTGCCCGTTCCGATCAAGCTCTGCAAGCGTTCGGCAAAACCGTCCATTTCCTCTCCCTCAGAACCAAAGTTCGAATTAACAAAAGCCGCATTATTGCCTTGCCAACCAGAAGAGACCAAGATGCGGGCAGCATCTTTTTACCCTTATGAGCCAAGGAGCCTCCATGTCCGTATCTCGCCTCCCCCTCCACCCCGAAGGCCCGACCTTCTCCCGTCTCATCATGGGCTACTGGCGCCTGATGGAGTGGCAGCTCTCCCCGAGCGCCCTGCTGGATCTGATGAAGTACCACCTGGATCTGGGGGTCACCACCATCGATCACGCCGACATCTATGGCGGCTACCAGTGCGAGCAGGCCTTCGGCGAGGCGCTGCGCCTTGACCCCTCCCTGCGCAACCGGATGGAGATCGTCAGCAAGTGCGGCATCGCCCTCACCGCCAAGCCGGAGCACGCGCTGAATCACTACAACACCGGCAAGGCGCACATCATCGCCAGCGCCGAGGCCTCTCTGCAAAAGCTCGGCACCGATCACCTGGATCTGCTGCTGATCCACCGCCCGGATCCCCTGATGGATGCCGACGAGGTGGCCGACGCCTTCATCACCCTCAAGCAGGCGGGCAAGATCAAGCATGCCGGCGTCTCCAACTTCACTGCCCGTCAGTTCGAGCTGCTGCAGTCACGCCTGCCCTTCCCGCTGGTGACCAACCAGCTGGAGATCTCGCCGCTCAATCAGAGCACCACCCTGGACGGCACCCTGGATCAGTGCCAGCAGCTGCGCATCAAGCCGATGGCCTGGTCCTGCCTCGGGGGGGGACGCCTGTTCCAGGCCCCCGAATATGCCCCGCTGCGCGCCGAGCTCGAGCAGATCCGCCATGAGGTGGGCGCCGAGCAGATCGAGCAGGTGGTCTATGCCTGGGTCATGATGCTGCCAAGCCAGCCACTGCCGCTGATAGGCTCCGGCAAGCGGGAGCGGATCGCCGCCGCCGTGGCCTCCCAGTCCATAGTCCTCAGCCGTCAGCAGTGGTTCCGCATCCGCAAGGCGGCGCTCGGCTACGACGTGCCCTGACGAACCGGCCAGAGGCGCAAACAAAAACGGCATGGGGAAACCCATGCCGTTTTGCGTTATCGAGGCAGCTCAGCGATGACGCTGGGGGCGACCACGTGGTGCATCTGTCTTCGGTTTGGCCTGGTTGACCGTAATGGTACGGCCACCAATCTCGGTGCCATGCAAACCGGCGATGGCTTTTTCGGCCTCGCCATTGACAGGCATTTCAATGAAGCCAAACCCCTTGGACTGACCGGTATCGCGATCGATGATGATATCGACCTTGTCTACCTGCCCAAATTGGCTGAACACGCTTTTCAGTTCGTCGGCCGTCATCCGGTACGACAGATTACCTACGTAAATCTTCATGCCATCCACTCTCGATTCAAGGTGCCTTCTCTATCCAATCACCAACACAAAGGTAAGGGCACACCCCCCATGCCGGACCTGCCGGGACGTCGTGTCCGGGCACTTCCCCGCTCCGTTTACTCAACTCATTGATCTGTTGGGCGAACAGAGCGGACAAGATCAATTCGAGTCACTGGCAGTATCTGAGCTTTGGCAAGGATTGTCGAGAAAATAGTCAGCTCATATGGGGAGCAGGGCGTCCAGCAGCCCCTGCAGCGTACGCCGGCCATGCCAGGCCCGCTTAAAGCCGAAACGATAGATACCGGGTGCCACGGCGTGGGTTCCCTCGCGGCCGAGCCCCATCAGCGCGATGGCGGCGGCCAGTTGCTCTTCATCGAGCGCCAGATCCAGGCTGAAGGCCAGCCACTGACCATCGTGGCCCACCTTGCGATCCCGCTCGACCCCGACCAATGCTGCCCTGGGCAGCGCCAGCGCCTGATCGTTGCTGCCATTGAGCAGATAGAGGTGGGTCTCGTCCCAGGCCAGCTCCGCCAGCCGCCAGCGCTGCCAACTGCGAGGCAGCACCATCATCAGCAGCACGATACCGCCGAACACCAGCCCGACCCAGGGCAGCAGCCCCATCTGTGGGTAACCCAGACCGATGGCGGCCAGCACGGTGAGCAGGCTCGCCAGCAGCAAAACCGCCATCACCGGATAGAAACGGCGGGCGGGGGGCATCAGCCAGACCAGCCCCGTTTTGTTCACCAGCTCACTGACCTTCATTCATCTCTCCTTGTCCATAGACGCTTGGGCGCGCCATTTTTGTCGCGCATTGTGCGCGAGCCGCCCCGCAGGATGCAACCCGTGCCGCCAGCTGGATGACGGCTTCGCCGCACTCTTGATATGATTCCCTCCATCTGAGTCCATTTGCACGCTTGTCGGGAGTCTCATGCTTGCCACCACCCTGCTCTTCATGGCCAGTGCCTTTCTTGCCGAACCTCACCCCCGCCAGGCCGAGGCCATTGGCGGCTACGCCGCCGGCTGCCTCAAAAATGGAGTGGCGCTGCCGCTGAGCGGCCCCGGCTATCAGGTGATCCGCACCAAACGACTGCGCTACTACGGCCACCCCGAACTCATCGCCTACCTCACCACCCTGGCTAACCAGACCCGCATGGCCGGCATGCCGGATCTCTACATTGCCGATCTCGCCATGGCCCGCGGCGGCCCGTTCACCTCCGGCCATCGCAGCCATCAGACCGGCCTCGATGCCGACATCTGGTTTCGCATGGCCAACCAGCCCATCTCTCGCTGGGAGCAGGATGCCCCCAAGGAGTGGGCGCTGATCGACGAACCCAGCTACCGGGTACTGCCCGGACGCTTCGGCCCTCAGCAGCTCAATCTGCTGCGCCTGGCGGCCAGCAAGCCCGAGGTGGCCCGCATCTTCATCAACCCTGTGCTCAAGGCCGAGGTATGCAAACGGGCGGCCGATGAGCCCTGGGTCGGCAAGCTGCGTCCCTGGGTCGGCCACTTCAGCCACTTTCATGTGCGCCTGCGCTGCCCGGCCGACAGCCCGGATTGCCAACCCCAGGCCCCGATCCCGCCCGGCAACGGCTGCGGTGCCGAGCTGGCCTCCTGGCTCAAGGACAAGCCGCAGTTGCCCAAGGTTTCGATGGCTTATCACAAACCCAGGCTGCCCGCCCGTTGTGGCGGTTGACCACAAGCTGGTATGGTGAACCGTTATCTGTAAAAAATATCAATGGAGAACAACAAGATGGGCACTTCACTCTGGCAACGGGCAACCCGCGCCCTGTTGACCCTGACGCTGCTGCTGGGCCTGACCGGTTGCGGCATGAACAACATTCCCACCCTGGATGAGCAGGTCAAGGCGAGCTGGGGCCAGGTCGAGAACCAGTATCAGCGCCGCGCCGATCTGGTCCCCAATCTGGTGGCCACCGTCAAGGGCTACGCCAGCCACGAGCAGGAGACCCTCAAGGCGGTGACCGATGCCAGAGCCCGGGTCGGCAGCCTGCAGGTGAGCGATCCTGCCCAGCTCAAGGAGTTTGAAGCGGCCCAGAACCAGCTCTCCGGCGCCCTCTCCCGCTTGATGGTGGTGGTCGAACGCTATCCCGAGCTCAAGGCCGATCAGCAGTTCCTCACCCTGCAGGCCCAGCTGGAAGGCACCGAGAACCGCATCTCGGTGGCCCGGCGCGATTACATAGAGGCGGTACGCCAATTCAATACCGAGATCCGCACCTTCCCGGGTGTCATCTGGTCCAAGCTGCTCTACTCGGATCTGGAGGCCAAACCCACGTTCAGCGCCAAGCCCGGTGCCGATGAGGCGCCCAAGGTCAGCTTCCAATGAACCACGTGATCCGTGCCCTGCTGCCCTGCCTGCTGTTGTGGACGGCGGTGGTGTCCGCCGCCCCCACCTTCCCCGCCCTGAGCGGACGGGTGGTGGACGAGGCCAACCTGATGTCCCGCAAGCAGGCCCACCAGCTCACCCAGCAGCTGGCGGCGTTCGAGAAGCGCAGCGGTATCCAGCTGGTGGTGGTCTCCATCGACACGCTGGCGGGTGATACCATCGAAGAGTACGGCTATCAGCTCGGCCGCCACTGGGGGATCGGTCAGAAAGGCAAAGACAACGGCGTACTGCTCTTGATCGCCCAGGATGAGCGCAAGGTGCGCATCGAAGTGGGCTACGGACTGGAAGGGGCCCTGCCCGACGCCATCGCCGCCAACATCATCCAGACCCGGATCCTGCCCGCGTTCAAGCGCGGCGACATGGTGGCCGGGGTGGTGGCTGGCAGCCAGGCGATCATGCAGGCGCTGGCGGGCGAGTACAAACCGGTAGACAACGCCAGCAAGGACAAGCTGGGCGGCCCCTGGCTGTTCATCCTGATGGTGATTGTGATGATCGTGCTGCACAACCTGCGTGGCGGTGGCGGCGGCGGTGGTCGAGGTGGCCGGCGTCGTGCAGCTTACCTCGCCGGTGGCTTCGGTGCCGGTCGCTCCGGCGGCGGCTTTGGTGGTGGCGGTGGTTTCAGCGGAGGGGGCGGCAGTTTTGGTGGCGGCGGCGCTTCCGGTGGTTGGTAACAGGGATTAAGAGACGACACATGATTTCGAAACAGTTCTTTCACACGTTGCAGGCCAGGGTCAAACAGGCGGAACAGGCAACCGATGCCGAGCTGGTGACCGTGCTGGCCCCCGCCAGCGACGGCTATCGCTACATCCCCACCCTGTGGGCGGCCCTGCTGGCCATGCTGACACCCCTGCTGGTGTTCGAGCTCGGCTTCTGGCTCGGCTGGTACGAGATCCTGCTGGTGCAGTGGTCGGTCTGGCTGGTGTTGAGCATCCTGTTCCACTGGACCCCTATCAAGATGTACCTGATCCCGAAACAGGTGCGCCAGCACAGGGCAGCCCTGATGGCACGCCTGCAGTTTGTCGAGCAAGGGCTGCACCGCACCCGGGATCGGCTCGGGGTGCTGATCTTCGTCTCGGTGGCCGAGCACTACGTGGAGATCCTGGTGGATGACGGCATCGCCCAGCACATCGATAACGCCCAGTGGCAGGAGATCATCGATGACTTCACCCGCCGGGTGCGCAACAAGGAGGTGGAACAGGGTTTCCTCGAGTGCATCGAGCGGACCAGCGCCATTCTGACCGACGCCTTCCCCGCCACCCGGGACCAGAACGAGCTGCCGGACAGCCTGATCATCCTCGACAAGCCCTGAACAGGATTAAAAAACCGGCATTCTGTTCAAGGGATAGGCATTCGATAAAGATTATGAAAAATAAGGGGAAAAGTGGTTGACCCCGGCAGCCCTTTCCCCTAAATTACGCCCCGTTCCAGCGCAACGGCGCAACGAACGACGTGCTGGCTGAGCACGTTAAACAACAGACCAAAATTTGGTGAGGTGTCCGAGTGGCTGAAGGAGCACGCCTGGAAAGTGTGTATACGGCAACGTATCGAGGGTTCGAATCCCTCCCTCACCGCCAAATTTAAAGAACCGACCTGATGGTCGGTTTTTTGCTTTGGGGAAGAATTATCAGCTCATCTCGAAGAGGGAGGGTGAGAACCCTCGCCGGGTTCGAGCAGAGCAGCTTGCTGCGATGAACGGCCGCAGGCCGCCCCGAAGGGGTGAGCCACGCAGTGGTGAATCATCCCTCCCTCACCGCCAAATTTTAAAAAACCGACCTGATGGTCGGTTTTTTGCTTTGGGGAAGAATTATCAGCTCATCTCGAAGAGGGAGGGTGAGAACCCTCGGC